>CAXUHF010000045.1:6188-23946 GCA_964250765.1 uncultured Ktedonobacteraceae bacterium | reverse complement strand
AAAAAAATATGTGTTTTTTGCTTTTGTTTTTCTCCTGCTAAAAAAATTTTTTCTTGTGTCGCTCACATGTTTTCATCACTCGTTTGCTATGCTATACTGTTTCTACCAGCTTTAGGAGTCGAGGGAAATAATGTCGGCGAGCGGATACTACGGTCAGCAAGGGGGCGATCTCCGCGCTACACTAGCGATAAGCCAGAATGAAGCCAACTATGGCACCACACGTATGCTCAATCTCTCCAATGGTCGGGTGATACCTGTCACCATTCCACCTGGAATTCACTCTGGACAAGAGATTCGTCTTGAGGGACAGGGGCAACAAGCTACCAGTGGGGGTCCACTTGGAGCGTTAATCCTCACCGTCTCCATTCCAACCGCAGAAAACTTCGGCTCACAACCCTATCCATTGGAGGGAACTAGTACGCCTACCGAGTTCATCGCGCCACCTCCACCACCTGTTCAGCCATCCTATTTAGGCATCAATCAAGGTGGCAACTTCACGAACTATCCACCCATGCAAGGGCAAGAACCACTAACTTACGGAAATAATCAGTATGTTGCTCAATCAAATCCACCACCGCCTTATGTACCAAATGTACCCTATTATGGAACGCGAGGCCAATTCCCCATCACTCCGCCAGCACCTCGCCGCTCGTCACGTCGCCCACTTATAGCAACAATCATCATCGCAGCTTTCGCACTTCTCATAATCGTCGGTAGCATACTCTATTATGCAACTGTTTACCAACCCCAACAGCATGCAGTTCAAGCAACAGCAACGGCAGGAGCACGTGCAAAAAGTACGGTGTTAGCGGGGGCAACCACTACCGCACAAGCAGGGGCAACAGGCACTCCAAGTACGCAGCCGATTAATGACTATACAAAAATTACTGCAAAAATGCCTGACTTGCTTAACGATCCGCTTTCAAGTCCTAGCACGAATAATTGGGATACGAACGCGAATTGTACCTTTAAGAACGGTACCTATCATGTCTCTGAAACAGAAAGTGGCTTCTTCTATGATTGCGCAGCGAAAGCCACTAACTTCACGCATTTCCTCTTCCAGGTAAAGATGACCTTCCTGCAAGGCACCTATGGTGGCATTCTCTTTCGCTCCGACCCAGTAAACTCAAAGTATTACTTGCTACGCTTTGACCGTAGTACGGGCCGATATGATCTCTATGTGTATGTTGATAAACAAGCGAAGAATGCTAAACGTTTGCTTGACGGTACCAGTGTCAATTTCAAAACCGACCTCAATCAACCCAACCTTATCGCGGTCCTTGCACGAGGTAAGACAATCACGCTCTACGTCAACTCGCTCTACACCGATTCGGTAAATGATGGAACTTTCGCGGGTGGTCAAATAGGTGTCTTCGCGGAAGATTATCAGGATGCAACTGAAATATCGTTTGAACAAGCACAAGTGTGGAATGCCTGACCCCATAGTTGAGAAAGCAAGATAGAAATACTCATGAAGCACTGTACAAACTGCGGTCTACAAATAGCACAAGATGTTACAACGTGCCCTCGTTGCGGAGCATTTGTACCTCATATCCCAACACAACCATTAGCAACAGGCACTCCTACAGGCACAACGACTGCTCCTCTATCGCTTGAAACCCAAGAGAACTCTACAGGTGCAGAGACACCACAATTAGTCCTTGGGCCAATTCAGGAGAGCAGTGTTCCCTCTACACCTACTTCTCCTATCTACCAGGAATACCCTACCGCAACAAGCAGAAGTTATGGTCAAAATGGTGGTACCGAACCAACTATACCAGCAGTGCCGTTGGAGACACAAACACTCCGCTATCCAACTTCACCAGCACAAACACCGTCTCAGACGCCAACACAATTTCCACCACCATATACACCACAACAACAAACGCCATTATTCCTGACACCACCACCGCCACCACAAAACAGTGGTATGTTTCCTATGAATGCGGGGAATGTACAGCAGGTACCCATGTATGGGGCACCATTTCCGCTACCACAACCTCAGATACCATATCCAATCCAAAGACAAACGAAAACAGGACTCTCGCGGGGTATTACCGCGCTGATCCTCATTTTGGCCCTACTACTTGTCTCTAGTGGCGTTGGCTTGATTTATTATTCCACAGTTGCTCGTCCAGCACAATTACATGCTCAGGCGACCGCTACCGTGCAAACTCTTTTGACGAGTGAGGCACGCGCTACCAACGTTGCCAACGCGCAGGCTACAGGTACCGCCGTTGCATACTCGAATGCTACCGCGACAGCTCAAGCACAAGCGACGGCTCAAGTGCAAGCGACCGCGACGGCGTTGCAAGCTATCTATACACAGGCAACACAAGGCACACCCGCACTTAGTTCTTCCCTTGCTGCACAGGATAACAACAACTGGGATGTCAATGATACAACTGATGGTGGTGGCTGTGGCTTTAATGGTGGAACCTATCACTCCACCCTCTTCTCGAAAAATTTCTACTTCCCCTGTTTCGCACGCACCTCGAATTTTAGCAACTTCGCGTTTCAGGTGCAGATGACCATCAATCAAGGTGACGAAGGGGGCTTGGTTTTCCGTGGTAATAGTGACAGTGATCTCGCACAATTCTACCTGTTTAGCATTGACCAAAGTGGCGGCTACAGACTCGTAGTCTCGAAGGATACAACGCATAACACAACTCTTGCTGATGACACAAGTACTGCCATCAAGACTGGAATAGGGCAAACCAATATGCTGGCAGTTGTGGCAAAAGGAGGTATACTCTACCTCTATATTAATAAACAATACGTAGGTAGTGCCAGCGATAGCACCTATAGTTCTGGTATACTTGGTGTCTTTGCCAGCGATGCATCAACAACCACCGACGTCTCCTTTAAAAACGCGCAAGTCTGGACCTTGTAAGCCTAAAAGAGATGTGTTACTATCGCGCTGTAGCACATCTCACTTGACGAAAAAATGAGGAAGCCTGATAAGGGTTAGAGCGAAAAGAGCCATGTCGGATAAGAGCCAGTTTCCACCTCCTAGCACGGTTTCACCTACCGATACAACCGAGGCTATGCCTGTAGTAGAAACTACACGCCTCGTATGGCCTTCTGTACAACAGAATTATCGACGCCGCGACACTCTTTCGCCTGCATTCAGAGTACTCTTGTGGCTGCTTGCATGCGTCCTGATTGCTGGAGGTATGGGACTTGTCGTATTTAGTTCAGCACGACAATATCGTACAACGCTACACGCGGGCGCGACATTTGTAGTGCGCTCAACACAAAGTAGTGTTAATACAGCACAAGCGCAAAGTCAGGGCACGGCACAAGCATTTGGCACGGCGCAAGCAAACATCGAAGCAACAGCGACGAGTCAAGCTGATACGACCACAGCGGCTACCGCGACCTTTGATAATGCAACGGCGACAGCAACCTCATTAGGTGATGTGTACACACAGTCCACCAGTGGGACACCCGCGTTCAACAATACGCTTAGCGACAACAAGGGCGATGGCAAGTGGGATGAGGGATCGACTACTATTAATACAGGTTGTACGTTCACCGATAGTAACTATCATGCAAGCGAAGTTCAACAGGGCTACTTCCAACCGTGTATCGCGGAAGATACACAATTCAGCAACTTTGCCTATCAGGTAGACCTTACCATCAACAAGGGCAATCCTGGGCAAGCGGGCCTCCTGTTCCGCGTGAGTAACGACAATACAGCATATGACCTCTTTCGCATTGGCACTGATGGCTCATACGCGTTCGATGTGTATGGTACAAGCGGCAAAGCGAAAACGCTTGTACAAGGCTTTAGCAGCGCGATCACACCATCGTTTGGACAATCGAACACGCTGACGGTTATCGCTCAAGATACTCATTACCTGCTCTTCGCAAATGGACAGTATGTCGATAGTGCTACAGATAGCACGTTGCAAAAAGGCAAGATCGGCGTTGTTGCAATCAATGCAGGAACTCCAATTGATGTCACGGTCAGCAATGTGCAGGTATGGAAGTTGTAGGGCCATTGACAAATCACACACCGACTGCTATCCTAGCGACAGTAAAACAACAATACTTGCGATGAGTGGGACAAGTAACTTCTCGTATGCAATAGAGAACTGCGGGCTGGTGCGACGCAGCAAGCATCTATGAGCAGTGAAATCCACCCACGAGCATACGTGAGAAACGTCAACGGTGCCTCCGTTATCGGGCAATAAGAAGTTCTGGCTTTAGGCAAAAACGGTAGGGGCAGCAATTCATTGCGCCCACGGACGAGCGAAGCAATGTCCGTTCTCTACATTGGCAGAAAAGCCAGAAAAAGTAAGGTGGTACCACGATTCCGCGTATCCAGCGTCGTCGTCCTGTAGTGGACGGTGACGCTTTTTTTATTGTATTGAGAAATGTAAAAAAGGAGTATATCATGCTTGATCTAGCGTTTATTCGGAGCAATCCAGAGGTCGTAAAAGAGGCAGCACGTCTCAAAAACAATCCCCTTGACGTTGACGCGCTACTCGCTCTTGACCGTCAGGTCCTCACTTTCCAACACGAGATTGAAGAGATGCGTGGACAGCAAAATCAACTCTCGAAGCGCGTACAGGAGGCGGCAAAAGCGAAGGATGTTGAGTTACGCAACACACTGATTGCCGAAGGCAAGCAACTTTCCACACAGTTAAAAGAGCGAGAGCCACAATTGACCGCCTTACAAGAGGAACGGTACCAACTGCTTTTAACCGTTCCAAATATCCCTGACCCAAAGTCTCCTGTTGGCAAGGATGAAAATGATAACGTGCCGATCAAACATTGGGGAGAGAAACCTACATTCGATTTCACGCCGCTTGATCATTATGATCTCATGCAGAAGCACAACATGGTGGACATCGAACGCGCGGTTAAGGTCGCGGGTTCGCGTAGCTATATCTTGAAGGGTGATGCAGCACGTCTTGAGCTAGCCTTGATGAACTTCGCGCTTGATCGCATCGCCCGTAAAGGCTTTACACCATTGATTGTACCAGCGATGGCACGCGACTTTTGCTTTGTTGGCAATGGTCAATTTCCTAAGGGACGCGATCAAGTGTATACTATCGAGGGGCAGGATACCTTCCTGGTGGGCACCGCCGAGGTACCAATCACAGGCATGTACAAGGATGAAATTCTTCAGGCCGAGGAGTTACCGATTACCTATGTGGCTTTTAGCCCTTGCTTCCGTCAAGAGGCGGGCACGTATGGCAAAGATACGCGGGGTGTGTTCCGCATTCACCAATTCAACAAGGTTGAGCAATATGTCATTTGTAAAGCTGACCATGATACATCGGTTACGTGGCACGAACAGCTACTCCGCAACTCGGAAGAGTTGATCGAGGCACTTGAACTGCCCTACCGTGTCGTCAATGTGTGTACAGGCGACATGGGCGATGGCAAGGTCGGAATGTATGATATCGAATGTTGGGTACCGAGCGAACAACGCTATCGGGAGACGCATTCATGCTCGTACTTCCACGAGTGGCAAGCACGTCGCGTCAACGTGCGCTATCGTGACGAAGAAGGCAGAGTCAAGTTTGTGCACACCCTCAATAACACAGCTATCGCCTCGCCACGCATCCTGATACCTCTCTTAGAGACGCATCAACAAGCGGATGGTACGATACGTATCCCTGATGCATTGCGTTCGTATATGGGTGGACAAGAGTACATTGGGAGAAGTTAATAGGTTTCCATCTATTGAGGGAAAGCAAGGAGACCGCAAGGGTTCCCTTATAGGTGCTAACATCAGGCAAAAGGGATATATCTCCGATAAGGCAAGGGCACCCGCAAGGGGATGCCCCTCCCATACGACGAGACCTTGTGGGAGGAAAATTCGTGTATGGGAGGGGCATCCCCTTGCGGGTGCCCTTATTCCTATTTGAGCCTTAAGGGAACTTATAGGCTTCCTGCATTTATTGAAAACTCCTATTTACTCTCTTCGAGAACTGTATCAGTTGTCGCTGGACGCTGTGGGGGATAGGAGAGATACGATAGACTCCATCCAATCATCACTAGCACATACACACTACCGATGAGCATATGCATTGTCCACACGACGTGCATTGTACTGGAAACCCAAATCATATATACGGCATAAGGAGCACCAGCAGCAATAGCAGAGAAGATACGCATTTGTAGAATGCGTGTTGAGGAAGGTTTCAAGTACCAATAGGCACCGTCTATGATCAGACCACCAAGAATAAAAACAGGAATGGTAAACCACATCTGGTTCATAACGGATAGACAGGTGGCAACAACACCCAGTATGTAGGTAAACATGCCGGGCTTCAATGTCCAAAATCGTGTTACATGCAACACAAAGAAGGTAAATAACACTGTTTGAATGACCATACTCCCAATGCCAGCCAGTTGTCCAGTACTAAAGGTGAGTGGAGTCGTCGTAGGCCACGTCTCAGCGAAGACGCTGAAGGGCTGAGAGGTATTCACAATTAAAACATATGGTAGCAAAAATGCTGTGGCAAGGAGAAAGTAGTCGCTAAAGGAGGAAGGAGTTACTTTGCGAATATACATCGAGTACAGAGGAGCGGTAGCAAACAGACCTATACAGACCAACCCAGTGAGATGTGTAGGACTGAAAAGCGCATCAAGATTTTGCTCTACACCAAAGAGCAGGTGCCACGTCATATCACCTAGTCCGTCCAGAACCATTAATCCTAGTGCTAGATAGGCAAGCTTATATCCCTGTGGAATAGCTTGTAACCAACTATTACAGCGGCGCCGATTGATGACGAGCACAGTCATAACACTCGCAATGAGAAATAGTAATCCTGAGTAGAGAATTGCGTGCCAAGGTGTCCAGAACGTTTCGAGCCGAGGAATGTTATTATGCGCCCACGCATCAGTAAAAGTGCCACCAAGTAACCAGAGGACCGAGAGACAAAAGATAGTATCAAATTTCTTGCCTTCAATTAATGGTTTGGTAGACTGAACCTGTTGACGAGAGAGGGTCTGAATGCTCATTTACATGCTTCCTTTCTAGTGTTGATAGAGGCTTGTGAACATGACGACCTACAGCAGTTTGATACACAGCAGAACACAAATGCCTTCTCATAGCGTTACATTGAACTAAAGAGCAACGCAATCGCTTCACTTTCAATTATAGATTAATAAAGCGTTGATTACAATTAAAATGCGACAAAAACGAATGCAATAGCTACGTCTATTGCCCTAGGCTGCAATGCTCCCACAGCTAGCCTTGCATCTTCCAATAATTATTCATTCTGGGCTATCGAACGTATGTATAGAAAGAAAAACCCTGATGCACTTTCGCACTCGTTCATCAACTATGTTGTTAGCGATATACAAACAGGCAACACCTTTATTCACCTCAAAGACATGCGTCCGGGCGTCTTGCTGACGCATGAGTGAGGAATCTATAATGTACATCACTTGTAGGGACCGATTTATCGTGTCCTGGGGTAGGCGGGGAACACGTTTGGCAAAATGCATTATCGCCCACGCGTTGCCCCTTCGCCATCCCTCTCTCAGGACGCGATAAATCGGTCCCTACACCGTTTGGAAGAATAATCATTGCAGCACGCGAAAGGATACGTCATTGGAGACGCCAATTAATATCAGTGAGTATGAGGCCCTTGCACAGACACGCTTAGAGAAACCAGTGTGGGACTACTACTATGGAGGTAGCGACGACGAGGTAACGCTACGTGCCAACCGCGAAGCCTTTGAGCATATTCGCTTACGTCCACGTTTCCTTGTCGATGTGAGCAAGATTGATACACGCACAACCGTTTTAGGAACGCCTGTAAATATGCCTATTTTGATTGCACCGAGTGCCCTTCACTGTATGGCGCATCCAGAGGGCGAGTGTGCAACAGCGCGTGGAGCGGGTGCTGTAGATACGTTAATGATCGCTAGTACGGTTGCTACGAAGAGCCTCGAAGAGATTGCACAGGCCGCGACGGGTCCACTCTGGTTCCAGTTATATATGTATGAAGAGAAAGACGCGGCAGTGATGTTGGTACAACGCGCTCAGGCAGCTGGCTATCGCGCCCTTGTCCTTACCGTCGATACGCCACATGTCAGCAAGCGCGAACGTGATGTACGCAACAAATTTGTTATTCCACCACCACCACTTGTCGCGGCAAACTTTACGGGCAAATATGCGCAAGAAACGGGTATGCATGCCGCGGTAACATGGGATATCATTCCCTGGCTACGTTCGCTCACGACTATGCCAATTTTGCTTAAAGGTATTTTGACGGCGGAAGATGCCTTACTCGCGGTTGAACATGGAGTAGAGGGTATTATCGTCTCCAATCATGGAGGACGCCAACTCGATGGAGCAATAGCGAGCATCGAGGCATTACCAGAGATCGTCGAGGCTGTCGCAGGTCGTTGCGAGGTTTATATAGATGGTGGTATACGGCGCGGCACCGATGTGCTCAAAGCTCTCGCGTTGGGAGCGCGTGCCGTCCTGGTTGGGCGTCCCATCCTCTGGGGTCTCGCAGTTGATGGACAAGCAGGAGTGGAGCGCGTGCTAAAACTTCTACATGGCGAGCTAGAAATGGCGATGGCTCTTGCTGGCAAACCTACGCTTGCCAGCATTGATCGCTCTCTAGTGAAAATATAATAGTGCACTAGCCTGATACGAGGTGACGCAGGGGGCGGAAGAACGCACGCAGATCCTCGACCAACAGTTCCGGTTCCTCTAGCGACGCGAAATGCCCACCTCGTGGCATCTGAGTCCAGCGTTGTATGTTCAAGCCGCGCTCAGCCCATTCACGAGGCGGCAGATTTATTTCCTTTGGAAAAAGGGCAAATCCTGTTGGAACGTCAATGTGTTGCCCTGTTTCCATCGGCGACGAGGCATGGGTGTTCTCGTAGTAGGTGCGAATCGAAGAAGAAATCGTTTCGGTTACCCAGTAGATCATGACGTTGGTGAGTAACTCATCTTTGCTAAAACGTCGCTCGACTTCGCCATCGCAGTCGCTCCACGAGCGGAATTTTTCGATGATCCACGATGCCAGACCGACGGGTGAGTCGTTCAAGCTATATGCGAGTGTTTGCGGCTTCGTGGCATGGATCAACGAATAGGCACCTTCCTGTTTCGACCACTGCTCAACAGCATGCAGGTAGTGCTGCTCCGCTTTCGACAGATCGGGTTGGTCAGGACTCAAGAAGGAAGAGCCAAGGAACGTAAGGTAGATGCCAACGAGGAAATCAGGGTGCGCTAGAGCTATGCGCTGTGTAACGCCAGAACCAAGGTCTCCACCTGCGGCGGCGAAGCGGGCGTAGCCGAGGCCCTCCGTCATTAGTCTGGCCCATAGCTCGGCAGTTTTTGTCCTCGTCATGCCTCCAACGGAGGGACGATCAGAGAATCCGAACCCCGGAAGTGACGGAACGATCACATCGAACGAATCCGCAGGGTCGCCTCCATGACTCCCTGGATCGGTCAGCAGAGGAATCATCTTGATCATCTCGAAGAACGAGCCAGGCCAGCCATGTGTGAGAAGAATGGGCAACGGTTTCGGTCCCTGACCGCGCTCATGAATGAAATGGATACCAAAACCATCAATATCAGCGCGAAACTGCGCAAATTGATTGAGCCTTGCCTCCTGTGCTCGCCAATCGAATTGATTCTGCCAGTACGCCACCAAGGTCTTGAGATACTCTAGGTTCATCCCATAATTCCAGCTAGCTCCCTCAATCTCATCGGGCCATCGAGTATGAGCTAAGCGTTCGCGCAAGTCATCAAGGGTATCTTGAGCAACATGAATGCTGAAAGGTTGAATATTCATCTCATATCTCCAGAAGAGGCATTCTTCACAACAAAATAATTTCTCCATGTACACGATTGATTTCGTCGTCAATGGTGAGTATACCAATACTACAGGTGGGCTGACGACGACGATCATTAGCACTGCCGGGATTAAAGACGAGTTGTCCATCGTATTCCTGATTGTAGGGAATATGGCTGTGTCCGAAAATGACGACGCGTGCATCTGGAAATTCGCGTCGTGCCACGCGAGCATGTGTTTTTGAGTCACCCAGGATATGCACCATGCCTATTTTACATGGACCTATCACTAGTTCACGCTTAATCGGGAGTTTGAGTATGACTTCTTCCGTCTCGACATTGCCCTGAACCGCCGTCACAGGTGCAATCGTTTCTAGCTCAGAAATTACTGAAAGCACCGAGAGATCACCCGCATGCAGAATATGCTCGACATCGGCGAAGTGTTGCCATACCGCGTCTGGTATATGTTTGAAACGCGGAACGTGTGTATCTGAGATAACGCCGATACGATGCAACATAATAGTTTTGTCTCCTCTTTTGCGGTATACTACATATGACTTTTCTGTCTGACATTGCATATTATGATAATCAGGATATCACACCACATGCGTATCGCTATTATCTCGGATATACACGGGAATCAGGTCGCGTTAGAAGCGGTATTAGAACATATCGCTCAACAACCAGCACTAGATACTCTTGTTATCGCTGGCGACCTTTGCTTAAATGGCCCTTGCCCACGGGAAGTATTAGAAACGTTACAGGCATTGAACTGTCCTGTCATTCAAGGAAACGTAGACGTAGACGTTACCACACAACGGCCAAAAAAGGGAACGAAGAAGCGCGACATTGTTGATTGGACGCGTGAACAAATCGGAGAGGCAGGCATAAATTATCTCGATAAGCTGCCTTCATCGCACCGTGTCACTAATCCAAACGGCAGTGATGTACTCGTCGTTCATGCTAATCCACTTAACCAGGAAGACACAATTTTTCCCACCTCAACAGACAAAGAGTTAGAGCGTCTGCTGGACCCTGTGCCCTCTACGGTAGGTGCTATCGCCTTTGGACATCTGCACATCGCTTACCAACGACGCTGGCGCAATATGCTCTTGTTGGATACAGGAAGTTGTGGCCTACCTCGCGACGAGGACCATCGCGCCTCATATGGTATTTTGACATGGCAGGATAAAGTCTGGCAGGCCGAACATCACCGAGTCGAATATGACGTGCCGAGGGTCGTTGATCAGTTGCGCGCCTGTGGCATGCCACATATTGAGAAACGTATCAAAATATTACTAGAGGCACGTTATTCATAACATGTGAATGGGGCCTACATTCCTGTAATGCAGGAATGTAGGCCCCATTCACATGTTAAACCATGCTACGATTTAAGAATGTGACAGGAGACACAATCACATGTCTCGGTATGAGCAATAAAATTCGCTTGATTCTCTTGCACAGAATCGTTGGTATATTCACTCTCCACGATTGTCTCTTCTCCCAAATAACTAGCGGCATCCCCGATGTCAACCAGTTCCAATAGCTCGATAATCGCACGCAATTCACCTGTTGTTGCCATTGCGTATTCCCCCCATTCATTTTCATTTATTCGTTATACTGTCGCCCCACTTCCACCTTAGACATCGAACACCCGCTAAGATATTTGTGTTAGATGATTGTCTTTGTTTTACATAGTAAAAACACAATAGTAAGGAGAGTAGTCATTGAATGTGTCTTGCTATAGATATATACGTCTGGCAACGCGGTTTTCATGCATTGAGTTGTGAAGTAGTCCGAAAAGGCCATTTTTGGCAGCTACTTCTCTCCTCTTTCGAGAAGGATGTTTCTCACACGTGAGAAACATCCTTCTCGAAAGAACTTGAAGATGGCAGGCACAGTCTTCATGTATCAAGAAGGAGATATATTGTGGTTGAAGCGAAAGACATCCTTCGCATCATATCTCTCCTTGAGAGCACGTAATCGTTCATAGTTTGCCGATGTATAGGCAATTCGTGTGAGGTAAGGACCGACATTCGCAGCATCTAGAAAATTGATGAGGGTTTCTCCCATTATCTCTGATTGGAGACGTTGCTTCAGCATTGCTATCGATTGTTTTCCCCCTTTGAGTTGCTCAGGCGAAGGAGCTGTCGCCTGCACATCCAGGTAAAATTTTGCTTGGCGACAGTTGAACGCCATCGCATCTTCAGATTGACGCGCGAGTGCGCCGCCAAGTTGCCGTATCTCAGTCTGGAAGATCCCAGATTCGCGCTTCCCTGCGATATCGACAAGAGCCTCGATGTCTTGAGGCGTAAAGGTCTGAAACGCTCCACTTTCGTTGTACAGAAAGAGCGGTGACGCGACGTCCGGGTCGTTGGAAATCGTAGCAACCTGTGAGTAGGGAATTTGAGCAAATGTATCGAGGAGTGCTGTTCCCAATGTCCTCATCGGGGAGAGCAATGCTTCTCCTTGTGCAGCCTCTCCGTTGTAGCAAGCCATGACGGTGATTACCGACGTATTACGCAACGGTGGTGGCAGATCAGGACTATCTGGGTAATGGGTGATGCGCAGAGCCGAGGTGAATTCATCAGGGACGGTCTCTGTCCATTTTAGGTATGCGCTCAAGACAGCTTTTCCCTGCTCAATTGGGTAAGCTACCTGACCCGCAAAGATATCGTTGACTGGATACAGTGCACATTCAAGCGCGGTCACAATCCCGAAGTTTCCGCCCCCTCCACGCAGACCCCATAGAAGATCAGGATGAGTGGACTCATTGACATGTAAGAGATGCCCATCCGCTGTCACCAACTCAACCGAACGTATGCTCACGGCGGCAGGACCATACTGGCGTGCTAACCAACCAATACCTCCGCCAAGCATGTAGCCAACAACGCCCACAGATGCTGCGAAGCCGTTGAGCGGAGCCAAACCACAGGCGTGTGCAGACTGAACTAACGCTTTAGACAATACTCCTGGCTCTAGCCATGCAGTCGCTGTTTTTGCATCGACTTGGACGTTGGTCATGTTCGCAAAATTGATCAGGAGCGCATCGTCCGCGGGGTATGGATGTCCGTGTCCCCCTCCCTGTACGGCGATAGGGAGATTTTGCTTCCGTGCAAAGGCGACAGCAGATTGTACATCCGATGTATCTGTAGGCAAGACAATTATTGCAGGATGCTGGTCAAACGTCTTTACATCCCATGTCTGACGCGCTTTATCATATCCCTGATCGCCTGGAATCAATACACTTCCTTGAATGTGTGTGCGCAGGGTTTCAAGCTGACGGGGATCAAAGATCATCGTTTCGTGTTTTACTTGCGCGTTGTCGCTCGCCATTTCGTCCTTTCTCCTCCATACGAATAATGGACAGATATTCACGAAAATGCTTTCCAAAGTGACACAATGAAGTGGTACACTTTAGAAAGCGTATGTCTGCGTTGTTAGTTCGTCAGGAGTTTGAGGGCGGTATGTCCCCCCCGTTTTTGTCCCATAACAAGCGCGACCCAGAGTTTCGTCACACCATCAACCACACCGACTTGATCGACACCACCTACATATACTGGTTCGGGGCCAACATCGGTAATCAATTGCTCGACCTTGGCACGTGCATCACCATCGGGTCCACAGAAGAAGAGGCTCACAGTTCCTTGTGCGAACTGTGGTTGCTCGAAATTTATTGAACCATAGATATTAAAGGCACGGAAGGGAAGCGCATTGGGCGTTTGCTCACGCAGCGTCTTAAAGCTATTCATTGTTTCGTTTCCCAGACTACGGTTTGCCGCGTCGATAATGATGCGACCATCGAGTTGCTTTGCATAATCGGTAATAATCGTATCTACTACAGGTCCTGGAAGAGCGAGCAACACAACTTCTGGATTGTGACCCAACGCATCCTCAGCCGTTCCAATCACAGCTTTATCGCCTAGCTTGCTACGTAGCGTCTGTGCGTGCTTTCCATTCGGATCACTCACGCCAAACACCACCTGATGTCCAGCCTCAACCCATTTAGGTCCCAAAGTGCCACCAATATTGCCTGCACCAAGAACTGCAATCGTACGTTTTTCTGTCGCCATGAACGTATCTCCTTTTTTCAGTGTCTTCCACCATCAGAGTTTTCGCTGGATGTCCAGCAACACGTCCATTCTATCTTGACTGAACAAAGCCGAGCAAGACATAATAAGATATATAACCATAACCGTAAAGTTATGAATGGGAAAGAGAAAAAAGTATGGATCTTCTTCAATTACGCTATTTTCAAGTCGTGGCACGGGTGGAACACGTGACGAAGGCAGCAGAAGAACTCTTCATTTCGCAGCCATCGCTTAGCAAAACGATTCGTCGCTTGGAGAAAGAAGTTGGAGTTACGCTCTTTGAGCGGCAAGGACGCTCTATTCGGCTGAACCAGTTCGGCAAAGCTTTCCTTGAGCATATCAATACGATATTCTATGAATTGGAAGAGGGGCAACGACAGGTACGAGATATGGCTGGTCTTGAACATGGAGAGATTTCGTTGGTTGCAGCTTCACTTCACTGGCTCCCAGACCTACTCCATAGCTTCCAACTTCTCCACCCTTCCGTTCACTTTCACCTATCCCAACGCTCGCCGTCTGAAATGCCGCAGCAACTTGAAACGGGTGCATGTGACTTCTGCTTTCTTTCCACCCCGCTTCTCAAGCCCAGTATCAAATGGAGGACGTTACTAACCGAAGAAATTCTCCTCGTCGTCCCAGCTGATCATAGGTTCGCTAAACATTCCAGCATTCTCTTAAGTGAAGTTGCTCATGAAGCTGTAGTGATTGAAAAAGTCGGCGACGATCTCCGCGATCTGATAGACAACTTTTGTCAACAGGCAGGCTTCGCTCCTCGCATTGCCTATGAGATAGATGAGCCTGCGGCCCTCCTAGAATTCGTCAAAGCTCATCTTGGTGTGGCGTTCGTGCCCGCACTTGGACAGAAACGGATTGATGAGCAAGGCTTATGCTCACTTCGCTTAACGAATCCGACCTGTCAGCGAACATTTGGCATGGCTTGGCATCAAGAGCATTATCTCTCTCAGGCAGCACACACCTTTCGCAAGTTCCTCATAGAGTATTTTGCTCATTTAAAGTGAGAAACACCTCCCGTTAAAAAGTCTTGACATGTGTTCCAATTAGCCTCTATTATGAGATACAAAGCAATGAATAATAGAGATAGCGAAGCAATAGAACGTTATGTCAAATCAAATGTCATCTACAGTTACTGAATATATTGAGCGCGCAAAAAAAATATTGTTGTTTGAGCAACGTATGAACCATCAAGATCAAGCGATCAAACCTGGTGGGCTTGAGGTGTTTGCGACACGCTGGGCAGAGGATACGACGGCAGCCTATAAACAGGTGGGGATGGATATTACGCCCATCCACTCTTTTATGGAGTACTTAATAGGATACCGCAAACAGGACCCAATGCAACGTGCCGCGAGCATACGCTCGGCATTAGCAATTCTAAATGATATGAACGAAAGTAGGACTCCCTCCTCTCATCCCACACAAGAGCACTATGTAGCACCAGCGTTAGAAAAGCAACAACAAGCACAGCATACAAGCATAGCTCCTAGCGCGGAGAAGGCTACAAGGGCAAGTAGTTTGCAGTCAAAAGCTGTGCAAGTTTCACCGGAAACACAAAAAGTAGAAATACCCGTGAAGTCAGCGTTGCCGACACGCGCACTCCCAAAAACTATAGCGACAATACAATCAACCTCGCAATCGATTCGCTTGGAAGCAGGGATGACACAGGGGCATACGGTAATGACACTTTTAACGGCAGATGTGACCGCCGTTCCTGGCGTGGGTCCCTCAGTAGCGACACGATTGCATGCACTCGGTATTCGCACGGTACGTGATCTGCTCTTCTACTATCCACGCGAACACCGCGATTATAGCAAACTGGAAAAGATTGCGAGCATTCCCTTCAACGAGTTAGTGACTACAGTTGGCATGATCTGGGAGGTTGAGACCAAGCGTACGAGTGGAGGACGCACAATTACCTACGCCACTATTTCTGACGATACAGGAAAACTGCGCGTCTCCTGGTTCAATCAAGGCTATCTCCAAAAACAGTTGCTTGCCGCGAAAGGCTCGTATCTCGTAGTGACAGGCACAAAACAACGCTTTGGCAACAAGATTGAGTTTTCGGTACGCACACACGAATTACCCGATTCGGGTGATTTGCTCAATACAGGACGCCTCGTGCCTACGTATTCACTCACAGAAGGATTGCCCGCGAAGACGTTGCGACGCTTCACCAAGTGGGTGGTAGATCGTTATGCCGCGATGCTACCCGACCATCTGCCACCTATGATACGTGCAGCAGGACAGCTTTTGCCTTTACCGGACGCGATTTCGCACATTCACTACCCTGAAAGCGAGGAGATGCTCGCCGCGGCTCGCCGCCGCCTCGCATTCGACGAGTTATTCTTAATTCAGCTAGGCATGCAGGAGCGGCGCAGTCGTTGGAAACAGCAGGTGGAACAGGGTAACGCCTTCTCCGTCGATCTCAGCAAGATTTTTATGAATGCTCCCTCTCCATCGCAACAGACAACGATAGTCGAGTCACAGCCCATAGGAAATACGCTCTGGTCAACCGTTGCGGTTGAAGAACCGTTCGAGGCTACGCTACCTTTCAAGTTCACGAACGCTCAGCAGCGCGTGCTGCATGAAATATTTCATGATCTTGAACGCACACAACCTATGTGTCGTCTCCTACAGGGCGATGTTGGTGCCGGTAAAACCGCGGTTGCGGCGGCGGCTCTTTATATGGCAGCGATCAACGGCTACCAAGGCGCGATCATGGCACCGACGGAACTCCTAGCGGAACAGCACGCACGTAGCATTAGTGCTATGCTCGAACCCTTTGGTATTCGCACGGTTCTGCTCACTGGTAGTTTAAAGCAACGCGAACGGACAATGGGTCGTGCTGCCCTTGAAAGTGGAGAGGCAACCGTTGCTATTGGAACACATGCACTTATTCAGGAGGATGTCGCCTTTGCAAAACTCGGTCTGGTCATCATCGACGAGCAACATCGCTTCGGTGTCGAGCAACGCGACGCTCTGCGTCAGAAGGGGTATCATCCCCATATGCTCGTTATGACGGCAACACCCATTCCCCGTACACTTGCGCTCACCCTCTATGGTGATCTCGACGTGTCTATCATCGACCAACTTCCCCCTGGACGCCAGAAAATTATCACGCGTTGGCGTACAGGAGCACGTCGTACTGAAGCGAACACAACCATTGTGCATCAAGTCGAGGAGGGACGACAGGCGTTTATCATTTGTCCTCTCATCGAGGAGTCAGAGACGCTCGCGGTCAAAGCGGCCACAAGCGAATACGAACGATTGAAACGTGAGGTCTTTCCACATAAACGGTTAGGTTTGCTTCATGGAGCAATGAAGGCGGTTGACAAAGATGCCGTGATGCGTCAGTTCCGCGACCATGAGCTAGATATTCTCGTGGCAACCTCTGTGATTGAGGTTGGTATCGACATTCCAAATGCGACGGTGATGGTGATTGAGGACGCTGACCGCTTCGGTCTGTCGCAACTGCATCAGTTTCGTGGGCGCGTTGGACGCGGTAAGCATCAATCCTACTGCTATGTTCTGAGTGCCGACGCCAGCATAAGCGCGCAGGAACGGCTCGGCGTCTTCCAGGATACCGATGATGGTTTCAAACTCTCTGAAGAAGACCTGAGACTTCGTGGCCCCGGCGACTTCTTTGGCGTGCGGCAGAGCGGTATGCCAGAACTACGTATGGCGAGCCTGAGCGACACACCGCTCGTGGAACTCGCTGGCTCACTCGCCGAAAAACTTTGGGAGAGCGACCCCTATCTCCGCAAACCAGAACACGCCATGCTCAGAGAACGCATGCACCTCTTCTGGCAAAATTTTGTGGGTCATTGAAATATGTATGATGATCGTGTGCTTGGGACCAGGGCTGCGC
>CAXUHF010000045.1:0-6178 GCA_964250765.1 uncultured Ktedonobacteraceae bacterium | reverse complement strand
ATTTTTTTTCTGGGCTTGGTGCGCCCCCATGTGGTGGGCGCCCCCACCACAACACGATCATCATACAACTTTCCCTATTGCTGAATGCTGATCCGTATGGTTTAATATGGGCAACTTTCAATTTCTCTCAGGTCATACGCATGTACATATGTTAGCATTCCAAAGGGGGTCCCGTGTGAGCAACGAGGAAAGGCGCAGCCAACGTATCGCGGTCTATCCGGGGAGCTTTGATCCTTTAACGATTGGTCATCTGGACATCGCGCGTAGAGCTGCACGCTTATTTGACACACTGATTGTCGCAGTCTACGCCTTGCCAGCAAAAAATCTGCTTTTCTCTGTTGACGAACGCCTGACTCTCTGGCAAAAGGTCATTATCACCGAAGAATTGACCAATGTACGTGTCGAGAAGTACACCGAACTTACGACAGATTTTGTGGCGAAAGTAGGTGCTAGCACTATCGTCAAGGGCTTGCGCTCTCCCGGCGACTTTGAAGCCGAACTACAACAAAATTTTATGAATAGGAAATTGGCACCCGATATAGAAACGGTCTGCCTGCTGACCAACCTCGAACACCTTTTTGTGAGTTCATCTCTGATAAAAGAAGTTACACGATTAGGTGCGGATGTCAAAGACATGGTACCAGCTGCAGTATTGGAAGCGTTACAAGAAAAATACAGGGTAAAGTGATGGACATTCTCTATCTTTTAGACCGTCTGGAAAACCTGATTGCGAGTAGTCGTAGAATGCCTCTGGTAAATCAGATTATTATTAAAGAGTCGGATATCCTGAGCGTGATCGACGAGATGCGCACGGTTATCCCCGACGAGATTCAACAGGCACGGCGCATCGTGCAAGATAAAGAGCGCATTCTTTCACAGGCAAACGCAGAGGCTGCGAACATTGCATCGCGTGCGCGAGCCGAGTCTGAACGTGCGATGAACCGCGAGGGACTGCTACGCGCCGCCGAAGGACGCTCACAAGAACTGATACGACAAGCAGAAGAGCAGGCGCAGGAACTGGTACGACAGGCAAAAAGACATACAGAGCATCTTCAAAACGATGCTGATGCCTACGTTTCCGAAACACTGCATGGCCTCAAAGAGCATCTGGCAAGCATCGAAACTGACGTGAGCCGTACCATCCTCAGCATTGACCGAGGCTTAGAGAGTATCGCCATGCAAGGCTCCGACGATGACGGACACGAAGAAGATGCGCAATACGAAGCAGACGACAACGATGAGGAAGATGACAAACAGGAGTTACAGGAAGGGATACAGCCACGCCGCGCATCGCTCGCCAACGATACCATTGGCGGTCCAACATTCCCATAGAAATTGACATCACGCATGCCGACTATTGCATATCGACATGTAGGGGTCTAATTCCATTACACCCTCTTAGCGATTAACCATGTTGGAGGAATGTCGAAATGCGGGTACATGTCCTCGAACATTGTGTGTCGCCAACAGGGTGTAATAGAATTAGACCCCTACAACATATTCCGTAATGCTTCCCTTGTCTTTCGTCTTCCATTTATTTTTCTCGCATCCCTCCACTTGACACCCCGTTACAGCTTGTCTATAATAGACTGGCACCAGTAGAGACACTCGGATCATGCACACTGCATCACTTGACCTATTTTACTCATTCCATATCTAGTAGCTTATTGAAAGGATGTGCAGTTTCATGATCTATAATGTGGCGCAACTCATGAAGTCCCCCGTTGGGACCTCATCGACAGAAGATATTAACGAAGAGAATGTCCAGCTCGACGAAGACTTGAAGGTCGTTGGCCCAATCATTGGCAAAGTACGCATGCGCCGCGTCAATCAGGGTCTACTGGTCGATGGCTGGGCAGATGTTACTCTTGAACTTACGTGCACACGCTGCTTGAAACAATTTGAGCAAACGATGCATCTACCGTTCGAGGAACGCTTCTACCCAACGATAGATATCGTGACAGGAATGCCGCTTCCACCCGTTGAGGAAGAAGATGTGTTTCCTATCGACGACCATCATCTGATCGACCTGACAGAGGCGATACGGCAGAGCGTGTTTCTTGAACTACCAATGGTCACGTTGTGCCAGGAGGATTGCGCGGGACTCTGCTCACAGTGTGGGCATGACCTCAATCTTGGTCCTTGCGATTGCAAGCCAGAGGTTGATGAACGTTTCAGTGCTCTAAGCGCGTTACTACAAAAAGACGTATAATAAACAAACGAACAGCAGAACACGAGTAGGTAGACCTGGGCACACAGCCGGGACACGATACTGGTGGGAGAGGAGAATACACTCATGGGAGCATTACCAAAGCAACGCACATCGCCTGCTCGTCAGGGAGACCGTCGTTCACATCATCATCTGACGACACCACAGCTGGTCGCTTGCCCAAACTGCAAGCGTCCTCGCTTATCGCATCACGCCTGCCCCAATTGCGGGCAATATCGCGGGCGTCAGGTGTTCTTGCCACGCGCCAGGAAGCAGTAAAAAGGCAAGAGACGGCGTTCTCATCTCCATGAAGGAGCGAGGCGTCGTCTCTTTATACAAAGTAGAATAGATATGACAACCAAAGTTGCCTTTCTCTTTCCAGGGCAGGGAAGCCAGGCAGTAGGCATGGGAGCCGATATTTTTGCCGCGTCGCCAGCAGCAAAGCAGGTCTTTGAAGCCGTTGATGAGGCGGTAGGTATTTCGCTTAGTACGCTTTGCTTTCAAGGACCCGAAGAAACGTTACGCGAAACGATCAATGCTCAACCGGCCATTGTTACTGTCAGCCTCGCCATTCTCGCCGCATTTCAAGAAGCACTCACTCTTCCAACTCCGCATACTCCATCATGGACATATCCGCTTGTACCAAGTTACACGGCGGGACACAGTGTTGGTGAGTATTCGGCTCTGGTCGCGTCTGGAGCACTCGACCTCAAACAGGCCGCACTTCTAGTACGCGAACGTGGGCGTCTGATGCACACCGAGGGAACTATCTGTCCAGGCGGTATGACAGCGATTATAGGCATGGATGACGAACGCTTGCAAGCTGTGTGTCATGACGCGACACAGCAAGTACAGCAGGAGTTAGCAGAGGAACAGCCCAAAGGTACCACCTCCATGCATCCAGGACTAGGGCAGGTGGCTGTGGCGAATTATAATGCACCAGGACAGATTGTCATTTCAGGTGAGCACAGAGCATTAACGCGAGCCTCCGAGCTAGCAAAAGACCGTGGTGCGAAACGCGTTATTCCGCTTGCGGTAAGTGGTGCATTTCATTCACCTGTGATGCAACCCGCGGCAACAGGATTAGCACATGCTGTCGATGTTGCTGACGTACACGATGCCACCATTCCAGTCATTGGCAATATCGAGGGAACTGCGTTGGTCAAAGCACAAGATATACGTCAGGAACTGACACAACAGATTGCGTCTTCTGTACAATGGGTACATACTATCGAATACATGGTCAACGCAGGAGTCACAGTCTTTATTGAGATTGGCCCAGGACAGACGTTGACGGGCATGGTGAAACGCATAGCCAAGGGGGTTACTACCCTTACAATAGGTACAAGCGCGGAAGTGGAGAAAGCGGTCAATCTTGTGCGCGAAATGGGCCTCGTTCACAACGTATAAAGTTGGGAATAGACGATTTAAAATTGATGGACGTGCGGTGGAGATAGACGGTATTATCTGTGGGCGTCCGTTGATAGTATCTGTAGTGATATAATCGCGGTAGAAGGAGTACAAGATGGCGACAGAACAGCTAGGAGTCGTGCGCATCGCGCGCCAGGTACTTTCAGCTATTGTGGCGAATAGCGCGCTACAGATACCAGGAGTCACACGAGTAGCTCAAACCAATGACCAATGGTCACGCTTCCTGAACCGCGAAGTCCCGAAGCAGGGTATAGCGTTGACCATCAAAGAAAATACTGTTTCAGCCGATCTTTATCTTGTGGTGGCGGCAGGAGTGAACATCGTCGAGGTTGGCACTGCTGTACAAGAAGAGGTTGCATCATCACTCGAAAAGATGGTTGGCATGCAGGTGCGCGCAGTCAACGTCTATATTCAAGATGTTGCATAGCATACAACACCACTTTGTGGTATATCTACATACAGACAAGATACATATGATGATATACAAACAGTAATGCTAGCTATACAGAGTCCATTAGCACGCCAAATTCGTATTCATCGTTAGAGGGAGCGCACTGATTCCTTCCTCTGACACACAAGGAACAATTCGAGGATACTATGCCAGGGATACGCAGACAAGCACGCATGATCGCATTGCAAACACTCTACGAACACGATATTGCCCAGCACACAGCCGCAGAGGTTTTGCAGCGCCATGTCGAAGAACGTCAGCTACCAGCCCAAGTGGTAGAGTACGCAGAGGCATTGGTCCTGGGTGTCAACGAGCATCTCGCCGATATCGACGCCCACATTCAAAGTGCGGCACGCGAATGGCCTTTGCAACAGATGGCTCGCATCGACAAAAATATCTTGAGACTTGCAATCTACGAGATTCTGTTTAATAATACGGTACCAGCTAAGGCTGCCATTAACGAGGCCGTTGAACTTGCCAAGATATTTGGAAGTGACACGTCCAGCCGCTTTATCAATGGCGTCCTCGGCACTATATTTAATCGGGCGCAACAACCGCCCATCCCTACTGCTGAAAGCGAGGTCAAATAATGGCAACAACTCAAGAACGACTAAAGAAGATTGTCGTTGATCAACTCGGTGTTGATGAAAGCGAAGTAGTCCCTAGTGCCTCATTCGTTGAGGACCTTAACGCCGACTCACTCGATCTGGTCGAACTCATCATGTCTCTCGAAGAAGAGTTCAAGGTCCAGATCTCCGATGAGGACGCGGAGAAAATCACGACGGTGCAAGAGGCCGAAGACTACATCGAAGAACACGCCCACTAAAAAGAGAACATGTGATAGATAATGTGTCTTCGACACATTATCTATCACATGTTCTCTTTTTTTATAATCTTGCAAAAATCTCATTATTTTCTTGTCACAAAATGCCACCTTCGTGCATCTATATTTGTATGCGGTAGTGAGAGTGATACCTAACTCCCACAAATGCGAACGCGAAAAGAGTTAAGAGTGGAGACACTTCCTGCGGCACAGGCGGTTGAGGCGCTTGTTCACGAATATAGCAAATTGGTCTTTTATACCATCTACGGACTCACCGGAGATTGGGAGGAAAGCCAGGACCTGACCCAGGACACGTTTCACAACGCTCTTAAGTCCATTGATGCGGCACGTGCAGAAAGCGGTGCAACCTTTTCCGCGAAAGCTTGGCTTCTACGGATAGCACTAAATACCGTACGTATGCAACGCCGACGCCGTAGTATTCTACGTTTCATCCCATTCTCACGTATGCAGGGGAGTGATGAGGCACACGAAACACAAGCTGAGTTGCTCACAGCACAAGCTGCACCTGTGCAACCTGTTGGCTATGGACAACAAGCAACAGCCGACCCATCGGAACTCGTTGCAGAGCAAGACATGGTGCGTCGTACCATGGCAAGATTGCCAGAGGCACTACGAACCTGTCTCCTGCTTTCGGTTATTGGTGGCCTTTCATCAAGCGAAATTGCTGCAATGCTTGATATGAAAGAGGCGGCAGTGCGTCAACGTTTGGCACGCGCCAAAAAGCAGTTTCAACAGGAATATCTGCGTGAGAGTGGCGAGGATATTCGTGATACAAGTCAGCCAGCAGGGAGACCGCAAGGATCTCCCCTACATCTTGTGTCATCCCGACGTGTAGGGGAGACCCTTGCGGTCTCCCTGCCTACCATCTATGACACATAACCTTTGATAGAACAGCACTACGTTATTCATGGCTTGGAGAAGCAGACTATGCACAATAACTCACTTGAAACGTTGCTGGCACGCCATTATGGAAGTGTTGCTGTCGCTCCTGCTGGCCTTGAACAACGCCTACATGCCTCTTTACAGCAACAAGCGACGAGGATAGTCCATGAGCAGAATGCACTTACTTATAGAGTGAGTCGTCGTCGAGCAGTACAACTCGTGGCACTTAGCTCTCTCGGTGTAGGCGTAGTAAACATGGGCTTAGAGGTTCTTGAAACAGCACTTGTAGGACAAGAAGCGACACAAAACGCGGCGATGCCATAATCACCAACTCCTGTACGGGTCTGCTTTAGCACACCCT
>CAXUHF010000044.1:20874-38987 GCA_964250765.1 uncultured Ktedonobacteraceae bacterium | reverse complement strand
AAAACAACGATGACCTATATGGTACCACGTCTGTATGATGTGGATAGTGGGTCGGTCGAGATTGACGGACACAATGTGAAGGATGTAACGCTCGAATCGCTCGGCAATGTTGTTGGTGTCGTCACACAGGAAACATATCTGTTTCATGCTTCGGTACGCGAGAACTTACTTTACGCTCGTGCTGATGCAACCGATGAGGAGATGATCGCTGCCGCGAAGGCGGCAGCGATTCATGAGCGCATCATGGAACTTGACAACGGCTACGATACCATCGTTGGTGAACGTGGTTATAAGCTTTCTGGTGGTGAAAAGCAGCGTATCGCCATTGCACGTGTCATACTCAAAAATCCGCGTATTCTCATCTTGGATGAGGCCACGAGTGCGCTTGATACGCACTCGGAGCGACTCATTCAAGCCGCCCTTGAACCGTTGATGAAGGGTCGTACTACGCTTGCTATTGCCCATCGTCTCTCTACTATTCTCTCAGCCGACATCATTCTGGTTGTTGATAAAGGAGAGGTTGTGGAGCGTGGTACACACCAGGAATTGCTAGAGCGCAACGGTCTCTATGCCCAACTGTATAACGAACAATTCTCTAAGAGCGTACAACAGGAACAAGCTGTAGCCTAATAGTAGTTATATGGACGCTCCTTATGAGCGTCCATATAATTGTATCTTTTCTATTTCAGTTACCAGGAGAAACACAACAATGGCATCTATCTTAGATTTGACACAGGCGCGACACGCGCATATTGACCAGCGTTTGCACAACGACTACGTGATCTGGCTCAACTCGGTTCGCCCTGATGGACGACCACACGCAGTCGTGGTCTGGTTTCTATGGGATGGCGAGTCTGTCCTGATTTTCAGTCGTCCTAAAAACCAGAAGGTACGCAATATACAGCATAATCAAAATGTGGTGCTTGCATTGGATAACACAGACAATGGTGATGACCCAATCACTCTCGAAGGAACTGCTACGCTGTTTGAGCGTGGTGACATGGATATAACGCCCTATATCAAGAAATACGGTGAGGGCATCAAGGAGTTAGGTTTTACCCCAGAACAAATGGTGTCAGAGTACAGTCAAGCGATTCGTATTACACCAACCCGTGTGATGTAATACGTTGTTAGATATAGGAACATTCAAAAGGTGGTGCGTGATCTAATCGCGTACCACCTTTTGAATGTTCCTATAAAGGTGTCTTATGTAAGACTTCCATACCCTCTTCTCTATAAAACGCTTCTATCACACGTTTTTATCCTTTTATATGCAACAAAGCCTCTTTTACAGCATATTAACGAGATTTCTTACGGAATGTGCAATGAAGCCAGAAGAAACAGTCAATAAAGTAGGCATGTGTATACTATATGCAGTTGGAAATGATGATCGTTGGGGTGCCAATTTGTCCTGTTGAGCAATGTTCCGACAAGTAAGCATGAATATATTTTCCGAGCTAAAAACGTTGAGCGTACTTGTTCCGTTTCTGCTGCGTTGAGAGCTATTCTTGCTACTTGCCCCCAGGAGTGTTGCTCCAGGCAAATTTCCCGATCATCATTCCTTCAGACCTTCTCGTCCCTGTTTTCCCCTCCAAGCTGTGGAGTGGAGTAAGCGACAACGGTGTCGTTTGCTCCACTCCATTGGCGTTTTTGGTATACTTCTTGCCTGCTCATAACCTGAAATTGTATATCTATGCGTCTTACAAGAAGAAAAAAAGAGGTGGTAGAGAGATGTTAGATATTACAAAATTCTTTGCAGACAATGACCGTGTACAAATATATCGCCCCGGCACGACTACGGAGAATGGACGCTATGTGCTGTACTGGATGCAACGCGCTCAACGTGGGCAGGACAATCACGCGCTTAACGCAGCTATCGCGTTAGGCAATGCGTTACAACTTCCTGTCGTGGTGCTATTTGTGGTCTCGCCATATCCAGCCGCTAACCTGCGCCATTATACTTTTATGCTTGAGGGCATCGAGGTTGTGGCGAAATATTTACAAAAGCGAGGTACTCCACTTATTATTCGTTTCGGTATACCATCTGAAGAGGTCGTAAACCTTGTGCAAGAATTACAGGTTGCGGCGGTTATCAGCGATGAAGCCGAATTGCGTACGCCACGCTCCTGGCGTGCCGAGGTCAAAGAACGACTACAAATCCCCTTTGCCTGTGTCGATGCCGATGTCGTCGTGCCCAGCAAATATTTTCCAAATGAAGAGTGGGCTGCTCGTACGCTACGCCCTAAATTGCAACGCATTCTGCCAACCTACCTGCAACCAATCGTCGATATAGAAACAGAACATCCGTTATCGCATGCACCTATTGATGCTGGTGAAACGCAGAACCCGCTTCATTATCTTTCAGATTTGCAAATAGACCGTAGTGTCGAGCCATCACAGCAGTTTCACGGTGGACAAGATGAAGGCAAGCGGCGCATTGGCACGTTTATTAAAGAGCGGCTCATGAGTTACGCGGAACGCCGTAACCTACCAGAGGTGTCGGAGACAAGCGAGCTTTCGGCCTATCTTCACTTTGGACATATCTCCGTGCAACAAATGGCCTGGGATATCGAGCAGCACGTGCCAGAGTCAACAGGTAGTGCCGAGATTGATGCAACCGGAGGACGTACGGCCTATCTGGAAGAGTTGATTGTACGTCGTGAGCTTGCAATCAACTTCGCCTTGCGCAATCCCCACTATGACTCGCTTGAAGGCTGTCCCGATTGGGGAAAGAAGACACTCAAGAAGCACGAGAACGATCCTCGTGAATGGGTCTACACCCGTGAGGAACTAGAGCAAGCCAGGACGCATGACGAGCTATGGAATGCTAGCCAGCGCGAAATGGAAACGACAGGTCGGATGCACGGTTACATGAGAATGTATTGGGCCAAGAAGATTCTCGAATGGACCGCCTCACCCGAAGATGCGTTTAACGACGCTGTATACCTGAACGACAAATACGAGCTAGATGGGCGCGATGCCAATGGCTACACAGGCATCGCGTGGGCTATTGGTGGCAAACATGATCGCCCGTGGGCACCCGAACGTCCCATCTTCGGTCTCGTGCGCTACATGGCCCTCAGTGGTATGCAGCGCAAGATGGATACGCGCGCCTACATTTATAAATGGAGCAAAAGATAATGTAGGGACCGATTTATAGCGTCCATTTAGGCACGTTCAATTTTTGGAGTTTGTTGGAACGTATTTCACATCCTGTAAACGTTACAAGTGCCGACAAGGACGCGATAAATCGGTCCCTACTATTCAAACGCATGCAGATATGATCGCTCGGCCTCCCACATTTCATCGAACATTGTGCTGATCTCCGCAGGAGAGCAAACGGCGGCTGTCAGTGGATCAAGCATTAGCGCGTAACGCGCCGCCTCTTTCTCGTGCTGAAGCAGTGCGTCACGCATCAATGTATGTACTGTCATGTGTGTACGATTCAAGCCTGCAAGTTGCTCTGGTAGAGACCCAAAGTGGCATGGCTGTACACCATTTGAATCAATCAGACAGGCAACTTCTACACATCCATCAGGAAGATTATCGATCAGACCAGTGTTGCGCACATTTCCATAGATCACGACTGGACGCTGCAATTGCATCGCCTCGATGATGTAAGACCCGTATTCGTGGCTTCGACCGAATGGCATATCTCGTGTACCTGCTAGCATCTCACGGATAGAAGCATCATTCTGTTCTCTCCATGTGGGCCAGTTGTTCGCATAAAATCCAGTCTCGCCTAGATAGCCTGCCCGTGTATATCGCTCGATTAAATCTGGTCGTTTACGGAAATAGGGCACATATTCTGAAAAGTGACCACTACTTTCCGTGACAAACGCGCCGAAGTAGCGCATCATTTCAAAGCGGATCGGGTCCTGTTCATAAATGGCAGATATCTCGGCTCGTTCGCGTAGGCGAGGATACATGTCCTGACCTTGATAACGTAGCTCTGTAAACCATGCATTGTGGTTGATGCCTGCACAACGCCACGTCAGCCCTTCGTAAGGAATATCGAGATAGTTCGCCAATTGTTTTGTAGTTCCCTGCACGCTATGGCACAACCCGACGGTGCGCATCGTTGTTCCAACAAGAGCTACAAGTGTGAGAATCGACATAGGATTTGTATAATTCAGGACGAGAGCTTGGGGACAGAGTTGCTCTGCATCGTGCAGAATGTCAAGCCATGCGGAACCAGTACGCAAAGCTTTGAAGATGCCTCCTGGACCAATAGTGTCGCCAATACATTGATTCACGCCATACTTCATTGGAATATCGAAGTCATGGCGCACATTAGCGAGACCTGCAACCTCGATAGAATTGATGAGGAAGTCGCTTCCCGCCAGCAAGTCACGACGATGAGTAGAGGCGCGGACGCTCCAACGCTTTCCGCTACGGGCAACGAGTTGTTCAGCGATTTGCTGTGCGAGTTCTAGGCGTGCTTCATCAATATCTACAAGCGCAAAACAACCCTCATCTAGTCCTGGAATCTGGAGAATATCTGTCATAAGTTGACGTGCGAACACGGTGCTTCCAGCACCTAAAAAGGTAATATATGGCATAGTTAATGTACATCCTTGGGTGCAGGCCCTGTTGACTTGCGAACGATTAATTGAGTGGGAACAATGAGAGGTGTAGCTTCAGAAACTCCCTTCCTGAATAAAAACACGTTCATCATTCGCTTTAGTACTACATCATAGAAGAAAGGCTTGTCAAGCGTATATGAGTTCATTGTTATCTTTGACAAGCAACAAAATGCAAGGTATGCGTTCTTTTAAGTTGTGTACACGCGTTCATGCAGAGGTTAAAGAACGTGAGGTAGAGTTACAGTCGAACGTATGTATTATACCTAGTTGAGAATATAAGAGGCATAGAGCATGATGCACCTCATAAGCCTCTGTTGTTCGCTCTGTATAAGCACTCTGTAGTGCATTTTTTTGTCCATTGAAGGAGAGAATGTATGACAATCGATTTGTGTGACCCCTTTAACCGTCGTGAATTTTTGAAGCGAGCAACTGCTTTAGGCTTAAGTGCATCGGGAGCCGCAGCACTCCTTGATGCTTGCGGTGGGTCGTCAACATCCACCACCTCTGGGGGTAAGGTTACTGTCAACTTGTATCACACAATTCCTGCAGCAACCGAAACCTATTGGAAGCAACAACTCCTGCCAACCTTTCTGAAACAGTACCCGAATATGAATTTTGTTTCCTACCAACTTGGTGTTGAGGACCCTAAGGTGATCCGTACCAAGATCAAAGCGGGTGGAAGTGCTGCACCGGATATGGCATGGTTGGAAAGTGGGGAGACCGGAACCTATGTAGGGGCAAACTTGCTTCCCGATGTAAATGGCTGGCTCAATTCGCATGCCTCGATTAAGCAAAATATTTTTCCCTCGCTCATCAAGCTCTCTTCCTATCAAGGAAAAGTATGGAGTTTGCCGTGGATGACCAACAATACCGCGATGCAGATTAACATCGATGCGTTTAACAAGGCAGGCGTTCCTATTCCGTCACAGGACCCTACTAAGACGTGGACATGGGATCAGTTTGCCGATGCATGCAAGAATATTTCGCAAAAAGCAGGTATGAAGGGCTTCTTGATGAATAACGGCGGTCCTGGCTGGGATGCATGGCTTTTCCATGCATGGTTTGGTACGAATGGAGGAACTTTTCTATCTGACAGTGGTGATCCAGGCTTTAACAACACTGCCGGAGCAGAAACGATGACCTTTCTACAAAACTTGGTCAAGGATGGTTTTACTGCGTTTTCCGCTCCTGGTATGGGTTATGATCCGAGCGGTTGGTACAGTGGTAAAGCCGCAATCATGGCAAATGGACCCTGGAATTTCCCTGATCTTGTGAAGTTTAACAAGTTTAAGTTCACGGTTGTCCCGTATCCAATGAATAAGCAGCCTGCTACCAACACAGGTGGGGACCAGCTGTTCATCTTCAACAACAGTCAGGACAAGGTCAACTACTCGTTTGACTACGCGCAATACATGCTTTCGGATGCCTTTCAAGTGGCGTTCAATATCGAGTCGGGCAACTTGCCAGTAACACAAAGTGCTACCAATAGTGCGCAGTATCAGGCTCACCTCAAGCAGTATCCCTTCTTGAACGGTTGGGTCAACGGTGTTCCTTATGGTGTCGCACGTTCGAGTCTACCACAATCAACAGATGCACAGACCGCTTTTGGTCAGAAGGCATGGGACCCGATCATTCTCCAGAAAGCAAATGTAGAACAAAGCCTATCAACTGCGGCATCGGCAGTCAGTGCACTTAAACAGTAGGAACTAGATGCATTGAGTCCGAAGCGCATTATATACATTAACGAATGAAACGGAGTATGTTGTAGGGGCCACAATTCATTACGCCCTGATAGCACCAATTTGGACGGGCGTAATGAATTATAGCCCCTACAATCGACGTATTTCTCCTCTTTTGTTTCTATGCAGCATTGTGCCTCGGACACTGTAAACATCGTCGCTACAGTCATCACATACTATTGTGTCTCTTATAGAGAGAAAATTTTCATGAGGAGGCTCTCATGCAACAAGTACAGGTTCAGGAGCAGGTCAAAACTAGAGCTACAAATCAACAACGGCGAGGTGCGAAGACAGCTTTGAGACAGTTACAGGCGTTCTCTTTCACCGTACCCGCTCTTGTATTGCTTTCAATCTTTCTCCTCTATCCCATTGGCTATGTCGTCTATCTCAGTTTTCAACGTTGGGATTTACTTGGCTCTCCTCAATTTATTGGTTGGCAGAATTACAACACCATTTTCTTCCGCGATACGGCCTTTCTACAATCTGTCGGTGTCACTCTTCTTTTCGTTGTACTCGCTGTCCCAACGCAGGTTGCGCTGGGACTATTTTTCGCTATCTTGCTTGATAGTGAATTTAGGGGACGTACGTTCTTCCGTACAGTGTTCTTCATTCCGCTTGTTATTTCCTTTGTTGCGGCAGGGACTACGTTTCAATGGATGTTTGCAACAGGGTCTAACCTTGGTATTTTCCCACAGTTACTTGCCAATATTGGCATAGGATTTCCCGACTGGCAGCATACGAATGGCTTTTGGGCGATGATCATTGTTGTGGTAATGAATACGTGGAAATCAGCAGGTTTCTCAATGATTCTCTATCTTGCGGGCCTTCAATCGATCAACCCTGATTATTATGAGGCGGCACAGATTGACGGTATCAACAATGCATGGCAACGCTTCCTCTATATCTCGTGGCCTTTGCTAGTGCCAACGACGACCTTGTTGATTATTACCAACACGATTGGTAGCTTTCAGGCATTTGTTCCTTTCTATGTCATGACGAATGGAGGACCATCGGGTGCTACTACGTCAATAATCTACTATATTTACAACACCTTTGCCACGCGAACAGGTGTTGCGACGGCAGCCGCAACTGTTTTCTTGCTTGGTGTGCTCATGATAACGGCAGTGCAATTACTGATCACGCGTCGGCAAGAAGTATACTCTTAGAGGGCTTGAAAGGAGATGAGTTATGACTAGACGACGTACTTTGGGCCTTGTACTCAAATATGTTGTTCTGTGTATACTTACAATCTTTATTTTGTTTCCATTTATCTGGATGCTTGCCACCTCACTCAAGACAAACGTAGAGGTACTCACGAACCCAACAGTGTTGTTGCCAGCCATTCCACAGTGGAATAACTATCCCGATGTCATTAAAGCACTGGACTATTGGCGTGAAACATTTAACTCACTCGTGATGTCTCTCGGTGTCACACTCGGTCAGATCGTGCTTGCGGCACTCGCTGGCTATGCATTTGCGCGATTGCCATTCTTTGGTCGTGATGTGCTCTTTCTGATCATTCTGGCAACGCTGATCATTCCCTTCGAGATATTGTTTGTTCCCCTGTACCTCATGATGTCTACCTGGGGTGGCTGGCTGAACACATTCGCCGCTCTTATCGTTCCCAGTCTGGCGAGTCCGTTTGCCATCTTCGTCTTTCGCCAATTCTTTATCACTGTACCGAAAGAACTCGATGAAGCGGCAAGGATTGACGGTGCTGGCTACTACCGCATCTTCTGGACAGTGATGCTACCACTTTCTGGTCCTGCTATAGCGACGGTCTTTATCCTGACCTTCCTAGCTGAATGGAGCAACCTGCTCAAACCGCTTGTCTTTACCTCGTCGCCGGAGCTGTACACGTTGCAGCAGGGATTGACTATTAACCTCAGCAGAGGCTCAAGCATTGTTCCTAATGTGGCAACATTGATGGCGGGTGTCGTACTGGCAAGCATTGTACCTGTTATCATGTTCTTGCTTGGGCAGAAATACTTCGTCCGTAGTGTTGCTTCAACAGGCTTGAAGGGATAGCATATGGTGAGACGAAAACGAGGGTACTCGCATGCGGGTACCCTCGTTTTCGTCTCACATCATCCTACATCGCGTTTATCTCGACATCTGCCATCACCTCAACCTGTGCAGCGGGTGCACGAATGTCGATGTCTAATTTGCCATCCTCAGCACTGACGTGGACTTCGCCGTTTTCTGGAATATCGGCAAGCAGAATGCGCATGCTGAGTGGAACCGTCAGAAGCTTTTCGATGACACGACGTAATGGACGTGCGCCCTGTGTCTCGCTAAAGCCCTCCTTGCACAGCAGGTCTATCGCGCTTTCTTCCGTTCGCAGAGTCAACCCTTGCTCTAGCAGACGCGCCCCAAGTTCGTTCATCTGCAACCGTGTGATCGCATGAGCTTGTTCCTGTTCCAACGGATGAAAGATCACTACTTCGTCGATCCGGTTGAGAAACTCTGGTCGGAATGTCTGGCGTAGACGTTCCAGGAGACGGTCACGCTGCATCTCTTCGGCGTTGCCTTTGATCGTGGCACGGAAGCCATGCGGCATGGAACGACCAAGCATATCGGTTCCCACGTTCGAGGTCATAATCCAGATGGCATGCTGTGCATCAACGGTATGACCTTGTGCATCGGTCAAACGACCCGCATCAAAGACCTGCAGAAAGAGGTCGAATACCTCTGGATGCGCCTTTTCAACTTCGTCAAGCAAGACGACGCAATGCGGACGCCGACGCAATTTCCCTGTAAGCTGCCCCTCTTGATCGTAGCCCACGTAGCCTGGCGGGGAACCGATCATACGCGAAACGGCATGCTTTTCCATATATTCAGACATGTCAACACGGATAAGATGGTCCGGTGAGCCAAACACTTCTGACGCCAGCGCACGTGCGAGTTCTGTCTTACCAACACCCGTTGGTCCCAGGAATAGGAAGACACCAGCAGGACGATTATGTGGCTTGAGGCCAGCACGTGCAACCTGAATGGCCTGACTGACACGTTTGACCGCCTCATTTTGTCCAATCACACGCGTCTTTAGACGTGACTCAAGCGTGAGCAAGCGGTCCCGCTCCTCACGTCCTGGTGCTCGCACTGGAATGCCTGTACGTGCCGAGATTATCTCGGCGATCATCGGAGCGGTAATAATTGGTGATACCAGTTCTTCATCGTCCTCAAATACTGACTCTTCCTGCTCCTCGATCTCTTCTTGCTCTAACGAGAAGACACGCGCCTGGGAACATGCCTCATCAAGGACACTACACGCTTTGTCTGGTAAGCGCATATTGGGCAGATATTGGACCGAGAGATGCACAGCAGCTTCTAGTGCCTCGTCAGTAATCGTGGCGTGATGATGTTGCTCGTAGAGGTCGCGCATACCGCGCAGGATAGCTAACGCCTCTTCTGAAGTTGGTTCCTCAATTTGAATAGGCCGTAGACGACGCTCCATCGCGGCATCCTTCTCAATCGTGCGGTACTCCTGTGGCGTGGTGGCACCAATGCAGCGTAAGCGTCCACCTGCTAAGGCGGGCTTGAGAATGCCAGCCGCGTCGATGCTTCCATCAGCCGCGCGTCCCGTTCCAATAAGCAGGTGCATCTCGTCAATAAAGAGAATGATGTTGCCACTGCCCTCAGCCTCTTCTAAAACCTTCAGCAGTCGCTCCTCAAACTCACCGCGATACTTAGTGCCAGCGACAAGCGAACTTGCTGAAAGCTCGATCAAACGTTTGCCGCGTAGTTCTTGCGGCACCTTGCCATCAATGATACGCTGTGCGAGGCCGCCAACGATGGTTGTTTTGCCGACACCAGAGTCGCCTATCAAAATAGGATTGTTGCGGTCTTTGAGCATCATCGTTTGCATAAGCTGACGAATCTCTTTATCGCGTCCGATCAATGGTGTCAACTGCTTATTGGCTGCTTGTTTGGTCAGGTCGCGCCCTAAGCGTTCCAATATTGACGCACCACTCTTTGTGCCGCCATCTATGTTGAGTCCCCCTGGTATATCTACGGGTGCGGGGTCGGGTGCGGGGTTCGCAGAGGGTACTAGTTCTAATAGTGCTCGTGCATTACTGGTCGTGATGAGATCAATGAGTTGAGCGGGATTAATGCCTAGTTTTGTGAGCAGTTCGTGTGTGACGCCATCACCCTCGCTCAAGACAGCTTGGGCTATCGCTCGCTCATCAACCGCAGAAGTGCCGACACTTGCTGCGTTGCGCTCTGCCGTGAGCAGTATCTCTTTACAGCGACGTGTCGGGAGGATTGGCGTATCGCTTGTGGCTTTGCCAGAACCCAGTGCGAGACGAATAACGTCACGTACTTGCTTGGAAGAGAAGCCGAGGCTACGTAGCGCATCTTGTGTACAGCCACCGTCAAGCTTTGTGAGCGCGATAAACAGATGGGGTGTGCCTAGATAGTCTTTATGCATGCGACGCGCCTCGCCCAAGGCGAGTTCGAGGACCGCCCGTAGGAAGCGACGATCTGGCGAGTTCGCGGACGGAAAGAGCGGTGCCATAATGTGAGTATCCTCTAACGCGTCAATGCGTGGCTCAGCTGTGCGCTCTTTATTCGCAAGCGAGCCAACGACTAAGCGTTGTGTAGGGTCTCCATAGAGCACAAAGCTCATCCATGATGTATCATCGGGATGTTGTTGCATCATCGCCACGCGTGTACGACGCAATGCCTCACCGAGCATAACACCATCGCCGATATCCTGATAGAACAGCGAGGTAAATTCACGCGTACGTAGTGTATTGACAGGCCAGCGTAACGAGACGACTGAACCCGCACCCGCTGTTAGCAGATGTGTAGCGACGCGCTCCATCGTCTCATCGCGCTCCTGCTGATTAGGAAGTCCCTGTCCATTGCGGTGTTGTCGCTCGTCCTCGTGGTAACTTAAGAAAATAAGTGGTCGTTTGGGTAACGATTGAAAGAGTTGCTCGACAGCACCACCGTCCAAACGTGAGTTGCCTGCAAGAGCCAGTACTGCTTCTCCTGTAGGAGTAGAAAGTGGAAATGGACCTGCATAGTGAATCACATGCGGATTGTCAGCACTCAGGCGCATACGCATCTCTAGCTGGTTTGCTTGCTGTCGATAGAGGATAATACGTGCAATGGACTCAGGGAGGGTTGTACAGAGAGTTGCTACCTCTTCCTCAGCACTACTCCGTTCGCCAGTGGGATTGACAAGAAAGAGGACTGAAAGTCCCTGTGCCTCGCGGCGTCCCAATTTGCGCATCGGTCGTTCTGGAAAAGAGACACGATTCAGTACATCACGTCCAGTTTGTGCAATACGTCCCACACTTGTATATTGCGCGACATAGCGTCCCATCGGTTTTGCTTGTGCATCGAAGAGTAGTTCCCAGGGAATATCGGGTGTATTCGTGTTGAGGATAAGTGCGGTATCCAGGTGGCGCAACATTTCCTGTACTTGTGCAGGGAGCAATGCTTCAAAGAGGAAGCGACCAAGTGTCACGAGCGTGTCATTGACTGCGCCGAGTTTGACGGTCTGGCGTTTCGCTTCTGCCTGCGCTAGTGTGTACATAGATTGTGCCGCAGTTTGCAAATTGCGGCGCAATCGTTCGCGTATCTCGTTTGTAAGTTCAGTTGCGTAGTCCTGACCTATGGAAGTAGGACTATCGGGAAGATCAAGACGAAAACGATATGTGGCGTCAGTGCGCGTAATATTCAGAATAGTTGGTTGTTCCATAGATAACTTCTCTTCTACAATCTTCCCACAACATCATATGCTCATGTAGCATAGATGATTTCCTACAAAAACGATAAATCTTTATATACAGGTAAACGCAATCGGAGCATTTACATCAATTCTGCTGATAAGTGCATATAGCAGAATCAGTATACGTGGCAATAGATATAAGTGTCAATAGTTGGGTTGCTGATAGGCTATATAATTCGTCACGCTGTAGGGGTCTAATTCATTACACCCTGTTGGCAATTGACCGTGTTCGCAGGATGTTGAAACCTGTATACGTATCTTCTGACGTTCGTATATGCTAGCAGGGTGTAATGAATTAGACCCCTACAACTTCGGTTGCACATAACAACTTGTATTTGCCCCATCTTCCGCGTTAGGTGCGACTAATGAAAATGTTTCATCTCGGCTTAGCACGGTATGAAAGTATTTGCCTGTTGTCTTGAGCGCGGCGCAGTCCCCTGGTGTTGGTAAAATGGTCACGTCCATATCGGGATAGGTACCCGATTGACGCTGTACCAACAGGTTATAGGCATCGTGTCCCATTGGTGGCACATACCATGAAAGAGTCAACGTTGCATCACAATTCTTTGGGATAAGAACCCATCCTGCATACATGCTGCGCTGGGCTTCATCGCTGACCATGTTCGTTGGTGGTCCTTCCTTGTTCAGTGGATGATTACGCCCATTATTAGGGTCAGTAATCTGGTTTGTCTCGACCATTGGGTCGCTTTGATTAGCAGGACACATCAGGTCGCCATCACCATAGGCATCATACGTTGGACATGCTCCAATACCTGCATACGTACTGCAATAGGGCTGGCCTAATTGCTCAAAGCCGTTACCCCCTAAGAATTTCGCATTGGGCGGCACGTAGACACGAACATAATCGTGATAGGTGTCAGGACCATAGATTTGGTCTATTACATGATAGACAAGGTGTATCTGTAGCGCATGTGTTGCACCACCATTTGCATCAAGCGTTACTGTGTCGTGCATACGTGTCTGCACATACTGCGACCCTTTATTTGCGCTGACGTTAGCCTGTACAACGAAGAGACCATCGTGCGTCGTCGAACGGTCCATTACAGCTGCCGCATCATATTTAACGAGTAGGTTTTCGATTTGTGTGTTTGTTACAAACACCTGTAAATCTCGCGTCTTCAAAGCATGCAACATCTCATCCGCGATACCGATTAAATCGCTTACCTGTGCATGCTTGACTTTATCCATCAACAGCTTGGTCACACGACCTGTAAACAGTTTGCGGGCCGCGTCGGGATCATAGACATGCTCAACAAGCTCTTCTTTACGAATGCCTACGTTGTCGAGTTGATAGTAGTGTAACTTGCTCTCAACGTTCGTCGCCGTAATTGTTTCATTGTATCCAGGCACATAAAGAGGTCCTGTCGCCGCAATGACTCGCGAGATGAGAAATGGCGAAAAGACAATCACGCCATCGACTGAATGTCGAAACTCGTACTTGTAGGTACTGATTGCGAGACGCGCCGATGTAGGAAAGTCGGCGGAGAGATTCGAGTCGCGTAAGCCCCAGTTTGCGATAGGCCACCATGACTGATACGCTGCTGGCGGTGTTTTACCGTTGTTGGGTGCGTTATCTCCATATTCAAATAACGCGATATTTTGTAGTTTGAACGGCCCCATGCGTCCACCATTCAACGAGAGTTCGCCGAATTGTCCCGTAAAACCGCCTGTCGCGCGTAGCTCCGCTCGGTCCGTTGTTTGGACCAGGAAGGTGCGTGGCTGACCAACACCGAGCACCCAGCCCATCGCATCCATGAGATTCTGTGCTTGTGACATATCTGTCACGGCTAAAGGTATGAGTTGGACTGCTTGCATAATCTGTTCTCGCTGTGTGTCACTGATGGGAAAGATATCGAGCGAGAGTGATGGTGTTTGTGCCTGGATATCTCTCATTAAGGGCAGACTATATTGTATAACTGAGCGAGCTTCTGCCAGCATCGCGGGTGTGACTAGTGGTTGTGATGATGCCGCAAGGACCGAACTGTGCAGTGCAGGCGCAAAGTCTATCGCCATTTTTGCCAATGCTTGCCCAATGTCTGAGGCATCGGTTCCGATTTGGCACAGTGCGAGTGCTGAGGCAACATACTTTGGGAAACCACTCCCTGCAGCCGTAACATAGACATTCTGTGTAAGTTCTGTGTGTAGTATTTTGAAGTCGTCACGTGCATCCTGTAACTCTGTCTGCACCTGATGTAATTTATTGATGTCTAGGTTGGTTGGATGTGCTTTAAGGTCATTAGCAAGTGTACGTACGTGCAGCAGGTGTTGTACACCACTATAACCATGACTATAGATGGCGTACATGCTCATACTATCCGCGATGCTAAAAATAGTGGGAAGAATCATACCGAGCAAAAAGATAAGCAATAAAAATTTTGCACGCGCTGAGTGTGGCGGTAGTGGTAGTGTTCTTTGTGTAACAGGTGCTACGGGTCTCACAGGTGTAGCTTGTCCAACTCTCGGCGGCATTGAGGCTGAAACAGGTTCGCGTCTCCCTGAGAATGAATTGCTATATGGACTTGATGGCGGGGGCTGCAGCATTGCAGGCTGTGGTCGCGCCGCCATTACGTGTCTTTGTACACTATTCTGGCTCGCTACTGCAACGTGCTTCAAGCTATCAACTTTGAACCGCTTCTCCTGGCTACGAGGATCAACTCTTGGGTCGGTTGAAGGAAAACTTGTTGCCCCCCTTTGCATATCCGCTAACATAAACGGAGGAATTTGAGATTCACCTTGCTCTTGAGCCGTCATAGGCGACATACCGTCACCTATCGAACGCGTATGCGGATTGAAATTTGTGTATTGAGGATGTGCAGGGGGAGTGTCGTTTTGTACGGGTGCGCCAGGAACAAAAGGCGGTCTAAATAATCCTTTTGATGGATGCTTCGTTGAAATTCCATTGCTTTGCCCTGAATCTGGCATACCAGACGGATTCGACATATCAGACATATAACCCCTTTATAGACGGAAAACAAGTGTGAAATGTAGATGTATATTGGTTTTATATATGGCGTAGAGTATATAAGGTCTTATTATTCATAACGTACTATGTTGTGGTTTGTTTCTTTTTGTATCTTCTGCCTACCCATTTATCTCATAGGGATCAATGGGAATAAGGGCACCCTTATCACGGACTTCAACGACCTTTGAATACTCTATCTCTTCACGATATATGATAAAATATACTTCATGCTAAGAACACTTACCGCTACACGCTATGTGACGCCGTTACGAGAAGGCGGTTCTCTGCCTGCAATTGTCGAGGCAGAGGATGATGGCTTGTATGTCCTCAAGTTTCGCGGTGCAGGTCAAGGCCCAAAATCGCTGATCGCCGAACTCGTGGCGGGCGAGATTGCACGTGCACTCGGCCTTATGGTGCCGGAGATCGTGTTTATGGAGCTAGATGCCGCGTTGGGGCGTAACGAACCGGACTATGAAATATATAACTTAATTAAGGCAAGCGTAGGCCGCAATCTCGCGCTTGACTACCTGCCGGGATCGCTCACGTTTGATGCGATAGATGCGCGTCTGGTTGACCCATTGTTGGCGTCGTCGATTGTCTGGTTCGATGCCTATGTCTCCAATGTTGATCGCACACCGCGCAACACTAACATGCTCTTCTGGCACAAACGCCTGTACTTAATCGATCATGGTGCGTCGCTCTATTTTCATCATACGGGCGTGAACTACCTGGAACGGAGCCATTCGCCCTTTGCCCAGATCAAAGATCACGTCTTATTGCGTGTCGCTACGCAACTTCCAGAGGCGAATGCATTGCTCAAGAGTCGTTTGAATGAGTCTTTGCTTGAGGGTATCATCGCAGCAATTCCCGATGAGTGGCTAGGTGAAGACCCGCTTTTTGCCACAAAAGAGGAGCATCGCGCGGCATATCTCGCGTATCTACTGGAACGTTTGGCATTCTCGCAGGTTTTTGTAGAGGAGGCTATGCATGCACGCGCTAGCCTCGTTTGACTACGCCGTTGTGCGCGTGGTGCCACGCGTCGAACGTGGAGAATTTCTCAACGTCGGCGTCATTCTTTTTTGTCGTCCACGCCGCTTTCTCCATACTCGTATCGCGCTCGATGTGCAACGTCTGAGTGTGTTCGCGCCCTCGCTCGACATAGATGAAGTGCAGTACCATCTCGACCTGCTCGTTCGCGTCTCCACTGGTGGCAAAGATGCTGGCCCCATCGGAGAACTCTCGCAATCCGAACGCTTCCACTGGCTTGTTGCCCCACGCAGCACCATCATTCAAACCTCACCCATGCATAGCGGCCTGTGTGCAGACCCCGAAAAGACGTTGGAAGCGTTAATGGAGGAGTTGGTGCATGTGAAGCGATAGAGACAAAATGCGATGCTTAATTATGGGATGGTGGGGAAACGTCAATTGTAGGGATCTAATTCTATTACACTCTCTGGGTAATTGCAACTGTTCGAGGACGCATGCAACGTTACGTCAATTCCTTCAACATAGTGAATTGCCAACAGGGTGTGCTGAAGCAGACCTGTACAGGGGTTGTACACATTCCCCCCATCAGCATACGTGTAATACATAGCGGAAGCTCATTACAACTCATACAAAGAAGAGGTTTAGTTACAATATGGCACAGAAACTTACGGGCAAAGTCGCGCTTGTTACGGGCGCATCATCGGGCATCGGTGAGGCTACTGCGTTAGCGTTGGCAGCAGAAGGGGCAGCCGTTGCGGTCTCGGCGAGACGTGAGGACCGCTTACAAGATTTGGTTAAGCGCATCACTGATAACGGCGGTAAAGCCTATCCGATTGTGTCGGACGTGACGGAGGAGGCACAGGCTAACGAAATTGTCCAAAAAACGAAAAGTGAACTTGGACGTGTCGATATTCTCGTCAATAACGCTGGTCTTATGCTGCTTGGTATGATTGAAGGCGCGAATACAGACGACTGGCGACGGATGATTAACACTAACGTGCTTGGTCTTATGTACGCGACACATGCAGTCATACCGATTATGAAGGAGCAAAATAGCGGGCATATCGTCAATATCTCGTCGGTTGCAGGCAGAACTGCTCGTGTTGGTAGTGGTGTCTATAACGCCTCTAAGTGGGGAGTTGTTGCATTCTCCGAGTCGTTGCGCCAAGAGGTCCTCAAATATCATGTCCGTGTAACAGTTATCGAGCCGGGTGCAGTTGCCACGGAACTGACGAATCACATCACCGATGCTTCTGCAAAAAAGAACATCGAAGATTTTGTAAAGGGCATGACACCACTCGAAAGCGAGGATATTGCAGCAGCGATTCTCTATGCAGTCACCCAACCTGACCGCGTAGACGTAAACGAAATCCTGATCCGTCCAACCGAACAAGAGCGTTAATCATCAAAAAATCAAGGTTATTGCGTGGTACCACGCAACAACCTTGATTTTTTCTTACTTTTTCTCTTCGGACTCGGCCTGTTCCTCATAGAATTCGCTGATATTCTCGTAGATGCCATTAGGGAAACGCAGTTCCTGATAGACGTTGCAGGTGCCTGGATCATCGGGCGTTGGGCAAATCGGAAAATCTTGCTTTGACTGCCATTCTATAATGCGCTCGCGCTTGGGCGGATTGTAGTCACGTGCCTTGACCTGATGTAGCAGAGCACGTGAGTCTGTTGCATTGTGATCCGGTTGCTTACTCAGCAACTCAATAATCTCATCGTCCGACATAAAGTGACGTGCAACCATCACAAATGTCAGACGTCCATAGTGTCCAATATCGGTCCCCTCTTTGAGTGCATCCAACAGATGCGCCATCATAGGTGAATCTTGCATATTTTCGCTTTGTGTTTCGTGTCCAGATGTATGTGATTGAGTCATTTTTGTATGTTCCTTTCAACAAAGATATCTCTATCTCCTATGTACACGTATCGCAAGCCAGATCATATACAAAATTATAGAACGTAAATTCTAATTTGGCAAGTTGAACAGAATATTTTAAGAGGATTGTGTTGTTGTTGTTTATTTATTGGGTTGGGAAGGAGGAGTGTAAAAAAAAAAAAAAAAAAAA
>CAXUHF010000044.1:4403-20864 GCA_964250765.1 uncultured Ktedonobacteraceae bacterium | reverse complement strand
ATTGTGTTGTGTAAGCATATGAGGGCATGCCCTCATATGCTTACACAACACAATCCTCTTAAAATATCACCTACATCGTACCGTACTCATTTCCCTTTCTTGCACACGTGCGAACATGCAACGAATATCGTCATAGTGCGCATCCTTAACAGGTACGAGACGTTCTATCAAACCAGCCTGTAAGCCCTTGGCACCGTCGATATCCTTATGCATCGTACAAAGTATCTCCTGTATACGCTCTCGTGTCTGTGCATCTATCCGTGTGGATGCGACGATAGGCGGAATCGTTGACGGACCCAACATCTCAATCACATGTAATTGCTGTGCGAGTTCTGGTTTTTGCTGAAACCACGCGTCAAGGACATGTGAGTCGATGGCGGTAGCATCAGCTTTACCCTCAAGAACGGCTTGCAGAGATGCGAAATGTGAACCCGTTTTGAGCATGGAGCCGAAATGTGCAAAGGTTTTTTCTCTCAGAAGCAAGCTATAGCTGACGATGTTGTAGCCAGAATGTGACGCCTCTTCGTTGAATGCCCAACGCGCACCCTGCAAGGCATCAAATGAGGGATATGGACTATCGCGCCGCACAATGACATCGGAGTAGTACAGGGGTTTACCGGAATAGCGTTTCCCTCTCACAACAGGAGCAGCCAGCAGTTCTATTGAACGCGGTTGAAGCATCTTAGCGTAAAGCAGACCACACAAAAAGCCAACATCAGCCTCCCCTGTAGCAAAATCGTCCAGGGATTGACCGACATAGAGTGTTGTGGGAACGCCTAAACGCTCCCCAACATATCGTATGATGTGCGCGTATGTACCGTACAGGACAGGTGAAAGAAAGGTCGCAAAGCGTAACATTAGCTTTTCCAATCTACCAGAAATTCCTGATCCTTATGTTCTACCTGTGTGCCTAGCATGGGATGCAGTTCCATTGCGGGCGAGTATTTGCTAGCGGGTGCGGTACGTCCCAGTGCCTCTGCCATTGCGCGTACATACTGTGGTGCGCCACCACAACAGATACCGATGTAGTTGACACCAAGATGTTGTGCTTTGCGTGCGAAATCCGCCATCTCGAAGCGATTGTGTAGAAATGGCTCAAGAGCAAGCGGAAAGGCACGTTGTCCATTGTCTAGCTTTAACGCCTCAAAGGTGGGATGCTGTGCATTCGTTTTGTAGGGAACAGGCTGTGCCGCGACATAGCAACTGACAGTGGAGCGCACCTGCTCTATAATGGGTAACATTGTCTCCGGTCCCCGGTCACAATTGAGACCCACGATGTCGGCTCCGGCATCGGCAAGGCGTTTACATGCCTCAACATAGTCGTAGCCATCACGCGTCGTATCTTTTTGTACCGAGGCAAGTGTGACCATCGCAGGTAGCTTAAGTTCTTTAATCACATCTAGCGCAATCAACGCCTCGCCTAAATAGTCGTTGGTCTCGGCGATTACGAAGTCGATCCCCTCTTCGACGGCCCAGCCAAGTTGCTCCTCATACATGGTGCGTACAACTTTTGCCGACTCGTCATGGTTATGTGGATCATAGGCCCACGTGTTGCAGATATTGCCTGCGACGAGTGCATCGCCTTCATGTGCAACCTCGTTAGCCAGTCGTACCGCCTGTCGATTCATCCGTTCGAGATCGTTTTCGCGTCCGACATCCTTCAATTTTTCACGGTGAGCGTAGTAGGTGAGCGCAACCATAACATCGCTACCAGCACGCAAAAATTCGCGGTGCAGTTCTTTGACCGCCTCTGGAAAATCCAGCACGACCTCTGGCACATAGGGACCCGCTTTAATATAGCCTCTCCGCTCTAGCTCAAAGACATAGCCTTCCGAACCGAGTACCACCCCTTGCTGTAAACGTTGCAAAATGCCGCGCGTTGTTCTCTGTGACATGATGTGACTCTCTTTCTCTGTATTGTCGATGTATTACGTATCTGTAGGACCGATGATGTATTGCTGGCTTGTGGGGTGTGCTAAAGCAGACCCGTACAGAACTTGCATTGCATTCCCACAACCGTCGATGACTCCTGTACGGGTCTGCTTTAGCACACCCCTTGGGCAATCGACTGCCGACAAGGACGTGATAAATCGGTCCCTACCGACATACCTCGACTACGCTGTATGTGAAAATCTATGGGGCGAAAAACGCTCGATATTGTACACAGTCCGTCCCTGTATTGCGAGTTGCATCAGAGTACGACCTATCCACGAGGCGTATTTATAGCCAGTACCACGCCAACCAACTCCAACGATAATATTGGAGAAGTCAGGAATATCGCCCATAATAAAATTGTCGTCGGCTACTAGATCATAGAAACACTGATCGACCTCGGTCACATCGACGGTTTTGGCGTTGCGTAACGACGGCATACACTCTTCGACAAAGCTATGCACATCCTGAATACGGGTGTTGAGCGTTTTGACATCCGGCGGATTATAAAAGCCAATCTTGACTCCTGGCACCTTGTCGGCATAAATTGGATGACCGTAGATACCCACATCGAGATAGGCGAAGACTGGCAGCACATCAGAGGTGAACTGCTCCCACTTATCCGCCGATGGCATAAAATACTTTGCCTGACTGGGACGATCCGGCGAAAGTGGAAACGAAATCTTGCAGTTGTCCACGCGTTCTAAAACTCCGTTGGTGCCAAGACCAGCCGTGACGACCAACTTTTGCGTGACGAACTCGCCTTGGTTTGTGTTGATATACAATTGCTGGTCTCGCTGTACAATGCGAGTTACGTCCACGTGTTCGACAATGCGTACTCCCCGTTCGTGCAACGCTGCTAGCAGGGTACGATTCACCTCTGGCACATAGAGCAAACCCGCTTCGACATCAAGTCGCGCCAGATCAACATCGAACTGTGGAAAACGTTGTTGCAGATCCTCGGTGTTGAATGTCTCGGCTTGCAGGTGCAATTGTTGCAATATCTCATAACTTTGAACTGCATAGGTTGTGGAGAGGTCGGGCGTAATACTCTTTTTGGCAAGATTGAGACAGCCACACTCAATCAGCAATGGTGCCTCGGCTTTGTTTTGAATGTCAAGCCATAAACGACGCGCTTCATAGGCAAGTTGTGCATAGAGTGGGTCGAGATAATCGTTTCTAATTGAACGCGTGTAGCTGAATGAGGCAGCTTTTTTATTCTCGCTACTCGCCGTCTCCTTCTCTAGGATAGTAATGTTTCTCACAAACTCTGAAGCATAATAGGCCGTAAAGAGACCCATCACGCCACCGCCAATAATGGTCAAGTCCTGAATTGTTTCGTGCATTGAAGCGATCCTTTGTATAGGTATATTATTTCGTAGGGACTCCGTTTACGGCGTCCGAGGCCGATTTATCGGCTATAATCTTTCCACATCTCGCACAAGGGCATGACTGGGACGATTTCGCGCAATGAATTGCGCCCTTGGACGCGATAAATCTGGTCCCTACGAAATTTCATGGACGTAGGTGTGTTCTCGAATAACGGGTTTTTGTTGTGCTACTGTAAACGTGTAATATCGTGTATGCAGTGCTTTCATCTCGTCGGAAAACAAGCCATTTGGCATGATACCTGTATGCAGGCGTATCCATTCGTAATAGCGTGGGGCAAGTTGATAGGCTGCATGAGCATGGGTTTCTGTACGCAAAATTTGCTGCTTTGCCTCGATATTCTCCATCAAAACAAGGTTGCACCAGATGCCTGTACGCAACTCTAATGAAGAGTAACCCAGGACGCCCGAATTGTTGACCATCTCGGCGACCAGTTGAGTATCAACCGCATGTAGCTCATCGACAATAGATGCGTCTAGCTCCTTCTGTTTTCTACTGATGAAGCCGACAAAGGCAAGCGTGGGACGTTGCGATAGTTCCTGGCAATTATAGAGCGCAATACGATGAATGCGTCCATGTCGTTCCTGAAAGTTATAAAGGATGGGTCGTTGCAACGTAACGCAAGGTTCTAACTGCTGCAACGTGAGTCGCACTCGTTGACGCATATATTTCAGTACCAGGAGGTCTGAGGTCCCTTTACTTAGTCTAGGAGTAGGAGTGTCTGAAAATTGGTTGTTCTGCATAGCGTGATTCCGCCCTCTTCTCTATGGAAAGTTGACCCATTGGCGATGCCACATGGGTGAAGCGGTAAAGGAACGAGTTATGAAGATGTTGAGTCAGAAGGTATGCTGGTTACAGCAGGTTAGTGAGGATGATGAGTGTGTCCAGAGGCATGAGTAGACGAGCAGAACAGAGGGCGCGCAGTCTGTACTTGAACATTCCGAAGTTGTGTCGAGATAGCCAGGATGTGTTGTTTCATAGTTCTGCACTCCAAAATAACAGTTCTGTCCTTCAACACCGTTGTTGTGCAGGTTGCAGATCGTGGGGAAGCAAGTTCTTCTTGTTGCTTATTGTATAAGACATGTAACTACGTTGTCAAATACCACAATAGGAATAAAGAATGTGTATGATAAGTAAAAGTTATGGAAGGGAATTGATGCTTCACTGCTAAAAGAAAGAGTACTTGGATCTTGTGCTGGATGCATTCGTATGGACATGAAACATGGTATGATATAAGCAGAGTTTGATGTAAGAAAGGAACTGTTTTCATGTCTATACGCATTGATGTCTGGTCGGACTTTGTTTGACCCTTCTGCTTCCTCGTAGCCTCCAGTTTGGAGAAGCTCCAACAAAACTATGATGTCGATATCCACTGGCGTTCGTTTGAACTACGTCCTGCCGGTTCTCCTCCCATTTCGCTCCAAAAACTAGCCCAGATTGACGCAACACGTCCACGCTTTGAACAGATGGCGCGTGAGCAATATGGTCTTGAGGTACATTCGGGTCCATCTGGGATAGATAGTCGTCTTGCTCTCATCGCCGACAAGTACGCCGAGTCGCAAGGCAGAGGCGAATCCTTCCATAAATCTGTGATGAACGCATACTGGCAAGAGGCGCGGGGCATCGACGACGTGAACGTCTTGAAAGAGATTGCCAGCAATGTAGGCTTGAACGTTGAACAGTTCGAGACCGCGCTGAAAGACCCAGCTTTTGATGCCGAGGTGTCAGCCGATGTCGAGCTTGCCCACGAGTACGGCTTGAATGGAGTGCCTGCCCTCATCTTTGAGAATAAGTACCTTGTATCTGGTGCGCAACCGTATGATACATTAAGGCGAGTTGTGGAGAAGGTGCGGGAGGAAGCAGGATAAAACTTGCCAATTTTATCCTGCTTTCTAAGACTGGATGTTGTGCAATTTAGCATGACATCCAATCTCCCATATTAGTTACAGTCCAACTATCGTTGTCATATTCCAGATAAAAGTAGCGTTGTGTAGTATCAGCTGTCACATTAGGCGAGGAGATATCAGCAAACTCATATCGAACACAAACAGTTAGCTTTGGCTGACTAGACGTTCCTGTTTCTGCTCCGTAAGTAATAGTATCAATTTGCTTAATCACCCTTTGACCTGCCCAATAACTAGTAGTGTTGTAGTAGCTAGTGACCGCAGTTTGTACATCTGTATTAGTAGGGGTTGCAATAATATTTGGCGTTGGTGTTGGAGTATCCGTCGGAGTGGGCATAGGTGTGTTTGTCGGAGTAGGTGAAGGATTCAATGACGGCTGAGTACTCTGCGCTCCTTGAGAAATGTCACTTGTTTGGTTTGAAGAGTTACCATGATTAGCAAAAGAGTAGAGTACTACTACACATAACAAGATAACAACACCCCAAATTAGTTTGCGCCTTCTTTTACGAGCAGGACGTTTACCTATAGTAATGGTCTTTTGATATAATTTTGATGAATATGATAATGTACTTGGGGCTTGACGTGGAGCATTAAGAGGTGTTGCGTGAGGTTTGTTGTTTACCTCATAAGAGTTTTTTTTTGCGTTGCTGAATTAGGAAAAGAGTCTGGTAAGCCTTGTTGTACACGCACACACCACGGACAAGCACTAAGATGTTGGCTGTACCAGTGCTGACTATTACAACGACAACATGTAAGATGTTGCTCCGCATCATGCAGAGCTTTTCGCCACTCAGTTGCTGTAGGACGACGCGAAGGGTTTGTATGTCCTTCGACAAAGCATTGTTTCATTAAATTTTGAAGGTTTGGAGGCAATATATATGGGGGTAGAGCATTGGGAGGCGGTACAAGAAGAGATGTACCAGCATATGGATAATTCCCAGCTTTTATACGTTGTGTAAGGTTAGGCCACTCTCCTTCTCCCTTCCATACTCCCATAAATGGATGTACACCTTCCATAAGCATTAAAAAAATTAAGACAGCTAAACTAAAGTTATCGTGATACATAGTACGATTTACCCGACTAAAATCACAACTCTGTAGTTCGGGTGGTGTATAATTGGGCTTGCCTACAGGACAACGAAAAAACTGTCCGTCACCTTTCGGTACTTGAATCGAGTCGCAGTCAACCAATGTTACTAATGCGTTACCACTTACTAATATATTGCTTTCATTCAAATCTCCTACAATGTAGCCACCTGTGTGTAACTCTTCCAACACTACGGTAAGGTTCTTTGCTGTACTAAGCAAATATTTCCAAGTGAAACCTGAATACTTATATAACCGATCTTGAGGATTGTAAAGTTCTAACAATGGAACCGTTGAACTAATATATGGCATTAAAAAACCTGTACATCTTCCTGCAACATCAAAAAGATTATCTATAGGCCAAGCTATAGAGCAGTGCCCGTGCTGATTTAAAACACTATAAGGTTTGTTAGCTAGCATCCGAGAGAGTTTTTGCGTGTACTCCATCTTTGGTTGATGGTAAATTTTAGCTACCAAGTTTTGTATATCTACAACTGTATAGATTTTTCCTTCGCCCCCACCACCTAGCTCTTTACCTGTGTTTGCATAAAGACCATTTCCACGTAGATAAGAGGTCATGCGCGTACCGCCAAAACTATTGTTTTATCATCGTCTGTACGTTCACAGACACGTTCAGACGATAGAAAGTTTTCTAACTCTAGTTTTGATGAGCCAGTTTGTGTCGCAGCAATCTCAAACAAAGGTGAGAAAAATGGTTCATGAGGGAGGTTAGTAGCAAAATCTAACGCTAGCATTTGTAAACCATCTGTAAGTAGAGCTATACCTTTCACTGATATGTCAGACTTGACGAAGAATTGTACATGTTCTCGATATTTAGCATCGGTTATGAAGCTTGTCTCGTTAATATACTCTCCATGATCTGGCAACGTCAGCATTTGTAGTTTTCCGTTATTATCTTGAACAATTACTATTCCATCGCCTATTTGTGCTATAGCAATCCATTGAGATGTTACAACCGCAAGTAAAAGGGTTGTTGCGTATTCACGTAAGGAAAGTGAGGATGAAATGTTTTTGGCACCTTCTTTAATTTCACTATCTTTATTATTGAAAGGAAGTGTCATAAGAGGCTCAATAATTTGAGTACTCTCAAACTCTGTATGTTCTGAAAGACTACTGTCTGCTAACTCTTGTAAACTAATATGAACTATGTCTAACACCCATTGGAGTCTGTTACTCCACTCATCTTGGCTGTTAGGCTCACCCTCTTGTTCAAAGGAGTCTTTAATGGTTTCTAACGCTTTGTTTACTGCGTGTTGAGCACCATCCGAGGCGTGTGATGCGGAACCAGCACCATCTGCTACAGCAAGGAGCAATGTCCCATTTTCATACTGATCAAAGTGATATTTGTCCTCACAATCACGATTGACTTTTTGATGACTAGTTCCTGTGACTGAGGCATCTAAAATCTGCCACACAGACTTTTGAGATATATTTGTAGTTTTCATATGCTATACTACAGCCCAACCTGTCGGCGTAGGAAGAGCTACTTGCTCTCCTATTTTTGAAGCAGATTGATTTTGCTGACTCTTTGAAAGCCATTTAAAAAACTCAATAAATTGTAACTCTTTTAGCATAAGCGGAGAACGTTGAGCTGATAACTGTGAGAGCATATTCATATCTGCTCCTGCAACACCTATTGGAAAGACGAGAAATGCTTTAGCATCCTCTTCTGAACGTACTCTTTGAACTGCTGTCTGCCATTGATCGGTAGGCGCACCATCTGTGATTATAAAAATCCACGGACGGTAGTAGTCAATACCATTGTTTTGATATGATTTCTTACGATTACGTAGTATATCTATGCTAAGATTAAGAGCCTCACCCATAGGCGTACCACCACCAGCAGTCAAATGTGGTGGTTGGAACTGGCCTGCGGTCACAAAATCCTGAACTAATTGTACTCCTCCGTTACCGAAGGTAACAATGGCAACTTCAACGCGACGTTTTGCTAACGCATCTTGCGTAACATCGCTTTGGAAGACTTGTAGTCCTTGATTAAGAGCCTCTATTGGCGCACCATCCATAGAATAAGATGTGTCCAGCAGTAGAACACAAGGACAACGAGGATCGGGATTTGTGGCAAATTCTATAGCATCAAAACTGTTCATTTTTTTATTCCTATCTTGTTTTCAGTGATGTGTTACTTATAAAAGGTGGTAAGTTTGTCGAATGCCGTCGTCTTGACTTATTATTGCTAAAAATATAACGTTTATATAGTAGTAGTCTAACATTAAATATAATTCATAGTAGTAAATTTATTTATATAAAATAATTAATTTTTGAAACATTTTTAGTTAGCAAGATAATCAACGTTCTTACGTCTTTAACGAAAAGGGATATAGTAAACAATCTCTTGCCCCAACCATAGAATACGATGTACAATAGCTCCGCAAGATGGGTTATACTACAAGCAGAAAAATTTTATGGAGGCTAGGATTCAAGATGCCAAATAATACAAGCGACCTGACAACCATTGAGGCTGTCACCGCACATGAAATTCTTGACTCGCGTGGCAACCCTACCGTTCAGGTCGAGGTACTCTTAATAGGTGGCGCGACTGGCGTTGCCTCGGTTCCATCAGGCGCGTCAACGGGCGCACATGAGGCGGTGGAACTACGCGATGGCGACAAGAAACGCTTCGGCGGCAAGGGTGTGCTCAACGCGGTCAACAATGTCAATGAGAGTATCAGCGACTCTATTATTGGCCTTGATGCGCTCGATCAATCCACCATTGATGAGGTCATGATTTCTCAGGATGGCACACCGAATAAAGCCAAATATGGTGCAAACGCGATTCTTGGTGTCTCGCTAGCCGTAGCGAAGGCAGCCGCAAATGCACAGGGGCAGCCGCTTTATCGCTATCTTGGCGGCGTCTCGGCGCGCACTCTGCCTGTTCCCATGATGAATATTTTGAATGGTGGCAAGCACGCTGATAACTCAACCGATATGCAAGAGTACATGGTGCTTCCTGTTGGTGCTAGCTCGTTCCGTGAGGGGCTGCGTATGGGAGCCGAGGTTTATCAGGGACTCAAAAAGGTTTTGCATGATCGTAAGCAAAACACGAACGTTGGTGACGAAGGCGGCTTTGCACCCTCGCTTAGCTCGAACCGCGAGGCACTTGAGGTCATCGTTGCCGCGATTGAGACCGCAGGCTACAAACCCGGTGTCGATATTTTCCTGGGTATAGACCCTGCCGCAACCGAGTTTTATCAGAATGGCAAATACGTTCTCGCTCGTGAGGGGCGTACGCTGACATCCAGCGAGATGATTGACTTGTACGAGCAGTGGATCGGCGAATATCCTATAGTCACTATCGAAGATGGTCTGGCAGAAGACGATTGGGATGGTTGGAAGCAGATGCGTCAGCGACTTGGCAACCGTATTCAGCTAGTCGGCGATGATCTCTTTGTCACCAATACACAACGTCTCAAACGTGGTATCTTAGAGCATTCCGCGAACTCTATTCTCATTAAGCTCAACCAGATTGGCACTCTGACGGAGACAATGGATGCAATCGAGATGGCGAAACGTGCCTCCTATAGTGCTGTTGTGTCGCATCGTTCGGGCGAGACCGAGGACACAACCATTGCCGATCTCGTTGTTGCGACTAATACGGGTCAAATCAAGACGGGCGCACCTGCACGTAGCGAGCGTGTAGCGAAATACAACCGCTTACTCGTGATAGAGAATGAACTAGGTGATGAGACCGCACGCTATGCTGGTTTTAGTGCCTTCTATAACGTACCAAGTTTGTACGCAAAAGCGTAGTTGTGTGGGGACCGATTATGCGGTTTAATAAAAACATGCGGATGCGTCGGGATGTAGGGGCCATAATTCATTACGCCCTCGCCCCGATTGTCAACGCCGACGAGGACGTGATAAATCGGTCCCTACAGACAATTTCATTATTTCCGCGAAATTATCGACGCCAAATAGAGAGCGTCAGATACAAAAAGGAATTATTCTATGGCAAGCAATACATCAGGCATAATGCGAACGCAACAGGCACCAGAGCGTCGCATGGCTCATGCTATTCACTACGACATAAGCTACATCATACAGGGTGCGGAGTACGGCACTGATGGCGCGATTGTTCTGTTACATGATATCGTGTCGAGTGCTTCCGCATGGGACGCTGTACTACCGCAACTTGCGGCTCTGGGTCGAGCTGTCTACGCAATTGATATGCTCGGCTATGGTCAATCTGCGCATCCGTGGCCTGCGGACACTTCGCCTTGGGGCCATGCCGATACGCTCACCTTTTTATTGAGGGAGTTGAACCTGACAAACGTTCTGCTCGTTGGACACGGCCTAGGCGGTGGTGTAGCACAAATCCTGGCAACGCGTCTGTTCCGTGATCGTGTAGCTGGACTCGTGTTGGTTGATAGCATTTGCTACCTCGATGCCTTTGCCGAGAATTGGCCTTTACCCGACATGAAGAAGCGGCAAGCCTTCGATGCACCCAAAGACACGGAGGTTGAGGACTTGATTCATGACCTACGCGCTACGTTGCCAAATGCGGTTGTGGACACGAAACGCTTTAATAATGTTCTCAACGACTATGTAGAGCCGTGGAATAGCGAACTGGGGAAAGAGGTTCTGCTACAGCACATACGTTTGCTCGTGCCGTGGTATGTCAACTCCGTTTCGTCTGATCTCAAAACGCTAGGAAAGCCTGTGCTCATCATCTGGGCCGAGAACGATCAGCAGATACCTGTCCTCTATGGTCAACGCCTACACCGCGACATCCCTGACTCGCAACTCGTGCTAGTTCCGAATGCTGGACACTTCGTCCTGTTCGACGCAGCCGATGCCGTGGCAAGTGCACTCGTGAATTTTGTACGCGGTCTCAAGTAAAATGCTCTGTAAATAGTGAATGCGGCATGACAGGGCTTGCCCCTGTCATGCCCCTTTGCCCAACTTATTACGACTACGACGCTTTTTTCTTGGTGTCGTTGTTGTAGTCGTTATGTTGGGGCGAATACAGTTCGACACAACGATTATACTCTTCGACGGCTAGCATGTAGGCGTTGAACATGCGCTCAAGCATTGACACTGATGCTCCGCGCTGTTCCTCCATCACCAGATCATGCCATTTCTGCCGCATGCGCTTTTCAGCATACTCTAACTCAACTGAGGTCATACACCTTCCGCTCTTTCTCAAGAAGCCTTTTTACTTTGCCTGTACTCCATCGTAAGTTGCTGAATGACCTTCTTGGCCTCAAGATTGCTCATCGACGCCAGACTCTCCGGCTCGGCCTTACCCAGATACTCGCTCAACTTACGAATACTCGAAATCTGCTGTTCCGTCACCGTCATCGTCGCATCAGTCGGCGTATCGACAGCCGCAGAAGGAGTAGTGTTGGACGAAGAGCCATTGCCATTTGTATTGTTGCTCATAGCGGCAGGACGCATTGGTGTAAGTGGAGCATTGCCATTGGAACCATTGCCCTCATAGCCATTTGGCGCACGATCAACAGGGCTATCCACGATGCGATGGGCCTCATCGAGGTCGGGCGCGAATTGTGTGCCGTATCCTAGTGCTGCGAGAGCACGGCCTATTGCACCAGTCTCAGCCTTTTCAATGAAGTCAGGGAAGCTTGCTGCCTTTTCAGATTTAGTACCTGTTGCTCTGCCACCTTTTCCATCGGTAACAATTGCTTTGTACCTTGCATAGCCCTTTGCTCGCTTGACTACCTTTTCGCTACGCCGTTTATCGCTATTCCAAACAAACACTTCCTCTTCCATCTCCCTGTCAAGGTCCACTTCGATTTCCTCAGTATCAATAGTGCCATGCGGACACTGATCACGGAACCAGACGAGACGCCACTGAACGGGCAAATAGTCTTTGGCGCCTTCTTTACTACGCAGTTGCATTAGATGGTCGTTGGGATTAAAACTACGTTTTCTCTGTTCCTCACGTGCTTCCTCGTTCACTTGGTTGCTCATCTCTAGCTCCTTTTAGAAATTTTGTTCTATTATTATAGGTCAAAACAAACTATTCTGTCAAGTTAGGTACACAAGACTATTCTTTGGGAGGAGGAAAAATGTGGAAGTTTTGGAGCGAACAAAGCTCAATAAAGGCTATCTAATATTCATGTTTGAAGAGCTTGCAAGTGTTATACTGAGCATGTTTCATGTACTGCAAGTGCTTTTAAAACAATATATTGGTAGTTAGAGAGGGTTTATACATTGCAACAGTTTGCTCTTGCCTCGGTATATCCAAGAAGTATTGCATGGCTTGTACGGCTTGATGAGTGGGATAGGTTTGAAGAAATTGTTCACTACAACTGTGCAATGGTGGGAGGTTACTTCAACGTAATAATTCCGCTTACAGAGCAAGACAGCGTTTCAGAGGAATATCAACGCTTTTTAGTTGACTATGATCCAGACCTTGTTGTATTGGCACCAGGGATGACTACTGCTCAGCAAAACATTCTTTCGACAAGCCTTCATCCTTTTGGTGTCATACCCTGGGAGTCAGTATCACGGATAGCAACCCTTGATCCCTGGGCTGGAGGAACAGGAACTAATGTGACTATGGGTTCGAGCATATTAGCCAAGAAAAATAATTTTCCAACATCAAGTGTTGTAGCAGTAGCAGATGATACTTCTCCCGATATGAGTAAATTTGCTTTAGTTGTATGTGGTGATGTAGAGCCAAGAGAGCCGATGTTACAGGTCATGGATGACAACGTAAGACTAAGTGCTACAGGATATCGAGAGCTTTTCCTCGCAAAATTGCTAAATCCGAACTACAGTCTGGATGATTTAGGAACGCAGTTATTAGATACTGGTGAAATAACATCAGCACCTGACCGTTATCAACTATTTGAATTAATTTTAGATGAACATCGGTTTCCTTTAGAATATTCAGATAAGTTATTAGAAACTTGCTGTAGAGTGCAACATCAACCTTCTCTATATCAGTCATTTATTGGTCAAACTGCTACTTACAAAACAATAGGCACACCTACGCGAACGTACAAACATAGAGGTATGAATACACCTTCTATAGTAATACTTGTTTCTGACCATTTTGCTTTAGCAGAGGCCGTGCTATTTTGGAATTTGCGTGCTAGTGATTTTTTTGTCGCATGGTTGCCTTTCCAAAGTTTAGAAAGTAACTCGGTTTCTATTGTAAAGTGGCTAGAGTCGGATTATGGCGGAAGTTTTTACTCAATGATGGGTAAGGGGCTCGATATTGTCTTTTCTACAGCAGAAAACAACTTAGATCGGTTACAGAGTATTTTTGATGCCCTTGTACTTTTACGACAAAGAAATTATCTTAATTGGCGTTTGGTATCTTATAACTACCTTGAATTTTATGATTACGTTAGACCTTTTATTAAGCAAGAACGTGTTGTGGTGGCGCAAGATAAAAAGAAATGCTCTTTTACCCCTAAAATACCTCAAGAATATGGTTCTGGTGAGTATACTGTTATCCTTGAGTGGCAAAATATGATGCTTCCTAAAAGCTCTCTTGTAGTAGAAAAATGGATATCTTCTAACGTTGTGCGGGGTTTTCCTTATTTAAGGCAAGATAGTGCAAAGTCGAATATAGAAATGCTTCGCTTTCGTATTACTAATGAACGCTTTCTAAAGGCGCAAATTAGTACGGAAGAGCCACTTGAGTTCATAAGACCTTTAACAGAAAATGTTATTGAAACGTTACTTCAAACTGCTGATTTCTTTCGTGTTCAAAGAAGTAGCACAGCTAGATATCACGTCAACTTCATTAACCTCTGTGGTGATCTCACAGATGCCGTGCACTACCTTGTAACCTCTCCATATCGTGAACTTTTTGAAGTTCTTGCAGATAACAGTAACAAAAATAAACTTGGCTGGATTTTAGACTATCCTTCTAAAAGACGAGCACTACATCATCTACATCTCCGAGAGGTACTCAGCAAGACAACTCCTGCCGAAACAAAGAGTTACTTTGATACTGTATCCGACGAATTACCCACTGAAGCACTTCAGCTTTTAGAAAAAGGCTTACTAGAACGAGGCTTTCAATTATCATGTACCTCTTGCTCTTATAAGTCGTGGTATCCTGTCGAACATGTTGGACAAACATTTGAGTGCTCACGTTGCTTTCAGACACAAGTCTATAACGCCAATCCACTATGGTTATACAAAATACCAGAAGTGATATTTCAGGGCTTTGAAGACAACATGCAAGTTCCTCTCTTGGCATTAAACTACTTGAGAAGTGCAAGTAAACATGCTTTTGAGTGGGTACCAGACTCAAATGTTTATACACAACCAGATGATAGGAAAGCTTACAGAAACATTGATATTCTATGTATCAGTGATGGCAAATTCTACATAGGTGAGGCAAAGAGCAATGACGTGATTGAGGCGGATCAGTTTTCATTCTATGAGCAAGTATGTAAAAGCGTTGCTATAGACGGTATTGTGTTTGCGACCTCACAGGCACATTGGAATCGAGGTACTCAACAGCATATTGATAACCTCAGAACATGGTTTGAAGGTGAGATTATCGTACTAACAGAGAAAGAACTGTATTTCGAGCAACGTCAAGATAAACTTAATTGAGTTACATTCTTCTAACTCAAACCATGTGCTATACTACACTTAAACGCACTCCATGCGTCGCCCGCCAATTTCAGGCGGGCTTTTGTATGATATGCTATCTATGTGTAGTGGCGATGTGTCTTTCTTTCTCAGGGAGGGTCTTTAAGCGAAGCAGTGTTGCTTCCTGTTTGTGCATCGTTGCAGTAGGGGCCAATGAAGCGGCCCGTGTCAAGGAGGTCTTTTAGGTTATGGCTATTGAAGTTATGAGTCCGTACGCCGTGGCGGTGGAGCAGTTCGATGAAGCTGCCGACCGTCTTGGTCTTTCACAGGCTATGCGCGCTATTTTACGCAAGCCGAAACGCGAACTCATCGTGAATTTTCCTGTACGCATGGACAACGGCGATGTTGAGATGTTCACAGGCTACAGGGTACAGCATAATATTAATCGTGGACCCGCTAAAGGTGGTATCCGTTTCAGTCCAGAGGTGTCGCTTGACGAGGTACGCGCTCTAGCAATGTGGATGACGTGGAAGTGTGCAGTCGTCAATATTCCCTTCGGTGGTGCTAAGGGCGGCGTTCTTTGCGATCCCCATCTTATGTCAAGCTCCGAACTTGAGCGTTTGTCACGCCGTTATGCCACCGAGATATCCATTCTGATTGGTCCCAATAGCGATATTCCCGCACCCGATATGAACACCAATCCGCAGGTGATGGCGTGGATGATGGATACCTTTTCTATGCATATGGGTTACTCTGTTCCCGCCGTTATTACAGGCAAGCCGCTTGCAATTGGTGGGAGCGAGGGACGCCTTGAGGCAACCGCTCGTGGTGTACAGGTTGTGACACGCGAGGCACTAGCTATTCATAACATGCGCCCCGATAAGTGCGCCGTGGTCATTCAAGGCTTTGGTAATGTTGGTAGCATCTCAGCACGTCTCTTAAGCGAGTTGGGTTGCAAGGTTGTCGCGTTAAGCGATATCAAGGGTGGTGTCTATAATCCTGCTGGCATCGACGTATTGCAAGCCATGCGCTACTCGAAAGAACATGGCAATCTCGCAGGTATGCCCGGTACCGAAGCGGTGACGAACGCGGAATTGCTAGAGTTGCCCTGTGAAGTGCTTGTCCCTGCCGCGTTAGAAAACCAGTTGACGGAGCGTAACGCTTCACGTATTCAAGCACGCATGATTATAGAGGCGGCGAATGGTCCAACAACACCCGAAGCTGACCGCATTCTCAATGATCGTGGTGTAACGATTGTGCCCGATATCCTGGCGAATGCTGGTGGTGTGACTGTCAGCTACTTTGAATGGGTGCAAGACCTACAACGCTTCTTCTGGGCTGAGAATGAAATCAACAATCGACTCGAAACAATCATGATGCGTTCATTCCATGCCGTACACCAAAAAGCTCAAGAGCAACACACAAACCTGCGTATGGGTGCCTACCTGCTCGCCGTTGCACGTGTCGCCGAAGCCACCGAGATTCGTGGCGTCTACCATGAGAATAATAAAGTAAACAAAAGAAAATGCATGACTCGGGAAACAAAACGTGGCGGGTAAAGGAATTTTTTTTTTTTTAAAGGGAGGGG
>CAXUHF010000044.1:2664-4393 GCA_964250765.1 uncultured Ktedonobacteraceae bacterium | reverse complement strand
CACGTGTCGCCCATCCCCCCGAGATTGTTGGCGTCAACCCATGACAAAAAAAACCAAAACAAAATAAAATGCTTGACTCGCCAAGCAACGCTTGCCGAGTCATGCATTTTCTTTTGTTTACAGGAGAGGCTCTTGCCTAATACCTGAATCTTGTGGCTCTTGCCAATCGTTATCTTTCGAGAGCTTGTCGGCCTGACGCGTTGGTTCTGGCAGACGATAGCCGCGAGCGCACTTGAGCACGTATTCGATGCTGGTCTCAAGACTGATGAGGTGTCCAAGCGAGATAATCATTGGGTTGACGCGTGTGCGTGTGCGCACTGCCGCCCCGATGGTCTCACCCTTCGTAATCAAGGGTTCCCATGATCCAGCCTCTTCGCCCAGTTTTGCTGTATTGTAGCTGCCGGTGAGAATAGACTTGGCACAGCCAATTGTGGGCAGGTCGAGCCAGAGGCCGAGATGTGACGCGATACCGATGCGACGTGGATGCGCGATGCCCGCACCATCAACCATGACAAGTTGTGGACGCTGACGCAATTGTTGAAATGCTCCCAGTACGCAAGGTGCCTCACGAAATGAGAGCAAGCCAGGGACGTATGGCATGCGTATTGGTTCTTCGTAGATGTGTCGCTCGACCACTTCCATCTCTGGATAGCTCAAGAGCACCACCGCCGCACGCGCTTTGTTATTGTTCTCATTGATCGCCATATCGACGCCTGCCACGAACTGTACTGGCTCTTCTAGCCGATCTTCACGGATAACGCGCTTCGTCAGTTCGTTCTGTAATGCTCGTGCCTCTTCCTGGCTTAGATTCCAATCGTGTAAAGGTTGTGTCATAATCTTATCGTGCTTCCGCTACAAAAATCATACGTGGACTATCAAGCTGGTAGAGTCCAAGGTCATAGTCACCATAGACATCTTTTACCGCGAAACCTGCTTGCTCTAGCAAAAGTTCCATCTCGCTACGGTCAAATAAATAGAGATGTGTTGTGACGGTGGTACGCTCTACCATGCCGCCTTGCTTATGTTGGTCATAAAAATGTGTGAGTTCCAGCAGGTGCATTGCAGGAGATGACGCTGGACTTACAAAGTGTGTAAGTATTGTTCCATCGTCACGACTCCATGTGCCCTGATGCAACATCTGTCCACCGAGGTCTTCCATATAACGCGCGTCGGCGTTGCTAATATCAATCAGGAAAAGACCGCCTGTACTGAGATGTGTACGGATGTTAGTAAGTGCTTGCTGTTGCTCTTTGCGTGAAATAAGGTGCGCGAATGAGCCAAGCGCGACAAACGCCATGCGAAACTTGCGTCCCAACTGCATCGTCACCATATCTTGCTGAAGCAGTTCGCAACGAATTGGAGCTTCCGTCTCATCAATATATTGTTGAGCAAGTGCAAGCATGAGTGCCGATGTATCGACGCCGACAATATCGTATCCTGCTTGTGCAAGTGGAAGTAGCACACGTCCACTACCGCATGCTAGTTCCAGGATTGGCCCGCCGCTTGACTCCGCGAAGTTCTGGTACATGTCCAGGTCCTCGCTAAAGTGCGCGTGCTCAACATCGTAAAAGGGCGCGATTGTGTCATACGTATTCATGGATTCCTTCAATATATGAGTGTGCGTTCTTTGACAGTGCCTAGTATAACGATGTGAGTAGTGGATTACAAGAGGTCTCCATCCTTTCCAGGGGGAGAAGCAGGGAGACCCCCGAAGCGGCGAGGAAACAAA
>CAXUHF010000044.1:0-2654 GCA_964250765.1 uncultured Ktedonobacteraceae bacterium | reverse complement strand
GGTCTCCCCTACATGTCACGACGATGGTAAAATGTAGGGGAGACCCTTGCGGTCTCCCTGCTTTCCCTATGCAAGAAGGCAATGTTTCACTAAGAGGGATGTTTTCATGCGGGCATTAGTCTATGATGGAACTCGATTAGTACTAGATCAAAATTACCTCTTGCCACCACCTGTTGAGGGTGAGGCGTTGATACGTGTATTGCAAGTGGGCATTTGCAATACCGACCTTGAGATTATGCGTGGCTACATGGATTTTAAAGGCGTGCCAGGGCATGAATTTGTGGGAGTTGTCGAAGAAATATACGGAGAGCAAGTACGAGAAAACTATAGACATCTGCTGCAAAAGCGCGTTGTTGGTGATATCAACGCGGCCTGTCACCGTCCCGATTGCTCCTACTGTCAACGTGGCATGCCTACGCATTGTCCAAACCGCACTACACTTGGCATCGTCAAACGTGACGGTGCCTTTGCCGACTATCTGATGCTGCCAGTCGAAAATCTACACCTTGTACCCGACAATGTGAGCGATGAGGAAGCCGTATTTGTCGAGCCGCTCGCCGCCAACTTCGAGATACTTGAGCAAGTTCATATACAGCCTACCGAAAGCGTACTTATCCTCGGCGATGGCAAGATGGGACAACTAGCGGCACAAGTGCTCGTGCTGACTGGCTGTGATCTCTCAATGATAGGGAAGCATGAGGAGAAGCTAGCACGCGTAAAGCAGTACGGTATTACCACACATTTGCTAAAGGATATCGAGCAGCGTATAGCGACGAATGAACGGCGTGTTGACCATGTAATCGAATGTACTGGTTCAGCACAAGGTATCGAGCTAGCTTTAAAACTTGTTCGACCAAGAGGAACATTGCACTTAAAAAGCACCATCGCCGACAAATCAACGTTGAACTTGGCTCCCATTGTCGTCGATGAGATACGTGTACAGGGTTCGCGTTGTGGCCCATTTGTACCCGCCCTACGAGCGTTAAGTCAGAAACGCGTAGATGTTCGTCCCTTGATCAGTGCCACCTATACCCTTGACGAAGGACTAGCCGCCTTCGAGTACGCAGAGCAAAAGGGCGTGCTAAAGGTGCTTGTACGCGTGTAACAATCCATAGGTAGGGACCGATTTATCGCGTCCTTGTCGGCGATTGATTGCTAGGAGGACGCGATAAATCGGTCCCTACAGCAGAATATCAAATTGATTGAGTCAGAACAATAGGGTGTGTTACAATACCTTTGCATACATATAAACGACAAGGGGACTCTTTTGATCGAACAGCAACGGGACAACGCCTGTTTCCTGCAATTTAACAACTTTCAGCAATTCCCGAATCTCATACATGGCGTCTTCACACGCGATGGCGGCTATAGTGACCCACCGTATAAAGGACTTAACACCTCTGGTGCCTTGCGTGGCGGCGATAATCTTGACAACGTAGTACGTAATCGTCAGTTAGCCCTTCGCAGTCTCGCACTTGATGGCTATCCATGTGTCACACTGTGGAATGTACACGGAGCCGACATACTTATACCCGATACACACAACAAATGGCGTACCGATTGGGCCTATCGCTCCTACTACGAACAAGCGTGGATACCCCAGGAAATTCACAAGGGTGACGCGCTTATTACACAGCAACGTGGCGTGGCAATCGCGCTCTCGTTTGCTGACTGTACACCAATCGCGCTTTATGATCCGGTGGAGCAAGTTATCGGCATCGCACATGGCGGCTGGCGTGGGACCGCACGAGGTATCGCCATTGCTACTATAGATGCGATGCGGAGGAATTTTGGCTGTCAACCCCGTAATATCTATGCAGGTATTGGACCAACGATTGGTCCTTGTTGTTATGAAGTTTCGCAGAACGTGCAAGACCTGTTTATGGGTGTGCAAGACTTCGACGACATTCCGATACAGGAGCAGTATCGTGGCCTTGTACGAGAATCGGCTGTATTCTCTGTAGTTCATTTGCCTGATAAAGAGAGCTTGCGGCTCGATTTGTGGGAGACAAACCGTCGCCAATTACTTATGGCAGGTCTCTTGTCCGAACATATCGAAGTTGCCGAAATTTGTACAAGTGATTCTGTGGATCGCTTTTTCTCGCATCGAGCCGAACACGGCAAAACAGGTCGTTTCCCAATGATTATGGCATTAGCCGAATAATAAAGAGAGGAGCAAGTATGCCCAAACTTACTACTAGCTCTATCTACACCATCGCCATTGTGCTGTTCATTATTAGCCTACCCATCATTCTCATCAGTAGTATTGTCGGCATCGTGCAAGAGACGCGGCGTATCCGTAGCGCACGTGCGCGTGGCGAGTCCCTGAGCTATGCACAACCAAAGTTGCTTGCAGAAATCGGGGTATTGTGGTTTATCCTTTTGCTTGTCGCGGCGGGCGTGGTCTATGCAGGCATCTACTATCAAGCACTATCATCAAGCCTTCTATGGGTCTCTATCGTACTTGTTGTCCTAGCATGTGTATGCGGTCTTTTTTCGGTGATACAGCGCATTAACGGGATTAGCAGCACACAAAATCATGAGGAACAGTTGCTAAGGTGACATAACATGCGGTATAGTGAAAGCTTGAATGCCACCTGATCAGTGACGAAAAGAGAGGCAGGCAAGCCATGAGCAACCGCTTTGACAAGTTT
>CAXUHF010000043.1:0-39283 GCA_964250765.1 uncultured Ktedonobacteraceae bacterium | reverse complement strand
GTGTCGGTTACATCGAGTGTATTCCAGTCAGTCATGGCGGCAGACCGCGTAGACTACCCCAAACTGGAAAAAACTATTCAGCAGTGGTGGGATGATAATAAGGTATTAGAAGCGTACCTGCATCGTAATGAACACAGCGACAAACGCTACTCGTTTATGGATGGTCCAATCACCGCGAATAACCCAATGGGTGTGCATCACGCATGGGGACGTACATATAAAGACCTGTATCAGCGTTTCAAGACAATGCAAGGCTACAAGCAACGCTATCAGAATGGCTTTGACTGCCAAGGCTTATGGGTCGAGGTCGAGGTTGAGAAGGAACTTGGTATCAAGTCGAAGCTCGACATCGAGGAATTCGGGATTGCGGCTTTTGTCGAACGATGTAAGGCGCGTGTGTTCACCTATGCAAGACGCCAGATAGAGCAATCAATCCGTCTAGGCTATTGGATGGATTGGGGCAATGATTACTATACACTTTCAGATGAGAATAACTATACTATATGGTCGTTCTTAAAGAAATGCAACGAGCGCGGCCTGCTCTACAAAGGGCGCGATGTCATGCCGTGGTGTCCACGCTGCGCCACAGGTCTCTCAAATATGGAGATAGAGTCAGAAGGCTATCACGAGATCACACACCTGAGCCTCTATGTCCGTTTTCCATTAATAGATCGTCCTAACGAATACTTGCTTGTGTGGACGACGACGCCGTGGACGCTTGCCGCGAATGTAGCCGCCGAGGTGCATCCCGACCTGTCCTATGTCAAGGTTGAGCAGGATGACGAGTTTTATTACCTCGCGGAACAGTTATTGCCCGTCCTGAAAGCACTCAAAGGGCGTGACAAAGGCGATTATCATGTTGCTGAAACGCTCAAGGGCAGTGATATGGTAGGTTGGACCTATCGGGGTCCCTTCGATGAACTACCTGCTGAGCAAGGTATCGTCCACAGGGTGGTATCAGGAAAAGATGTTACATCAACTGAAGGCACAGGCATTGTTCATATAGCACCTGGGTGTGGGCGCGAAGACTTTATGCTTTCAAAAGAGTTCAATCTTCCTGCCATAGCTCCTGTTGACGAGACAGGTGTCTATGTCAACGGCTTTGACTGGCTTACGGGCAAACACGCTTCTGAGGTTGGGCAGCTTGTCGCTGATAACTTGACACAGAAGGGCTTGCTCTATCGTCCACAGAATTATAAGCATCGTTACCCAACCTGCTGGCGCTGTAAAACGGAACTGATCTTCCGTCTCGTTGACGAGTGGTTCATCTCGATGGACACATTGCGCTATGAGATCATGGACGTTGTGAAGCAAATCACATGGATACCACAGTTTGGTTTTGACCGCGAGATGGACTGGCTTCGTAACATGGATGATTGGATGATCTCCAAGAAACGCTACTGGGGCCTTGCTCTGCCAATCTTCGATTGCCCTGCATGTGGTACCTATGAGGTCATTGGCAGCAAAGAGGAACTGAAAGAACGTGCTGTATCGGGTTGGGAAGAGTTCGAGGGACACACACCGCATCGTCCGTGGGTTGATGAAGTCAAGGTACGATGCTCGAAATGTGGCGACGAAGTTTCGCGCATCAAAGACGTTGGCAACCCGTGGCTTGATGCTGGTATCGTCCCATTTTCGACGCTGCACTATCGCACCGACCATGCGTACTGGGAGCAGTGGTTCCCAGCCGATTTCGTCACAGAGTCGTTTCCTGGACAGTTCCGCAACTGGTTCTATTCGATGCTCGTCATGAGTACGGTGTTGGAGAATACCGCACCATTCAAAACATTGTTCGGCTTTGCTACGCTTATGGGCGATGATGGGACGCCAATGCATAAATCAAAGGGCAATCTCGTTGTCTTTGATGATGCGGCAAGTCGTGTTGGGTCTGATACTATGCGCTGGCTCTACACAAACCATGTGCCAGAGCAGAACCTGAGTTTCCCACGTATCCCTTCGACTGAGGATATGGAGAAATCCGAGCAAACGGGCCTACCTGTACGCTTGAGCGAAAAATGGATGCTTGTTCGCAAGACGCTGGATAAAATCTGGAATGTGTACTGGTTCTTTACGACCTATGCCAACATCGACCAGTTCAATCCAACACAACATTCGGTGCCATTTGAGGAGCGTAGCGAACTTGATCGCTGGATACTCTCCGAACTGCAATTGACTGTTCGTGAGGTCACACAGAATTTGGAGCAGTATGATACGGTCAAGCCATCAGAGGCTGTGCAGAGCTTCCTGGATGACCTGTCGAACTGGTATCTACGACGTAGCCGTGAGCGCATTTGGGCGGCTGGCCTTGAGACAGACAAGAAAGCGGCCTACCTGACACTCTACGAGTGCTTAACAACACTCATTACATTGCTCGCACCGTTCATGCCCTTTATCACAGAAGAGTTGTATCAGAACCTTGTACGAAGTGTGGATGGACAAGCACCAATGAGCGTACATTTACAGGATTGGCCTGTTGTGCAAGAGGCGTTGATCGACGAGAAGTTAACTCGTGAAACACACCTTGTCATGCGTGTCGTTGGTCTTGGACGTGCCGCGCGTGAGAAGGCACAAATCAAGGTGCGTCAACCGCTCAACGCCTTGTACGTGCGTGTTCCAACTTCGCTAGAGGAAGAGGCATTGACACGGCTCAAGGAGCAGGTGCTTGAGGAGTTGAATATCAAGGACCTGGAGTTGATGAGCAACGATAGTGATATGTTGGCCTATACACTGAAACCACAGGTCAAGGTACTTGGTCCCAAATATGGTCCGTTGTTCCAAAAAGTCCTGGCTGTTCTCAAAGGGCTTGATGCGAATAGTACACAGCTGGCTGCTCGGCAACTTGAGCAAAACGGTTCATTCTTCCTCGCAGTTGAAGGCCAGGAGCTTGAGTTGACAAAAGATGAGGTCAACGTTGCCTCAACCGCGCGTCCAGGTTTTGTCACGGCTGAGGAGCGTGGCTATATTGTTGCACTTGAGACCACCATCACACCTGAACTGCGAGATGAAGGTCTCATACGTGATTTGACGCACTATGTACAGGACATGCGCAAAAAAGCTGGTCTGAACATCCAGGACCACATCGGCCTTGCTTTATATACCGAGGACGTTGAGTTAGCGCGAACGCTTGTCGATTATCAACAAGAGATCGCGCAGGAAACGCTAGCGGCAAACCTGCTCGTGTCCATCAGCCTACGCGACTACCCCTCGTTTGAGGAAAGCTACCGTGAAAAAATCTCGCCGACCTCTGCAAAGAAGTTGGAAGGCTACACCATAGAGGTTGTGCTAGGCAAGATGTAACAACGTGAGACGCTGAAGCTGCTTGCACCGTTGTGAAAAACGATGTGAGCGGCTTTTTTCAGTTCCTTTTCGATAAATTATTCCTGATACTGCTGATGAAAGAAATTCCACAACAATTCTGCACTGTTCACATGGGTTGCCGTTTTTCCAAGCAGGAAGGCGGCCTTCTTGTATGGGTTAGGCACAACATGACCTCCACCATCAATAGAAACTAACTTGACAGGGTATTTTCCTGGTTCGTTATATTCTTCAAACGTCACTTTCGGCACATTTTTACCTTCATGCTTCAGCGTACTCATTGTAGGCTTTGAATCTATGTGATTGCGTTGAGCGTAGTAGTGAGCTGTTTCACGTGCCGATAAGCCAAGTCCGCGCGGATTAAATCCCCATAGGCTAGCCATCCCTCCGTTATAGGGGACGATTGGATCGGATGTGCCATGAATAAGCAAAATTGGGAGTGAAGTTTCTTTTGAGACAGCGAGGAAGTTTGCAGCCTCTGGCTGTGTCGCACTGATGATAACCGCACCAGCAAATGGATAGGGCCACTCATGTATCAGTCGAATGACCATCTGACCACCATTTGAGTACCCTGCGATATAGACCTTGTTGGCATCAATATCATTCTTAGTACTCATTTCGTTGATGAGTGCCTTCGTGAATGCACCATCATCAGTACCAGCTTTACGGGTAGGAAAATTCGACGAGACTCTAGCATCATTCCAGTGACCTTTATAGCCGTCAGGATACACGACCACAAAACCATGCTCTTGAACTAACTCGTCAAAAACATTTCCACTAAAAGCTCGAATCTTATCTCCTGTTTGATTCGAGCCATGAAATACCAATAAGAGTGGTGCTGATTTCTGCGGCACTTGCGGCATAACCATAGTGTAACTACGGCTACTTGTGTCCGTTTGAATAGTATGTTTACTGATAGCAATGGACGTAGATATCAGCGATTTTTTATTAAGCATAATTGTCTTACCCCGTGTTCGTTCTCGGTCAGCGAGCGGAGAAAAATGGATGTTTTTATGTCTTCTGTTGTATCACATCTCCTCCTCGCTTTTTATAAGTACTGTACGGACACATCTCAGTATGTGGCAATACGTCTGATGTGTCCTATTTCCACGCCACCTGAGACACTATTGGTTGGGAAGCAGGACTAGTTTTCCCTGAACCTGTCCTTGTTCGAGTAACTCATGAGCTACCGCAACCTCTTCAAGCGGCAAACGCTTGCTAATAATAGGAGTAATCTTGCCTTGTGAGAGCATATCGAGAAGCACTCCTAGATCTTCTCGTATCCACTCTGGATGCTTCTTCTTGATCCCACCTAGTATCACCCGCTTCCCATTGGGCAGAGCCGATAACAGGGCAATGCGGAACACATGCGGGACCATAAAACGAACAATAGCACCCGGTAGGTTGACGCCAGGAGGGATTGAGGATAATCCATACGAGATGAGTCGCCCACCCCTGCGAAGAGTTTGAAAGGATTGCGTGAGATGAGCACCACCAATGCCGTCAAAAACTGCATCCACTCCACCACCTGTCAATGCATGTACCCGCGCTACCACATCCTCTTTCTTATAATCGAGAGGGGTTGCTCCTAACTGCGTGACAAGCTCCTGCTTTGAGGAAGAGGCAGTTCCATAGACCTGAAGTCCGGCAAGTCTCCCTAATTGAAGCAAGGCCGTTCCAATACCCCCTGCGGCCCCATAGACGAGAATGCGCTTTCCTGGCTTGACCTTTGCGTCGCGATGGAGGAGTTGATAGGCAGTGAGATAATTGAGTGGCAAACAGCTTGCCTCAACAGGATCAACGCCTTCCGGCACAACGACAAGGTACTCGGTTGAGAGGCAGATGTACTGGCTATAGCCTCCAACGGTGGTGAGTGCAGCCACCATCTGCCCCGTTGAAAATGTTCGTATGCCTGATCCTAAGGCATCAATCACGCCGACCATGTCATAGCCTGGAGTGAACGGAAGTCGAGGTGCTTCAGGATTGACACCGCGGCGCATCATCACGTCAGTAAAGCCGACGCCTGCTGCCAGAATTTTGACTCTCACCTGACCTTCGCCAGGCTCAGGAAGATCGTCTTCCACCATCTGGAACGCATCTGCTGGCTCCCCAAAGCGCGTGAGTAGCACATGACGATATTTCATAGTTCTACCTCCTTAGAGTGAAAAATGGGCGTGGATGCAATCTTTTCTTGCATGTCCTAATACTTATTCATTCATTGCTTTCTTAGCGAGCATGGTTGTGCTATATTTGGTGACAGAACAATCACTACTGAACAGAATGTTCACTTGAAGTGACTGCCCTATTGTACTGTACACTTCTACTGTAGAGCAAGCAAAAATCAGCAGAATGGAGTTGTCGAACACTCAGACGCTATCTGTTCACTACTGAACAGAAGCAAGAAGATGAATAGAGACCTTCCTGGCAAACGATGGTAGTAGTCCATCTATCGTCATGTGATCGTTTCGTAGGGACCAGATTTATCGCGTTCGTCGCGCAATTCATTGCGCGAAATCGCGTCTGCTTCGTGTGTTGAACCAGCCAATAGCCAATGAATCGGCCTCGGACGCCGTCAACGTGGTCCCTACGAAAAACCGTCGAATGATGATGGGTGATCTAGTAGCACTACATACGTTGTTGTATGGATTCTTGGTTAGATAGCAGAGGAGAGAGTGCATGAAAAAACCTTGTTTATATATTATGTGTGGTTTGCCTTTCGCTGGTAAGACCACTTTAGCGAAGGAAATGGTGAACCTACTAGGCATAAAGCGTGTTTCAATTGACGAGATTAATAGCGAACGAGGTATATGGAACGATGAAACAGGAATGTCGCCAGAAGAGTGGACAAAGACCTATGAAATAGCCTACCAGCGTACTGCAAATTTTCTTAGTCAAAGCAAAAGTGTCGTTGATGAGTCAGCAAATTTCACCAAAGAGCAACGAGACCGCTTACGAGTAATCGCAGAGCAATATAACTCACAGACATATGTTATCTTTGTTGACATCTCATTAGCTGAGGTTCGACGCCGTTGGCAAGAGAATAGACAAACGGTAGTGCGTAACGATGTACGCGACGATGATTTTGCTCATGTCGTCGAATATTTTGAACCGCCCACAGCAAACGAAAATGTACTACGCTATGATGGCTCAATGTCATCAGAAGTGTGGATACGTCAGTATTTTAAAGAAGGATAACCTGAAATAGGCTAAAATCGAACGCTGCTGTTACAATAGGAGAGGAACTAGCATGTAACAGGGGAATTATCATGAACACAAAAGAAATTTTAGGTGCTACTAGTCATAGAGAGTATCCTATCGAAACAGGGCCGTGGGTGATGAGTCAGGTGTGGCTTGAACTATTGTTTGCACATTGGCCTATTCAGCCTGACGTACTTCGTTCACTTATCCCCTCGGTGTTTGAGATAGATACGTTTGAACGTGAAGCATGGGTTGGGGTTGTGCCTTTTCGGATGCGCAATGTGCATCCACGCGGCTTGCCCTCAGTGCAGGGAGTGTCGCATTTTCCAGAATTGAATGTGCGTACTTACATTACCGTGGATGGCAAGCCAGGCGTGTACTTTTTTAGTCTTGATGCGGGCAATCCTCTTGCCGTAGCTATCGCTCGATCCGTCTTTCATTTACCATACTTCAATGCGAACATGACTTGCAAGCAGAAGGGCGACACGATTTTCTACACAAGTCATCGCACACACCGCAACGCGCCAGCCGCAGATTACATTGCTCACTACCGCCCTACTGCATCTGTCGCATATGCACCACAGAAGACGCTGGCTCATTGGCTGACAGAACGCTATAGCCTATATACAACATTCCGTAATGCTCTCTATCGTGGCGAAATTCATCATGCACAATGGCCTCTTCAACCAGCAGAACTTGAAGTGGAACGGGATACTATGGCTCTTTCACATGGAATACAACTTCCTGATACTGCACCATTGTTGCATTATTCGCATAAGCAAGAAGTACTCATATGGCCTCTACGCCGCATTGTGTAGTACACTAGTTGCAAAATGTGCATTATACTAGATACTCTTACATGAAAAAGCACAGAGAAGAGATAATTTATGCAACTTACGACGAAGCGTCTTGTATTGCGCGAATTTGAAGAAAATGATTGGCAGACAGTGCTCAACTACCAGCGTGACCCTTTGTACTTGCGCTACAATCCCTGGTCATATCGCACACCAGAGGATGTACGAGGTTTTGTCAATAGATTTATGTTGTGGAGTAAAGAACAGCCACGCCGACGGTTTCAGTTTGCCATCACATTGCGCTCGGATGGAGTTTTAATCGGCAATTGCGGGATACGCATGAAGTTCGCCAATGCGTGGGAATCTGATCTTGGCTACGAGTTGGACAATCGGTATTGGGGCTATGGCTATGCGACCGAGGCCGCTACCGCACTGCTTGCACTCGGCTTTAAGGACTTACATCTCCACCGCATTTGGGCACATTGTATTTCCGAGAATACTGCGTCCGCGCACGTATTGGAAAAAATTGGTATGCGCCTTGAGGGACACCTCCGTGAAAATGAATGGATGAAGAACCGTTGGTGGGACACGCTCCAATATGCCATCCTCGACCACGAATGGCAAGCGAAACGATAAATTAGCCTCTGGTCCAACCAGAAAAAAGAGAGACAGGAAGGAACAAACAGAAGCAGCGTATAAGCAAAGTTATAATGTGCGGTGCGTTCCCTCACGCTTTGGTGTAACAAAGCGGTAGCCAATCCCTGGTTCAGTAAGCAAGTAGGACGGATTAGCAGGGTCTTTCTCAAGCTTTTGGCGTAAACGATTTATGTACACACGTAGATACTCAGCTTCCCCACTATATTGAGGTCCCCAAATGGTTTGAAGCAATGTACGCTGAGTGACAACTTTACCTGCGTTAAGTATTAATTGCTTTAGAAAGGCAAATTCTGTCGGAGAAAGCCGCACTTCCATGCCATGAAGTCGTACGATATGCCCATCAAGGTCAATCTCGATGTCGCCGAATTGTTTTAAGCCGCTCTCTTGCGGCACTGTTTCTCCCTGAGTACGGCGTAACACCGCTCGCACCCGTGCCAGCAATTCTTCTACTCCAAATGGCTTTGTCAAATAATCGTCGGCGCCAAGATCGAGGGCTGCGACTTTATCACTCTCGTCGTCCAACGCTGTTAATACAATGATGGGTACTGCGGAGTGTTCACGCACCCGGCGGCATACTTCCAGACCATCCATACGTGGCATCATGATATCCAAAATCAACAAGTGAGGGTTTTCCCGTTCCCATAGTGCTACTGCCTCTAATCCATTGTTTGCTTCTACGACCTCGAAGCCACGTGCGTGCAAATTGCGACGTATGAAATCGCGCAGTGTTACTTCATCTTCAGCAAGGAGAATGCGTTTTCCTCTCGTTGTCATGCAAACCTCCGCTCTTGTGCTAAGAACACTGGTGCTATTTCATTGGTGGTCGATGAGAGAAGCGGTAATGAGAACGAGATAGTCGTACCTTGCTCTCCCTCTTCAGCCCAAATAGTACAGCCATGAGCCTCGACGAATGCTTTACAAATAGTAAGGCCAAGACCTGTGCCTCCAGAATGTTGCTGACGCCCATGACGCGCTCGGTAGAAGCGTTCAAACACATGAGGAAGTTCGTCGGGAGCAATACCTGGCCCGTTGTCCGATACAGAGACGATAATTTTGTTTTGTAGCCTGTGTGTGGTGATATGTATTTCATTCTCACCATAGGCAAGTGCATTAACAACCAGATTGTGTAGGACAACTTCTATGCGTGCGCGGTCCACATGAACTAATGGAAGATCATCAGGAATGTGCGACACTAATAAAACACCCGGTCGGCGTAATCGCTCTATAATTTTTGCCACAAGAAACTGTAATTTGACAGGCTCTCGATTAAGCAGCAGAAGTCCAGCTTCCTGACGCGAAAGATCGAGTAAGTTACTCACAAGTTGCGCGAGACGATCCGCTTCGCTGCTAATTGTTTGTAAGAAATGACGTTGATCTGCCAGAGACCAAGAAACATCTTCTTGAAGTAATGTCGATGCATATCCTTTGATTGCCGCAAGTGGCGTCCGTAATTCGTGACCGACAGCCGCTAACAATGTTGTCTTAAACTCATCCAATTCGTACTCCCGCGTCACATCGCGCAGCAATAGGCCACGCCCGATGGTATGTTCAGACTCATCATAAACATCAAAGAGGCGTAAGTGGATAACTTTGCGACGACCACTCTGTTGAATTTCAACGATCATTGTCGATGTTTCTGTAGATACTGCTTGTGCTAATACCCGTTCACATACTTCGGGATTGACTGCTGCTTTACACAACGCGTCATAGAGCATGCTTATGGAATGAGATTCCAAAACCTTACTAGATAGACCTACGAGTATGCAAGCTCCCATGTTGGCATACAAAACCCTCCCATCGGTGGCTGTGAGGACCAACCCATCATTCATGCTACCCATGATCGCCTCTAATCGTTGTTTCTCTTCTGAAGCTTGCCGATACAACTGCTCATTCTCTTTTGCTACCTCACGTAGCCGTTCGTCACTTCTTTCATAAAGTACAGCATGTTCCCAGGCAAGCGTGGCATAGTTGGCGAATGTCAATAAGAGGTTGATCTCATTCTGGTTGAAGCGGTGGGCTTCGGTGCGATGAACGAGCAGAACAACGCCTCCTGCATGCCGACTAATAATTGGAATCGCTAGTACAGCGTGAAACCCTTCATCGTAGGAAAGCGATGCAGGTTGAGAGAAGCCAAGAATTTTTTGCACTGGTTTGCCCTCTCGCAATGCCTGTACCGCAGACGAACTCGCATTTTCAGGCGAGAGCGAGAGCATATGGTTGTAATGTTCACTATGACCATCGCTCACCATAACGTGTAGCACTCCCTGCTCATCTGGCAGAAGTATCGAGGCTGCCTGTACATCTACCAGCCGTCGTACCTCACGAATGATCTTCTTTACAACGGCATATGGTTCAAGTGAACTAACAACGGCATTTGACGTTTCAAGCAGAGTGTGTAACTCGCCGAGTTTTTCCAGGCCATCGCGTTCAAGACGCACAAGTGAACGTGCTAAGCCTCCAACTTCGTCGTCCCTCCTAGCTAGTATCGTAGCATTTACTGGAATTGCTTGCTCTGAAGTAGGAAGCATTTGGTGCTGCATTGCTAGTGTATGTAGTGGTCGGATAACTCGAACCAGGAGTATAAGCCAGAAGAATAAACCACCAATGGCGAAAAGCAATGCTGCTGTTAGCAACCAGAGATGAAATTGGGTGACAACAGCGAGAGCTTCACTTTCTGGTCTCTGCACTATAACAGCCCAACCTGTATCTAGGACGGGAACAGCACTGAAAAGCCAGTTTTGGTGATCTGTTCCTAGTGCTAGACGCGATGCTGTATGACCTTGTAGTGCTGCATCGGCCCCTGGTAGTTCGTCTAGCACTGTCTGCAGCATCCGCACATGATCGGGGGTTGCCACGAGTCTCCCTTGGTCATCAATGATACTAATGAAGAGTCTACGACCTTGATGTTGCTGTGCCTGAACAACAGAAGTCAGAGGATCACTAAGTTCTTGTAGTGAGAGGCTGACTGCTATAATGCCAACTAAATTGCCAATGGAAGAACGCATTGGTGCGGCGATAATGACGCCAGGGCTGACAGGAGTTTGTGCTGCAATTTCCACAATGCCAACCTCAAAGACAGGATGCATAGCTATCCGAGCTTGTTGTACAACATCGGGCGGGGAAAATTCCGCTATGATCCCAACCGGAGGCCAAGCAACGGTTATTCCACCCAGAGGGTCAAGCCAGTAGACATGATCGACCGTATTGCGAGCCGCTTGGAAGGTACGAAAGTCGGTGGTTATCGCGTCAGAGGTAGGAGTTTGTACTACAAGCTTTCCAAGCGAGATAAGCGCGTCCTCGGCGTCATGCAATTGTACACTCGTTTGTAGCGCAATCTCTTGGGCAAGTGCCTGATCTGAAACTTGAGCATCATTGCGTAACTGCTGCTCGACTAGCGCATCAACGACCACACCTCCAGTGAGCACAACAATCACGAAAAGCAGATACACGCTCAGTAATTGTATCAGGAGAGAACGACGTATGAAATGTAGCATGACCAGTATTCCTCAACGAATTCTGTTGTCGCATACCGCACTAGAGTGGTGATATCGGTCTATTATACCATTGTAGCTGCGTACTCACTGTATATGTAGCAGAGTGAGTCGTTGTTCACGAGCAAGCGGTGCGCCCAGATCACATATCAGTCGTCATCACAGTATGTGTGAACTGCGGGATGCATCCTTGATGACAGTGTAATCGATTGGACGTAAACAGCGCATAAACGTGACCTTCCTCAGCATAAATAAAACGTATATATGCTTCTTAACATTCCGCTTAGGTGCTTGTTTAAGTGGAAGGAAGGGGAAGAATGTTTACGTTTTATTTATACCAAGGTGGTCATGTTTATGCGCTGTTTACGTCCAATCAATTATACTTTCTCTATAAACTTGTAGCATGGCTCACTCTGCTACACATGTAGTGATGGCGAAAGATTACTCATGAAAGGAGTCTTGTGAACAACTCTCTCCCTATCAAAGATGTATCAATCAGTACACACAATGCGTCGGAACAGGGCACCTATGCCATCGAATTACGAGACGCGACTAAGCGGTTTCAGACGCCAAACGGCAAGGCATATACCGCGATTCACGACATCAACCTGACCGTCGCCCCCGGCGAGTTCGTTGCTGTGGTTGGACCGACCGGCTGTGGCAAATCCACCACGCTGAGCCTTATTTCCGGGCTGGAGCAACCGAGTGAAGGTTTGGTGCAGGTGATGGGCAAGTCCGTACAGGGCATCGATCCACGCATTGGCTATGTTTTCCAGGCCGATGCCGTCTTTCCCTGGAAAAGTGTCCTTAGTAACGTCGCCACAGGTCCGATATTTCGAGGTCGGCGAAAGGCGGAAGCACTGGAACTTGCTCATAATTGGATCGCACGCGTTGGGCTGTCTGGGTTCGAGAACCACTACCCGCACCAACTTTCCGGTGGCATGCGTAAGCGTGTCGCGTTGGCCCAAACCTTTATCAACGAGCCGCAGATTCTATTAATGGACGAGCCTTTCAGCGCGCTCGACGTGCAGACGCGAGCTATGATGGAAGACGAACTGCTGCAAATGTGGTCCTCCATTTCGGCTTCGGTGGTCTTCGTCACTCACGACCTTGAGGAAGCCATCTCCCTGGCTGATCGGGTATGCGTACTCACGGCAGGTCCAGCAACAGTCAAGGGGATTTATACCATTGATCTGCCTCGTCCTCGCAATGTGGCGGAAATCCGCTTCGAGCCGCGTTTTGTGCAACTGTATCACGAAATTTGGGAAGATCTTCGCAACGAGGTGATTATTAGCTATGAGCGCAACAAACTACGAGCTTAAAGAGACCGTCACCACTTCTGAGAACCAGGGAGTGCGAGCGGCTACCACCGCTCGCCGCCGTCGCAGTATCCTGGTCAACACGTTACGTATTCTGCTGCTGATCGTGATCATCGGCGGCTGGGAACTCGCCACCCGTGTAGGCATCGTTGATCCCTTCTTTTGGGGACGACCTTCCGGTATCTGGATGCAGTTGGTCACATGGGTCACGCAAGGAACAGCGCAGGGATCGCTGTGGGAGCAAATCGCGATCACTATGGAGGAGGCCATCCTCGGCTTCGTGATCGGTGCAGTCCTTGGAGTCGTCTTCGGCATTTTGCTTGGACGCAACCGCTTCCTCGCCGACGTTCTGGGTCCCTATGTCAAGGTAGCCAATTCGATTCCACGCGTCACGCTCGCCCCTCTTTTCGCCATCGGTTTTGGCCTGGGGATGCAATCCAAAGTAGCACTGGCAGTCGTGCTGGTTTTCTTTATCGTCTTTTTCAACGCCTTTCAAGGAGTGCGCGAGGTTGACCGCAACCTGCTTGCTAATGCACGCATTCTGGGGGCGAATCAGCGACGTGTCACCACAGCAGTGATCATTCCTTCCGCTCTAACATGGATATTCGCCAGCCTGCACACCAGCTTCAGCTTTGCGCTAGTCGGCGCGGTGGTCGGTGAGTTCATAGGTGCGACTCAGGGCATCGGTCTATTGATTCAGAACGCGGGCTCCAACTTTAACCCCAATGGCGTCTTCGCGGCAATGGTGGTCCTGGCAATAGTAGCATTGCTGTCAGAGTTCCTTATCACGGCACTGGAACGTCGCCTGCTCAGGTGGAAGCCTAATACCGTCAGCGATGTGACCATCTAGGGTAGCGAGGAGTAGCGCAAATTGATACCTCATTCGAGGCTCGACGAAGAGTGGCTGGAGTTTTGATACAAGGAGAAGGAGGAAGTGGCAAAAAGAGGAAGAGCATCTACGGAATATGTCATGTGAGCAAGAAAGCCGCCTAATCAATAGGATTTCTTGGCGGCAACATCTCAACTGGTCGCAGAAGTGACCAGCGAAAGCAAAGAGGAGACTCTCTATGAACTTGTGGAATCGACAGGGCCGTCGGTATGGCCTCCTAGTTAGCATAATCTTCGTTCTACTGCTGAGCGCGTGCGGTAGTAGTGGTACCACCACCACCACCACGACTGCGAATGGTACGACGACGACAGTTACGCACCTCAAAATCATGGTCGGCGGCATCAGCAAGCAGATTTATTTGCCAAACGAGCTTACTCAGCAACTTGGGTACTTTAAGCAGGAAGGACTCGAAGTGACGCTAATCGATGAAGCTTCGGGGCAATCGTCGGAGAATGAAGTGTTGGCAGGTCAGGTGGATGCAGGCTCAGGCTCATACAACCACACTATCGAGCTACAGCCGAAAGGCAAGCAAATGGAAGCTGTAGTTCTGTTAAATGTTGCGCCTGGTGAAGCCGAAATCGTTTCCGCCAAAGCCGCCAGCCAGATTCACTCGGTCAAAGACCTCAAAGGCAAGAATTTGGGCGTGACTGAACTCGGCTCAGGAACACAAACCCTAACTACTGCACTGCTGCACAATGTCGGCGTTACGCCAGATCAGGTACATTTCATACCAGTAGGTGCCGGAGATACGTTTATCGCGGCGTTGCAACAGGGGAAAATTGACGCTGGCATGACGACCGAACCGACGATCTCACGTATCTTGTCAAGCGGTGTCGGTAAAGTCCTGGTCGATTTGCGCTCACCACAATCGACACAGACAGCACTTGGCGGACCCTACCCGTTCATCAGCCTGTTTATGAATAACAGTTACGTCAACAGCCATAAAGATGTCGTTCAGAAGCTGGTGAACGCCTATGTCAAGACTCTGAAGTGGATTCATACGCATACGGCAGCGCAGATTGCCGACATGATGCCGCCTGACTACTACGCTGGTAATAAGGCCCTGTATGTGACAGCATTGCAAAACCAAATGGCTATCTTCAGTCCAGACGGGGTAATGCCCACAGGCGCACCAGAGTCAGTGCTGAGCGTTGAGAATGCGAACAAACTGATCCCGGCAGGCAGTCAGATTGATCTCAACTCGACGTTCACCAACGAGTTTGTGAACAAAGCAAGCTAATCTTTCAACCTTGACGGCTAGAGAGCCAACTTCGAGTTTGGCTCCCTAACCGTCATCAAGAGTAAACACAGCCAATACTGGCTGATATATGAAAGATGTCTTGAAAGGAACATCGCAATTGTGACTCTTAGCTAGACGAGTCCAGGGAAAAAGTCTTTTTTAATCTGGTTGTGCTGTACGCCTATATTTTTAAGCACGCTTTCATAGGCGTTTATCATGTTTGGTGGCCCTGATAGATAATAGGTACGCTCTTGATAATCTGGGACTGCTTGCATAATCATGCGCTCATCCAATCTGCCTACAAAACCAGACCAGTTGCGTGGAAGTGCAGCTATGTCGGTCAGCGTATAGAATATTTTAACACCAAGCTTTGCATGTGCTGCACTCAAAACGTCATTGTAGACGATCTCATCGGCAGTTTTATTAGCATACAGAAGCACAATATTGCGTCTTTGTTGCGTGTCCAGGAGATATTTCAACATACTTCTAAATGGTGTGATGCCTATACCACCAGCGATAAAGACAAGTTTTTGTGCAGGGTCTGGGGGGAGTGTAAAATCTCCGGCAATCTGAGCTGCAACAACATCGGTTTTATTGTCCATTCTATAAAGAGCATGCTTAAAACTGCTTCCTTCTTCATAAAATCGTACCCCAAGGTGAACATCGTTCTCGGTTGGGGATGAAGCAAGCGTAAAGTAGCGGCGGTTACCTCGACTATCTGGATGAGCATGTGCGAGTGTAAATTCCATATATTGTCCGGGGAGAAATGCCAATTTTTGAGAGGGCTTAAAGACGAAATCAAGGATATATGGTGCCATCTTGATTTTTTTCCTCAGCTTGAGAATGACTTTCTGCTTAGGACTCACTATATAAGAGAAAATGTTGCCCACAACTAATGCTATTTCTGGCGTAGAATAGAGTGAGCCAATATGCAGTTGGGGTAAGAATAAAAAACCTGTCAGAACCGCGTAAAGTCTTTTCAAGGATTTTGTTGGCGGAGCCGTAAGAGGTTCAGTCAACATAATAAAGGCAAAGAAAAAGAGCGGCGATTGAATGAACAATGCATTTAGTTCTGTAATGATAGATTCCCCTTGCACAAGCGTAAGTATACAAATGCTTCCAAACACTGTTGCGCAAAAACTCAAAACCATATCCTCTTGCCGTATTTTTCGAGTGACGAGGAAGCCTCCAAGTAACACGAGTGGTAGCATTCGTGCAGTTCCTACCCACCAACTTGCAGACTCACCAACTGCGAACAGAGTAATAACAACTGCTATGGCTGCTGGATTGAAGAGATGCTTTTTGTTGAGTACGAGGATGTATTTGGAAGCCATCGCCAGTATCGCAGCCCAGCCCAGAAACTGAAATGTAGTGAACGATTGTGCTGGCGTAATGATAAGTGCCAGAATGAGTGCGGTGATTGGGCCTGACTCAATGTTTGTAGGAACTCTAAAGGTGTAGGCAAAAATGGTGTTTGCTGCCCAGCACATAATAACCAGGAAAAGGGTTGAACTAAGAAGCCAGAGTGGAGAAAAAGGCAGCAGCTTAAAGTACGCAAGAATAGCTGCTAGTGCAATCAAGCTTACAAGTACATAGAGTACCAAGCGGTACATTGTTATACGGTCTAAGACATAATCTATAGGTGCCATCATAGAGAGAGTACGTACCTTTCAAATCCACTTGTAAACGTTGCTCTTGCGGAAGCATCAATCATATAGCCTTCAAAGCCCGCCAACGTCTCGATAAACTGTATTCCTTGCCTTCCCATTGCAAACGCTGCCGTTGCAAAGCGGTCAGCATCGTAAATGTTCGAGCCAATAACGGTCATACTAACAATATCCGTGAGTAGCACATCATGACGATGTGGATTATAGATGTGTTGTCCACGAATGGCAGTGCCAGAGGTTGCAACACCTCTATCAGTCAGTGCAAGAACCTTTACATACTCGTTGCGATTAAATGGATTACGAATGCCAACGCGCCAGAGTTGTCCATTTTTGTTACCAACAACTTGCACATCTCCGCCTGCATCGACATAGAAATTGCGAAACCCCTGCGCCTTTAGTATATCTGCGGCATGGGAGATGGCCCAGCCTTTGACGATCCCTGAAGGATCATAAACTCCATCGCGGCAGATATCAAAATACCCGTGTGTATCTTTTTTTGTCTGTTCGCTTAAAGCCAGAATAGATTGTACTTCTGCACTCGCTTGGGCGATGGAGAGTTCACCAGTATTTATCTTTGATATTTCGCTTGTGGCTTTATAGGTGCTGAATGTTTCGTCTACGAAGACAAAGTAGGCAAATACCTTATCAAGGTCATTACGTGTTACTTCTGCGTCTTCTACCTCAAGCGTGATAGGCATACCCATTAGCAGGCGTGTTTGTTTCATCGTTATGCCTTCGCTTGTGAAAGGGCGTTGGTAAGAGACTGTATAAAGGCTTCGCTTGTGTCAGTTGCTCCACTTATTACATCTACCTGAGCACTTTGTGCTTGAATGGCCTCACTAGTAAGTTGGGGATCAGCATAGTTGTTAATTTCTATTGAGCGGTTTCGCTCATTTGGATACTGCAAAAACTGTACATCCGTTATTTTACCATTCTGGATAATGGCTTTGACCTGTATGTTGCCCCATTGTGCATCTGCTACACTGCCCGTATAGGAACCATCCTTATAGAGAGAGCCGGATGTTGTACCTGCTGTCGTCGGTGTTGCTCCTACAGGAGGAGTCGTAACAACCGTAGACCCACTCGATTTCGTCGAGGTTGTCGGTACGAGTGCAACCGTGTTTGAATGATAGAGAAGGCTATAGAGAACGAAAGCTCCTATAATCGAAACCGCAACAATAAACTTCTTCATTGTCTCTCTTGTACTCTTTCAGAATATCGTACTCGTAACTCATTTTTAGACATGTTAACATGTCTAGTATAGTATGTTGAGTCGTGTCTTACTCTTGTCTGCATTTATAATATCTCAAAGATGTCAAAAAAGAGGTTAAAAGTCGCAAAAAATTTGTAAAGCGTTAGTGCGGAACTTTGTCGGGTAAAGGATAAATGATAAGATTGTGGAACTTCGCAGTGATGCCGCTAGAGGTTTGTCCATTCGAGACAAAAAGGGCAATTTGACCATGTGTATAGCTCATATTAGTTAGTGAGCTAAGAGGTCTTCCATTCATTTGCACAGCTATTACTGGTCCTTGCATGGAAACAGCGAGCACGTTTTTTTGCCCTATTGGTTTGAGGAGTGGAGAGTGAGAGGGATGGACAAGGTATGTTTGTTCCAACGTATTGCTTTCATCCAATGCCTCTTTACTGATTGCATAGGTATTGTTGCCAAAGATGTCGATGCGGTAGTCATGGTCAAGGTTACTATCGCCGCGTAGATACAGGCCAACGCTATCGTTTCCATCGCCTTGTACAAAGGTGAAGGCCGTCGTGAGTGAGAAATTAGTGAACGTTGTGCGCGTTGGAATGCTCTCAACAAGGACATTATGTGTGGTACTGGATAGTACGAGAGCATCATCTTGAAGCATACGTGTATAGCCCGCCACGTTCACAACAGACCATCCGTTACTATTATCTACGAAATCTTCCGAGAAAAGCGGCTGTACCGTCCCCTGAATAGTGGGAATCTGTGTAGGAGTGCTCGTTTTTTGTTGCAAAGAGGACGTGTGTGTTTTCCCATACGTAAGCCGTAGTGTAAGAAAAACTCCTCCTGAGATAAGGACTAGTAGGGCTATACCGTATAAAAGCACACGCTGTATACGTTGTTTGTTTTCTATGTGTTTCATATAGTCTTAACTTGGCAAGTGGTCAGGTGCGTTATAGACCGCTACTGTATCGAATGAGGCAGTTACACCGTTTGATGAATTTCCGTTTTCGACGAAGAGCATGATCTTTCCACTCGGAAAATCGCCGTCACGTACTGATTTCACGACAGTGTTATTTATAAGTAAGACGATGTTGTCTCCCTTCATAATCACCATAACATTATTTTTCTGACCTTTGGAATGAAGCGCGGAAGCATGCTGTGGTTCAGCAAGATAGGTAGCGTGAATTTTCTGGTTTGGATCAATCGTAATCTTTGCGATATCGTAGGTATCGTTTCCATAAATATCAATGTAATATCCCTGTCCTGTACTTCCATTTGCGCGAAAGTAGACGCCAACACTATCATTTTGATCACCCTCTAAAAGAGTGAGAGTGACAGCAACCTCGACATCACTATAAGCTGTATCTGATGGTAGAGGCTCTCGAAATGGTTTATGATTTGCTTCCATCATCGTAAGAGCACCATTGTTAATGACACTTCCATACTTTGGCTCGGTTCCCACATCCCAGTTTTGACTATTATCAGAGAAGTTATCAGAAAAAAGTGCTGTTGCTGTTGGACTTGAGATGAGACGAAGTGCACCAAACGTTCTTCTGCTTGATGGTGTTGCTGTTTTTGTTTCTCCTTGCTGTCGAAAAAAGAAGACTAAACCGCTAAAGAAAAGGACAAGGACCAGCACACACGTGACTACTAAGGCTCGTTCTCTGCTAGTAATGTTCACGCTGTATGCGCTCCTGTTCCTCTTGCTTGTACTCAGGTGCAAGTAGGCCCTGAGTGATGAGTTGTCGGTAAAGTGTGACAACTTGTTGTGTTGTGAGCCTACCATCAGGACGAAACCATGTTGCAACCTCTGTACACATGGCAATGATAGCATACGAGGCAACTTTGCTATCGCTATGTCGAAACACGCCACGCGTCATTCCGTTGTGCAAAATATCTTGTAGCAATGTTTCGTAAGTATCACGTAATGAAAGAATGCGGACGCGATTTTCGCCTTCGAGTGCTCGAATTTCTGTATCAATAATGAAAAATTCGTCCTTATACGCCGTATGTAAGCGAATATGGTTCGCAATCGCTTCTTGCAAACACTGTAGCGGGTCTTGATACTCCTGAATGATATGCTCCAATTGTGTGTTCAAGCGTTTCATGTATACTTCCATGATCTCAACGAGCAATGATTGCTTATTAGGATAGTGATGATAAATGCTCGCTGCCTGAATGCCTGCAATACGTGCGATGTCGCGCAGTGGTGCAGCATGATAACCATACTCAGCAAACAACTGCACTGCTGCCGCAAGAATACTCTCTCGCATTGGTCGGCTTTCGGTCCACATACACGTTTTCCTCTTTTCCCTTGCTAGAATGCGTCCATTTTACCAGAACGTATGGTTTATGAATACCCATTCGGTCAGGATGGCTATCTCACACAAGCCAACGATTCATTACAAAGAGTATGCTTAATGTTGCTAGCAATGAAGGAAAGAGAATCATCAACACTTGATGCAGACGTGGATGCCGCACTCCTAGCAGTGCGAGTGTAATAAATGCTGGAAACATTTCAAGGACGAAGCGTTGATTAGAAAGTAAAATATCTGGTTTTTCCATCGCGGGGTCCAGGAGAATATAAAGAAAGAGTATGCCTACCCAAAGACTGTAACTTATAGGCAACTTTCGCCATCCCAGGAACGCAAGTAGTAGAAAGCCGAGTGTTGCACTCAAGTCCAGTAGAAGGTGCGCTTGATTCGCCGAGCCAAAAGGCTGTGCGAATAAGAGTGCTGTCACACCTTGCCAAAGTCCTTGCCAGGGCCATTCAAGATGACGACCATAATCATCTTGTACGGTCACAAAGGCCAGAAGATTCCTCACCGTGAGCCAGCAATACACACTATAAACAAGTGTTCCCAACGGAATGAGAGCACCTGCAAGTATGCTAGAAAATAGTGATAGCTTTGACGCTCGTATATGCTTTCGTGTTTGCCATAATTCATAAAGGAAGGGTAGGACAAGTAGAATACCTGCCGAGCGGGTCAACGCTGCAAAGAAGCCAAGGATTCCCGCTAGCCACCAACGCTGTCGCCTCATAGCAAGGAACGCACTCAGTAGGAACACGAGAAAAAGTGACTCATTGTAGGCTGCAAAAAAGAAAAAAGCCGTTGGGAAGATACAGAGATACAAAATGGTTCTACGGGCTACCTGTTCTCCTGCGATTTCTTGTGCAAGTTGATACAGTAGAAATAACGCACCCAATAATGCTCCATTGCTGAGCAATGTTCCTACAAAAAGATAGCTCCAACTTCCCAAAACACGACTCACGCATGAGATGAGCAAAGGAAAAAGAGGGAAAAATGCGAGGTCTTTCTGTGTTTGATAGCCGTGTTGTGCAATGCGTATATAGTTCACTGCATCCCAATGGTCCCATGTGTTAAAGAACTTAGCCGTATTCACTGGTGTGCTTGAATATTGCGAAGCGGTGAGAAGGATGTATCCAAAGTAGGTTACTGCGATAAATGCGACACGGGTTGCAACGAAGAGTAACAAAACATCTCGTGTGCGAGGTTGTGCTAGCGGGTGAAGTATTTCATGAGTATGTTGACCCTGTTCGTCGTTCTTTTGTTCATAAAGCATAGATTGAGGTCTCGTAGACGCCATTAAACTGCTCTTTTCTATGTGTGCTGTTATAAGTGTTTCACATTCTAACGAGCAATCTCCACGTTCTGTCACACACTTAGAAGAGAGTCAAGACATCCGTTCTCTTTGTGCTTGTCCTTTTACGGAATTGATACTCACATCGGGAGCAAGGAATTGTATAATGATGAAGATTGTCCAGCCTTTTCATCTATGAAGAATTTTAGTTTGCATCGACTATTAGAAACAGGAGAAAACAATGACGGATAACTCTAATGTACGAGTTGAGTCTCAGATGATAGACCTTTCAGCTGGTCGCTTCCATTATATAAGCTGGGGGGCCGAACGCACAGATTTGCCAAGCGTTGTGTTGCTCCACGGCATTACGAGTTCGGCGCAAAGTTGGGTACGTGTTGGACCAGTGCTCACCCAAAGCTATCGCGTTTATGCATTAGATCAGCGCGGACATGGTAAGAGTATCAAGCCTGCGCATGGGGCATATGGTTTGCGTCAAACGGCTGATGACGCGACAGCCTTCATAGAGGCACTACAACTCGAACGTCCCGTACTAATTGGACATTCCTGGGGTGGTGCTACCGCAATTGTACTCGCGAGCGGTGCCTTCTCTGAACATACGGTACCAACGTTCTCACATGTTGTGCTTGAAGACCCCGCGTATACTTTTGGACGTGGTAATGCTGAGGAACGGGCAGCAAGCTATACGAAGGATATTGGTCGTCCATCGGCTGAACTACGCCCAGAGATTACTGCTAGTAGTCCTGGTTGGACTGAGGCAGATATCGAGGGCAAGATAGACGCGTTACAGGATGTGACACGTGAGGCTGTTGTCAGTGTCTTTGCCGAGGCTGAGCAAACGAATGACTTGCTACCCTTCCTCGCCAAAATTGCAGCACCGACACTTTTAATTCGGGCTGATCCAGGTCTTGGTACAACATTGGACGATGCAGCGTGGGCGCGGGCTAAACAGTACTTACCAACGCACAGCTACGCGGTTCAGATCGACGGAGCAACACATAACATTCATCGTAGCATGTTTGATGCATTTATGAATGTAGTACAGGGTTTCTTGCATTAAGTACTTCGTGATCTACATTTACTACGTACTTCTCCTGTTGACCTGCCCGTTGACACTCAGCGTGATGGAAAGTTGCTGTGGGTCGGCAACGAAAGCAGTAGGAGTGACGAGTGGACCCATTGGGGCAAAGCCATCAAAGGCTTTTTGCATGACCCAATCAACCCCCACTGGTGGCGATTCAGCAAGCCAGTCCCGTGCCGACACATCATTGAGGAGACTGTAGCCCGCAATACATGCCATCGCGTCCTCTCCACGGACATGACGTGCTTTTTGACCGATCACGACCGCTAATTCTGCTTCCCAATCAACCATTTTTGCCTGCTCTGGAAGCTGAACGGGAGTTCCTGAACCGATCAGCGTCGTTGTCGCAGGCTTCAAGAAGCTATAGGGATACGTGGGACGTTGAGTGACTCCCATCTCAGCGATATGGTCTTGATAGTTCGCCCCAATACAAATCAGTTTTCGTGGATAGAGCACTGGGGCAAGCCAGTGCAGTTCATCTTGGCGTAGAGAACCAGAAACCTCTTGCGCTACGCCATTAGCAAAGACCGCATTTACAAAAGGAACGAGTACATAGCCGAGACATCCTTGTTTTTCACACCTAACAGAGCTTTGCCATAGACCTCGTCCAAGACAGTGGGAAGAATCACTGCGTGACGCGCTGCCGTGTTGGAGTCGCGCCATATGCGCTGCATCGGGCTAGACAGGGCAAAGCTTCCAGCACCGTGAGCAGAAAGCAGGATGTCGATGGCATCCGTGATGTGGCGTATCGCGGCACCACAATAGGCTCGGATGCGAGTACGTCTCATATAATCGGGGTAGATACCACTCGCTGCTGCCTCGTCAATATCATCAGCGGCTTGGTAGGCGAGCAGCTTGTCGCTGAAACCGTGATAATAGGCTTCGCGTACCGTGGGACGGGGCGATTGCGGGTGGAGGTAAAGAGGTACTCGCATTGCTGCGGCGGCCTCGAAGATCGGCAGAAAGTCTGGATGGTCGAGATTACGGTCGCGCGTGCGCCCGTACAGAATTGCTCCATTTAGGCCGAGTTCGCGGATTGCACGTTCGAGTTCGTGTACCGCCTCGCTAGGCGTAGGTGTGGCGAGCGTGGCGAATCCCTGGAAGCGGTCAGGTTGGTCGCGCACCATCTCAGCAAGGATGTCGTTACCTGCGCGTGCCAGCGGGACAGCCTTCTCCGGGTCGAGGCTCTGGACGCCAGGCGTGGTGAGCGATAGCACCTGTATGTCGATCCCTGCCTCGTCCATGAACCTAATCCGTTCGTCTGCGAAGTCGAACAGGCGACGCTCGATGTCGCCCATTGTTGACTGCTTCACCGCGAGGTCCTGCAGTTCGGGAGTAAGTACCTTCCAAGCTGCCATGATCTCCGGCGTGGCGAAGTGCTCTTCTAAGGCAATGATTTTCATTGAGTTCCTTTCTGGAAATCCCCGTCTTTCAAGTGGGGGTTCCTGACGAGGCAGGCTCCTAGCTACTAACGATGGCGAAAAATGCTTCGAAGACATAGCCCAGCGTTACGTTGTGAGCAACTCCGGCACGAAGATGTCCTCGCACGTCAGCCGACGCTTCGAGAGACCTTGTTCGAAGTGGTAGCGCAAGAAGGCGTCAACCGCTTTGCGGTTGGCTTCGATGCCGTAAGGCCACCAGTCGTCACCCAGCACGCGACGGTCTTCATTGATGAGATGACTAAACCAGGTGGTAAATAAGGCGAAGAGTGAGCAGGTTTTCAGGTGAAGAGTGAGCAATCGACGCGAAGCATGAACACTGGTACATATGTCCCTGGGAAAAGCACTTTCCGTCTGGTATACTCTCTATGAAAGTTGTAAATGACGTTCTTTATTACAAGCTGATTGATTGTGAGAATGCTTCATCTACCACTTATACAGGAGGGACACTGATGGTTGCACCGGCTGTCGAAGGCATTGATCTGTTCAAAATTGCGGGCCGCTCTATTTCGGGATGGGTGCCCAGCCTTAAGACAGGCACGACTTCAGTCAGGCAACCCTTCTGTAGCCAACTCGAAGAGCGTCTCCTCCTCTGGCTCGAATATCATCCCCAGGTGGTCTCCTACGCTCGTGGTGACATTGGTCCACAGTTTGCAACGACCTATCGACTGCCTACCCCGAAGAATGCGCCTTTTGCTATTGGCTACACCTTTGAAAACAAGCCGCATGACTATCTGCCCGACGCGGTAGGCACACTCTCAAATGGAAACTCTTCATCGCAGAGGCGGGAATGGAGGATGACAAACGGAGTGATCGCAACCTCGCCAAAGCAGAAGCCGCCCGACGCCTAGCGCATCTCCAAAGAGGCGTGTATTGGATTGGGACCGAGCGAACGCTCACCATCCAGCGTCACTACAATCTCGTCTTCTTGCATGCGAGGCGTCAGAGCTTTCCTGTTTTTGCCGAAATCGCCGCGACTCTACAGGACGTCTAGCCCTGGGGCGAAGTTGCCAGTGTCGAGGAGATCGAGAGCCGTTTTGGGCAACGGTGGTCGGTCTCACTGGTGGAAGCCGCGATCTGGAAGACAGTTGCTGACGCAGCGGCACGGGGGCATCTGTTGGTTGATCTCGAAAAGCTGACCCTTGATCGCACCCTTCCCTTGGCCTTGCTCCCGTCTACTGCTGCACCTCTTATTCCCGGTCCCCTTCCAGATACGCTTCTGGCGAATGTGCCTGTCGCTGAGGAGATACCAGTCTTGTCTGAATTGGGCACGCAAGTTTCAGGTCCAACCTTCGATGCTTCCGCCTTGCCAGAGAAGCAACGGGAACACTTTCATCGGAATGTGCGGGCTGTGGAGCTGGTGCTTGCCGGAGTCTCCCAAACAAGAATAGCAGTGGAGTCCGGTATCCCACGTTCCACGCTGGGGCGTTTGTCAGGCGAACGCGTGAGATGGGCCAGATCGCTTGCGTGCCTGGTGGCAGCTATGCTCGAAAGGCGACTATGCATCCCGCCTTTGCAGAGTGCATTCGTCGGCTGTATTTACTCCCCACACGCCTGACAATGACCGCAATCCACGAACACACCGAGATGCGACAGGTGGCGACGCGCCTATCAATGGAGGCAGGGATGATGGTCAAACTTCCCTCCTACGATCAGGTGCGCAGAGAGGTACATCGCCTCAAGAGCGAGCCAGAACTGGTGGCGGTGCGCGAGCAGACCAAACCAATCCCTCGTGCCCGCGAATCGCTTCACTCGTTTGTCCTCTCCATTCCGTCTCCGGCTCTCCTCGCCCAGGTCGATGAGCACTCGCTCGAATTGTATGTAGTCACGCCCGATGGCATTGCTGTCACAGAGCGGGTGCATGCTGCCGTGCTCGTGTGCGTCAAAACGGCAGCGATTCTCGGAGCTGTCCTCTCTCTCGGTTCGCTCAAGGAGGAGGACTACATGCGCTTGGTCAAGCAGAGCCTGGAGTCGAAGGACCGCTTGGTCGTACAAGCAGGATGCGAACATTTCTGGCCGTGTTTTGGAAAGCCTGCGATCATCTTCCACGACCGAGGAAAGATTTTCACTTCCGAACGTGCACGACAGGTTCTGGTGGATCGGCTTGGCATCATCACCGAGCAAGCACCGCCCTACGCGCCTTCTGCGAAAGGCACGGTGGAAGCTCTCTTCCGGTGGATGACCCAACGTTTTGAACGCCGCCTGCCCAACACGAGCTACGGAGTCCACGACGCCAAAGCAGCTGCAGAGGCAGGAGGCATGACGCTGGAAGAACTTGAGCGTTGTTTCTTTCAAGCCATTGTGGATGATTACCAGCAATCCTGGGACCAGCTTCGGCGGCAACGTCGCACCGTCCTCTGGGAACATGCAGTAGCACAGAGCGGAGTGCCCCAGTATCTGGGATCGCCAGATGACCTCAAGCTGCTGTTAATGAAGGCCATCAATCGCAAGACCCCACATCATGGGTATCACGTCTCTGATGGAAACAGGCTCTCATTTCATGGGCGTTGGTATGTCTGCCCTGGACTGCTCTCCCGGCTTCAAGGCCGAGAGTTTGAGGTGTATTTTGACCGACGTGATGTGAGTGTGCTGTACCTTTTTGTGGACGGGGTGTACGTTGGCGAGGCCTATTGCCCTCAGTTTTTAGGAGGCCGCGTGAGTGAGTGGGAAGCCAGAGCGATGCGCAAACACGACGAGAAAGAGGCGCGTCTCGCACACGAACAAGGGAGTGAGGTACGCGCCCGCACTCAGGACGAAGCAGGACTGCCGCGCAAACGCCGAAGTGCAGAGATTCGAGCGAGTGAACACAGCCGTCAATGGGATCGTCAACGCCAGGACATCCATCCCACAGACGTACTCGAACGGTTAGCACACGTTGAGGCAAAAAAAACTGCCAGCCCGAAACTCCCATCTGCCGTCCCGGATGCCGACCCTGATCGTCCGGTACGTGTATTACGCATTCGCACGCTACGAGAGGACCCTTTACCATGAGCTTTGACAAGGAAATCTTTGTCGAAACGGCCTTTGAGCGCCGTTTTCAAGCGATGCTGCGTTCAGCCCTGCACAAGCGGAGTTGGCACGTCATCGTCGCTGATCCGGGGAGTGGGAAGACGATGGGTATTCGAGATATGGTGCGAACGGCTGGCTCCCCTTCGGTTCTGGCGGTCACTGCCCCGAAAAACAATGAAGACGAGCAAGCCATCGGCAACCAACTTTTCGCGGCTCTGGGCTTGCCGCTCAAGGGACGGTGGAGTGAGCGCAAGCCTAAACTCATGGGGTCGATGGTCCAGTATGGTGTCAAGTGCCTGATTGTGGATGACGCCCATGATCTCTCTTTGGAACATCTGATGTTCATCAAGGAACTGACAGACCAGGGACGTTTACAGTATGAGTATCCGCTTGGCTTGTGCCTTGTCGCTGCCGGGCGTGGCACCACCATCCCGCTCAAAGAAATCTTCGATCAGCCTGATATCATGTGGCTGCAATTCCGCCGTCGCCTCGACAAACTGGAACCATTCTGTCGAGTGGTCGGCCACACGAGCGAAGAAGTGCGCGAGATTCTGGCTGCACTGGAAATAGTGTACCGTGAACCCTTTCCGCACCTTAACTTGCGCCAGTGCTCAGGAGTCATTTACACTTGGCTCACGCAGCCCGTCCTTGATCCCACCTGCAGTAGTCGGGTGACGATGGATTACCTCATGAAGCTCGTCACCACCGCCCTGGAATGGAGCCATCAGGCAGGAGAAACGGATGTACGGGCAGAGACACTTCAGGCAGCGGCTGAGTTACTCATCCTGCGCCGTGATACGTTTCGGATTATTGATGGAGCAGGACCAAGCATCGAAGTACCTCCATCGGAGTCCACAACCGAAGCGCAGGCAAGCGAGGCGGAAGCAGAACACATCTCCTTAAGTGTTCTACCTGAGAAGCCAGTGCAAGCCCGAGCATTACACCCAGAAACGGTGGAGCAGGTTCTCTCTGCACATGACACGTCTGTGATCAGCAGCGATGCAGTGAGAGACCAGAAGCAACACACCAAACTGACCAAATGTGCGTTTACTGAGGTGGTTCATATTGACCTCAAGCGTTTTCGAGAGAGTGGTGTTGCGCTTGTCGAATGTCCTGATTGTACAAGTACGCGTACTTTGGAACCGCATGGTGGGGTCTTGCGATTCAGGTCTCACGACAAACGTAAAACTCATACCCCAATGACTTCCCAACGATGGGCACGGATTGATTCAGTCTGGAATGTTGTTGGTAGTTAAGGAAGATTAGCTTGTTCCTAAAGTGGAAAGGTTGTTCTTCTAAAACAAGTTGTGATCTGCTGCCAAGAATTCTGACCTTGGTTGACAAGTTATGGGTGAAAATAACCTGGGAAAAATAGGGAAAATTTCACCAAGTTGTCCAAGCTTGTATATAACATACTTACTCATAGCTGGGGGTACGTATTTGGGCACTCCCTCATTGCGGAAAAATAAGCACTCTTCGTGAGGCAGATTCTGAATCAGATTAGCCTGACGATGAAGCAGCGGACGATAACGGGTCTGTTGGGGTTGAGGGGGGCGGGGAAGACGACGCTGCTGAGCCTGATTCTGAGGTTACGGGCATCATCGACTCGCTTACCCATATCCCCCGCCAGGGGGATATGGGTAAGCGAGCAATGTCAATCATACAGCGTCGCTGAATGCACAAAAGGAATGGGAATGGTGATATGAGACTAGTGAGATCTCATTACCTCATCTCTGGCTAGCGCAATATTCTGGTTGAGGCGAAACAGATTCGTGGGATCATACTGACGCTTCAATGCTGCAAGGCGATCATACGTCGTGGAAGGATAGATTTCATGTACGCCTTCCTCTCCCTTTTCTTCCTGGAAGCCGATATACGCACCACTGCCATAAGAAGCGACGGCTTGCATAAACTGGTCTCTACGTGCCTTCAGAGAGGCAGCGTCAGTACTGGATGCATCACCAAAAACAGCCACCTGGAAGAGAAGCTGTTTATCGCGATGGGCAAAAGCGGTCTCATCTGGAGCAACACGGTTCATGGCTCCTCCCAGCATACGCAAGTCAACGACAAGATTGGGCACCATAAACTTCTGCCATGTCTGTACTAAGGCATGTATGTACTCTGGAGTGATTGTCTTCACAAAGTATGTTCCACCAAAATGCTGCATAGTGCGTACTTCGCCCAGCTCATTGAATGCAAACATGCCTTCATAGGGTATAGGTGCTATCTGATCAGCGATAGGATGGGCAAGCTGACGGAATGGAGCAACCACACGCTCTCCCTCCCTGATGTCCCCCGTGTAACACAACCGCAAGGCAATGATCGGCTTGCCCTGTTTGTCCTTAGGGATAAAGGGCATGGGAGGTGCAAGCATGAGAATAGCCTGGACCGAGAGCTCGTCCGGAGCTTGTGACCCAAGATGAAAAAGTTCTTGCAAGGTGCGCTCAAAATCAGTTGTCTCTAAAAAGAGCATGCCACCCAGAACGGTACCACCTGGATGCACATCCACTTCAAAGGCGGTGGCAACGCCAAAGTTAGCGCCTGCTCCACGCAGACCCCAAAACAGTTCCGCGTTTTCTTCGGCATTGGCACGCAGGAATTGTCCATCTGCGGTCACCAGCTCGATTGCGCGCACATGGTCAATGGACAGACCGTATTTCCGAACCATCCAGCCAATTCCACCGCCAAGCAGTAACCCGCCGACACCTACTGAGCCAGTATCACCGGAAGAGAGGGCCAGATTATAGAGTTGAAGAGCACGGGAGACCTCTTTCCAGACGAGTCCCGGTTCTAAACGAGCGGTATGCCGGTTAGGGTCAATGGTAATCTTCTTCATGAGGGAAAGATCAAGGATGATACCACCGTCATTGGAGCTATAGCCGGGCACACTATGTCCTCCGCTACGTATAGAGAGAAGCAGCTGGTGCTCACGGGCAAAATTGACGGTCGCCTGCACGTCTTCCACAGCAGTGCATTGAACGATCAAGGCTGGATGGCGATCAATGCCAGCATTCCAAACTTTGCGTTCGGCCTCATAAGCAGGGTCTTCGGGGCGAATGACACGTCCTTTAATATGTAAAATCAGAGTTTTTGTGCTTTGCTCATCGGAAGGATTGTTCGGAAAATTCTTAGAGTTACTTTGTGGCATGTACTATTCCTTACTGTATATGAGAAGTATCGTCCTATTTTTGTGGTCAAATCAAAATTTTCTGAGAGATGACCAACAAGGACAGGGTACAGCAAACGCAGAGGTAAATCATGACTCTTTTTAGCCATTTCTCATACTGTTTCACTGTGAGGGACCAACCAGGGATATGTGGTCATGGTGAAAGAGATTGTTCAGAGAGACGCAACAAGAAGCCACTCATTGCTCAATTCGGGGTATCCCACTGAAACGAAAGCAACTAGCACAACGAAGAAATAGCCATTTTGTGCTACGTAGCTACCTTCTCGTTCTGTTTCTCTTCTACGGAGATGCCAGTTGTACCCGCAATGAGCAAGTGCCCAAATACGTACCCCAGTCATGAGTCGGTATGTGTATATAAATCTCAATATTTATACTTCTTAAAGCATTGTCTAGAGGATATTTAAGTGTAGAGGGAATGGTAGTGTTAGATATCTCGATAGTAGTTCACTATGAACAGTAAAAAGGGGGAGTGTTGTAGAACTGGTAGATAGTGCTGTAAATGTGGGAATGAAGCTGTTGCTTTTTGGGTAATTACTCTAGCGAAAGTATTTCCTCTCCTCTGGCTTCTCAAGCCAATTTCTCGGAAACGGGTCAAGGAAAAGTATCCTTCAATCAACAAAGTAATTCCCCAAAAGGCTACAGCTTCATTCCCACATTTATAGGCACGCCGTGCCGATTACCGAAAAGTTTTGCGCATTCGGTACCTGAGTTTTGCGCATCACCGTGTCATTAGTCGAGAGAAGCCACGTCTCTTCTGTCAACCAACCGACGAAGGCTACAAGGTCACCTTGCCGAGCGAGGCATAGACGGCATGCGCCGCCTTATCGACCGGCAACAGTGCCGCGACCGCCGGATAGATTTTGCTGCTCACGGAGACAAGCATATGCCGTACACGTATAGGAAGCACCTCGCCAGTTGTTGCCATGCGAACAAACACCAGCTTTGTCGGCGGGTTCTCCTGTCGGGTTTCTTCTTGCGCCTTTTTCCAGTATTCTTGAAAGCCTACAATCTCGTTACACCACTGCTGAACGCTCTGCTGATACCAGGCATCATACTGGAAGAGCACGTTCTGCTGCTTAAAGTGTTGAAGACTATATATTACATGTTTTTGCCACGTAGCGTGTGCTTCTGTATTGATTAGGGAGCGTGCCCGAAAATCTGGGTTCAGGAGGAAATGCATCATCGTGCGCTGATACGGTGGAAGCGTTTCGAGAGGCGGCAACTCAAAGAGACGCAGAAAGAACTCGTTTGCCGCCTGCACTTGGAACGTGTGCGTGATTAGAATGGCTGGGTAGGGCAAGGTCTCCATGGTCTGTTGCGCCTGCCCCAATGCTCGCCGCAACGCATCGCCTTCCCACTCAGGCTGTTCAGGCAGATACTGCGCTGCCAGCAGGACATCGTTGCGCTCACTGAGGCAGCATTCCAGATAGTCGGCAATCTGCATCAGCGTTGAGCGGCTCGGCAAGCGATTGGTACGTCCGATCAGCCAGTTTTTATAGGTCGGGCAGGCTTCGTCATTGAGTTCTTGTTGCGTAAAACGCTTCAACTGAGGATGGCACTTCTCGCGATAGTCCTCCTGACGCTTGTGGCGCACCGCTTCAATAGCTCCGAGCAGTTGCTGGAACACACGCATCTGCTCTTCTAAGGCCGCCTGCTCCTCTTGTATTGTAGATAGTGGTAGTGGCATCTTTCCCTCATGTAATCCTCTCTCGATCCTCTACAAAAGAGCAAAGAGCCGAAAGGTCAAGTGTATTTTTACTCTTGGTAGAACAATTGCTTTCTCCTATACTATTCCCAGCAAGCGAATTTGCTCTTCAAGAAAGGAAAGAGAGAAATGAGTTCTATACGTGCGATAGTCGTTGATCCTGAGCTTCCGGGGCGGCTTGCCATTAGAGAGGTACAGGCACCACAGCCTGGCCCGTCGGAAGCACTGGTTCAGGTGGAGGCTACTTCTTTGAATCGAGGAGAGGTGCAGATGACTATGGGTGCCCAAGCAGACTGGCGACCCGGCTGGGATCTGGCTGGAACCGTCATCACGCAAGCTCCCAATGGGACCGGACCGAAGGTCGGGAGCCGGGTGGTAGGCATGCTTAATGAAGGCGGCGCATGGGCTGAACAAGTCGTGGTTCCCACGAGTCAGTTGGCTGAACTTCCCGCCAGCGTGACGTTTGCTCAGGCGGCTACCTTACCGATTGCTGGAACCACTGCGCTGCGTGCAGTTGAGAAAGGAGGGCTTCTCCTCAACAAGCGCGTGTTGATTACTGGTTCCAGTGGAGGGGTGGGACTCTTCACGCATCAGATCGCACGACGTAACGGTGCCTACATCGTCGGCACGGTTCGCAAGGCTGAGAACGAGGCGTTAGTTCGTGAGGCGGGAGCTGATGAGGTAATTGTGGGGGACGATCTCGCACCCGCGTCTGCTTATGGCCCCTACGACTTGATTATCGAGTCGCTCGGTGGAAACCCTCTAGAGAGCGTACTCTCTCTCCTGGCACCAGGAGCAACGTGCGTCCTCCTCGGCTGGTCGGCATCTCCAGAGGCAAAGGCAACAATAAATCTTAGTAATTTAATCGTTACCGGGGGAACAACCTTAACGACCCTTTCCTACGGGCGACAATTAACTACTCATGCTCAAGATCTGAGCAGGCTCGTGCAAATGGTAGTGAAGCAGCAATTGCGAACGTCAATCGCGGTTGAGGCTTCCTGGCACGACATTGGTGAGGTCGCGCAACGCTTGCTACAAAGGCAATTCACTGGCAAAGCGGTTCTGCATCTGACGTAGATCATCCATCTCGGCTCAGCCCTCATCTTGAGTGCGTCCCAATGCTGGGAGCATCTCTCCCTACAGAGGGGTATGGCAAGGATTCCTTCCTAGGACAGCCATTTGGAATCGTTGTATCATTATTGCTACTCCATGCAAGAGATTGACGCTCTTCACGGTGAATGGTCATTCTCTTGAAAGGTTAGTACGTGTTAAAGGAGGTCTTACCGTTTCCTGTGAACTCGACACTGAAGAAAGTGTTTCTCATGAGATATGCTTGCGAGACACTGCGTAGGCACATTTTTGCAATGTTGCGAGCTTTCTCATTGCGACAAGAAAAGACTCCTGTTACATTTTGATGAGTAATTAAAGGTGGTACTGACACGATCGAAGCGGTAGGAATAAACGAATTGCTTCATAATGGTCATGCGGTATTAGCGCTTGCACGTTCTGGTACATCCGTGAAATCCATCGAGCATCATACACAATTACTTGACGTAGAAAGAGGAGAAGCTACATGAGCCAGCAAAAAACGTTCCTGGTCTTTGGTGCCACTGGGCAGACTGGACAGCACTTTGTCTCTCTTGCTTTGAAGGAGGGGCATAAGGTCAGAGCTCTGGCACGAAATCCTGCGAAACTTGCCTTCAAAAATCCAAATTTGGAAGTACATCAGGGATCCACTACCAATGCCCCCAATTTGGATGAGCTGGTGCAGGGAGCCGATTTTGTGATTTCTATGCTGGGCGATGTCGAGCTGCAGAAAGATACCAAGATCAACGCAGCATTCGTGCAAAACCTGATCCCAGCCATGCGACGGCAAGGGGTTAGGAGGTTTCTTTATCAGGCAGGAGGCCTGAGTAAGCCTCCCAAGCAAGATCTGTCGCCGCTCCTGTGGATGATCAGAAACACTGTGGCTCGCCGATACATTGGTCAACACGAGGACAATGAAGCTGTCATGAAATACCTGGTGGAAGCTGCAAGTGATATAGAATGGATGGTGCACCGTGCCGGTATCGGCTCGAATGGCCCCTCAAAAGGCGTTTTGCAGAGGTCCAAAAGCAAGTTCAGTATTGCTACCTTTGAAGATTGTGCAGCGTACAACTACCGCATCATGATGGACGTGTCCGCCATCCATACTTGCGATCTGAGCTACTATCAGAAAGGTCCCTTGTAAACAGCGATACACTCTCATATCTAAATAATGCGACACATTGTGTCGTTGGTCAGTTGATTTGACGGCTTTGACTCTATTCATGTCGCTGCATCAGAGCAGAATAGGGGTCTCAACATTTTCTCCCCCATAGCCACCAACTTAAGAACGCATGAGCTTGTACACGATGTAGGTATGAAACGAGTTTCAGATGGGTGAGTATGCTGTCATTGCGCTTCCTGTCTGCCTTTCTGGAAACCGTTCAGGTGGTTTCTCGTTTGTTCCGACACAAGCTCACCTAAAAAAAAGTTCGGCACAGAGACAGGGTATGTCGTATAAAACATGCATTTCTGATACTCTACAATTCTTAAGTTGGTGGCTATGGGATCCCAACATTTTCTTCCCCGATTTCCCCTCTAAGCAAGTAGTAATTCATGCAAAAGATGAGAAGAGCGTATTTTCAAAGAAGATGCTAGAGAGATGCCGAGAAGCTCACCTGAGTCCTTCTATTTTATGAAACATCTCTTTTCTCTGTTTCCTAGTGGCATCAAACGTGCTCTCAAAGCTTCTTCTTTGTCTCAAATACTCTTGCATGAATTACCACTTGCTTACAGGAGAAATTGGGGTTTGAGCACGGTAGGAACCAAAAGTTGGAATGGCCTGTCGAACTGGCTTGGAGAGGGGACTGAGGAAACACTCTTCCAAGACGGGAAGAAGCAATTTCACGAGAAAAATTCCTCTCGAAAAGTCGTTCTTGCAATTTTTCCCTCTCAATGTGAAGAAAACCAGCCGTTTTTTATCTCTATTCCGACTTTTGGTTCCTACCGTACTCAAACCCCTAGATGAAGCGTTCTCACAATCAATCAGCTTGTAATAAAGAACGTCATTTACAACTTTCATAGAGAGTATACCAGACGGAAAGTGCTTTTCCCAGGGACATATGTACCAGTGTTCATGCTTCGCGTCGATTGCTCACTCTTCACCTGAAAACCTGCTCGCTCTTCGCCTTATTTACCATCTATAACCCGTTTGAACTTAGTAAGTTTGTTACCCCAGATATGAAGAAGAAAATCTATTTCGTCTACCAATAGCAATGTTGCTGAAGTTTCACGGGCGTATTGGATAACGATGTTGCGTAATACCACGGCATCGATGAGATCAACAATCTCTGCAAATTCAACATGAGTTGCAACGTAGGAGAGAACGTCAAGGTACTGGCTACCATCTATAATAGATGTAAGTTTACGGGCAAATGCTGTTTTTCCTTCAAGTGGACGTCCATGAAGAACGAAACTTCGGTAACGCTCTCGACGTTGTTCTTTCAAAAATTGTAGCATATCAAGGCGCATCTGATTACCTGTTGACATAGTACTGCTCCATCCAATGAACATCTGTACATGTATCGCTGAGGCGCATCTGATCAAGATCAGCGCGACTCTCTAGGGAAAAGCCTGTGTAATGTTTAAGTTGTTCCAATGCACCTCGGAAACGATCTTCACCAAGTTGAAAAACGATTCCAGGACTATTTGGAGTGGTGAGCAAATCCGTCACCGATACAGCGGTATCTCCTGGACGATGACGATCTCGGTAGCATGCAATACTCGCCCCTATTACCAATGGCGATATTGGTTCCCTGTGACCTAAGACATAGTAGGCATCATTCTCGATACAAAGGTATCCAAGCTGTGAAAAGCTTTTGTATATATAAGCATCGATAACCGTCAGTGTTTCTTTCGAGATGTGCCTCGCAGCAGAGTAAGCTGCATGCTGTTCTTTCTGATCTGTAAAGGCAGCTCGGAACTCTTGCAACGTAAAACGGGCTCTCGGCACAAGAATATTGGCGAAACGATTCCAAACTAATTGGCGCGGCTCAGAGGAAACCACATAATGCAGAAACCAAAGAGTTCCTTTATCGTCAAAAAATGGATCATGCTTTGCAATTAAGTGACCAAGATGTGTGAGACGAAGAACAGTACCCCTTTCTAAGAGGTGAAAGCCGCGTGCTAAATAGATAAGTCCTGATGCTTTTGCTGTGGCTACTCCAAGGCTGTTAGCAACGAAGGAAATCTCTTTTTGTTCCTGTGTGTCTTTCCTTACTGCTTTGAGGAGACGAGCGAATTGGTCAAAATCTACATAATAGCCCCTCCCAAAGAGAAGTCGTGGCATGCCTTTCTGTGCATGTGTTTCGTTCATACGTCATTCTCCTCTCTTTGGAGTATTCCATCTCTGTTAAATTGCAGCGGTCTCAAAAAAGAGGGGGATTTATACTGAGCAAAGATACCTCTCGGTAGATCGATATTAGGAGCGATAGACCGCAATATGAAGTTGTCAATAGCAAGGAGGATATCCATGCGCTTGTTGAAGTTGTAGCCGACGATGTGCATCCCTAATTTGTTGTGATAAGTTTTGCACTCTTCTGCAGTTTGTAGAAGAGTATCACGTAGAATAATTAACTCCTCATCCCCTTCAGGAATGCTCAGAAACGCCATCGCTTTAACGTTTTCAGCAGTAATGTGAAAACCATCACCTAAGACGCACCAAAGCTAGTAAAAGATATTTGAATTGAGTATCACAAATGCAACGTCTCTATCCCATTCGCGTTCGAAGGCAAAAGCGTTTACTCCTGTAAGATGCAAGCTGGTAGGCATTGCTGTAACAAAGTAGCGACCAGAATTAGAAACATAGACGAAGTGTAGGGATGCTGGAAGCGTCTGTCCTTTTTTCAGAGGATATACTATGGTTCCAATTGTCTTCTTTGAGCAGATGATCTGTTCCCAAAGAGGAATAAGACGGTCATCTCCTAGTTTTGGGATATTCCTTTCTGTTGTCCAAGATGTGGCATTGCAAAAGTGGATATGGGATAGCAGTTGAGGACGTTCTTCACTCGCCCAACGCAAGAGGTTTGTTGTATAGATAGAGCCTCTCTCATCGGTACTTCCTCTTAAAAGGCAAATATATGCCCTCTGACTATTTGGTGTCTCAGACGAGCCAAAAAGACTAGCTGGTCTGATATCAAAGGCGGCAAAGAAGGCGGTACCCTTACGTTGAAGAACTATGGTGCGTAGTGTTCTAAATTGTTGACTAAAGAGAAGGGAAAGTGGCACAACGGTTCCAACATACCCAAGGTCTGCAGAAAGGCGTAATCCTAGTTCAAGCATCCACGCATAGATGTCTTTGCAAGAGGCCGAAGAGTAGAGTACTTGTATGGCTTGGTTCGGTAATCTTCCTGCATAAGGAGGGTTAGCTACAACTACATCAAAGAAGCATGTTTGATTAACTACTGCATCGGGAAACTCAAGTGCCCAATGAAAGAAACCCTCTCGCTCTGCAATTTCAGCAGCTTGATGAAGCACTGCTTTCCGTTCTTCATCCATTACCAAAGACGGATCAGCATTCAGGCAAATAATGTCTCCAACCAACTGCTGATATTCCTCCTCGTCTACTGGTATTCCATGCACTCTGTGTAATCCAAAAAGTGTTGCTAGCCAAAGATGAGCAATATCGCGTAGTGGTTGAGTCGAAGTTACTGCGACACGGTGTGCCTCTCCTTTGCTTTTGACGTCTTCTATTTGTTCAGAATCTCTCACCCTTATTTTCCCTAGCTCATACAGACTATTCTGGAATGCTTGTTCGTAAAGTTCCTGAAATAACGACGTATGCTTCGTGCTCTTTGCTGTCGGGAGAGTTGATAACTTGTTAAGTGGTGCGCTGTAAAGCGAATTTCCTACTTTTAGATGGTGATCAAGGAATGTAAGAGGTTTGTTCTTACTAGCACTACTAAGCCAGAGAGCAAGCTTGGCGAGTTCAAGAGCTAATTCATTTACATCAACTCCGTAGAGGCACCGTTCCACGACACGACGTTTCCATAAAAGCGGATCCGTACAAATGCTGCTGTTGGACCAAGGGGTCATATTGAGAGTTTCAACAATAAAGTTTGTGACTGCTTGTCCGGCTGCAACGAGAAAGTGACCACTACCCATTGCTGGGTCAAGGATACGGAATTTGAGTAAGCTGTTATGAACGACGTCTTCAATCTGCCGATCTGTATATCGCTCAACATCAACTCGTTTTTCGTTGGTTGGAGCCACTTGCCACTCGTGTTGCATCTCATTAACAAAATATTCTAAAGACGCACGAAGTTCCTGAAGCTTAGGAGTAACAGTATTTGTCACGATATATTGGACAACATCCTCTGGCGTGTAGTAGGACCCGTTAACTTTACGTTCACCCCTGTCATTGGCAAAGTAGACTTGACCAACATCAAGAAATGTTTCATTTCTTTGGATACCTCCAGCCTTACTTTGTGGCGTATATGTTCGTACACCATTACTCTCTCTCACGATAATAGGTTCATTATCTACAAGATGAAGTCGAAATTCTAGGAGGCTCTCATATAACGTTCCTAGGTGCCGTGCTGATAGGTCGCGGTAATCTATAGGAATGTGCTGTGCCTTTCCTTTTCCCTGCATGTATCCTAATTCAAAAAGTGCAGAAGCTAGATAAGGGTTTGCTATTTTATGTGCTTTGAGGTAGGGTTTTTCTTTATCATTGAAGAGTCTACCATTATATGGCAAGATTTCTAACCAAGGTGCTTCTTCATCGACAATGACACAAAGATAGGTAAAATTTTTCCAAAGAGAAAAAGGATCGCTATCCTGATATCCTTGTTGTTGGTGAGAGTATGCATCGTGCAATATGCTATTCAGGCTCATTACTTGATAGTTCTCGTGTGACATTGGGAGTAGTCGGTGTGCCTCTGCACAAAAGAGAAAGAGAATGCGATAGAGAAGATATGTCGCATTATGGTAAATGGTATTGAGCATATCACGAGTATAAACTTCAGCCTGCTCATCCTGTACAAAACCTAAGCATAGTGACTGAAGTATTTTTTCAATGTTACTTTTAAGAGCCTGTTTGAAAAGGTCAAGTAGCAGCCAACCTGCGCATCATTAAACGAGTCATAGCAATGTAAATGGTGTGGAAGGAGCGAAGCTGTCACCAAGTGCAGGATAGCAACTTTTGTAATGCTTCTTTTTCTTCATACATTCTTCTTGGAACGGCTTCATATCTCTCTTTACCCCTTTTTTGCGCTGAAGAAACTTGTACTAGAAAACTCGTACTAGATACAAATTTCTAGTACGAGTTTGAGTGCAGTTACAACGATATGTGTGAAAAGCGAGAGATGAGTGTTGAAACGTTGTCTGTCTCACTTTGCTGTCGTATTCTGGATGCTCTTTCCCGTTCACCTCTTTGTGTATAGG
>CAXUHF010000042.1:18269-40235 GCA_964250765.1 uncultured Ktedonobacteraceae bacterium | reverse complement strand
GGGCAAGCCCTGTCATGGGAACGCAACCGCATTGTAGGGTTTTTCATCAGTTCATTAACGATACGCGACCATTTTGTTGCGTTCGCGTGGTAACTGGTACCATACGTCATCGCACATAGCTCGCATCTCATCGTCGAGTGTGAAGTCTGCGGCAGGAAGGGTCTGCTCAAGATGTTCTGCCTTGCTCGCTCCAACGATGGCAGAGGTGATCGCGGGCTGTTCTAGCACCCACGCAATCGCTAGTTGTGCAATAGCGATGTTGTGTTCGCTACAGAATTTCTTGAGCGTATCGACTGCTTGCATCTGTGGCTCTTTCCAATAGCGTTCCTGATATATGCGACCCGCGTTATGCAACGTGAAACGCGTCCCCTCACTAGGTTGTTGTCCTGCCTCATAACGACCAGTTAAGAGACCTCCAGCAAGCGGGTTGTAAGAAATCACGCCAAGCCCTTGATCCAGGACGAGCGGGAGAAGTTCGCTCTCGATATGGCGAAACAGAATATTGTAGCGTGGTTGTACACAATCAAAGCGCGCCAACCATAAACGGTCACTTGTCCAGAGTGCTTTACACAACTCCCACGCGGGATAGTTAGAGCAACCGATATAGCGCACCTTGCCGCTACGAACGAGATCATCGAGGGCACGTAGTGTCTCGTCAATCGGCGTCTCCGGGTCAGGTGCATGAATTTGATAGAGGTCGATATAGTCCGTGTTGAGGCGACGTAGACTGGCCTCGGCTGCCGCGAGAATGTGTTTACGTGACGCTCCCTGATTGTTTGGATTCGGTCCCATTGGCATACGGCATTTTGTGGCAAGCACAATCTGCTCACGCCGACCCTCGCCAGCATGTAACCATGTTCCAACATACTCCTCTGTGCGTCCGAGCATGTCGGGTTTTGCACCCAGTGGGTAGGCGTCTGCAGTATCAAAAAAGGTCACGCCCGACGAATAGGCGGTATCCATAATTGCGTGCGATGTCGGCTCGTCACATTGGTTGCCAAAGGTCATCGTGCCAAGGCATATCTCCGAAACCTTGAGGCCCGTACGCCCCATGCGTTTAGTTTTCACATGTACCTCCAACTACTATAAACAAATAGCCTATATGGGATAGAGTATCACAGATTATGAAACCTCTTATAGGGTTCGTTCGTGAACTATATAGACGACAGATAGGCGGTAAGCGTATTTTGCTCTTTATCTAATGGCAAAATGTATACGGTATACAAACCGTACAATGTATTCTATAAAACATAACAGTAAAAAATGGAGGCAATAAATGGCAAGATTTAATATTCTGGGTCGCTCTAAAGCTGACCAGACACAAGCAGCAGCCCAATCCACTCTTGACAGTGCGAAAGACACCATTCAGTCGGCTAAAGAGACAGCGTTATTAGCACTTTCAAATGCGAAGGATACTGCGCAGTCAACATTATCAAATACAACAGATACAAACCAGTCAACTTATAATGATACCCCAGATAACATTCCTGCCCTTGCGAATAACCAGGATAACACACAGGATAACGTCGGCAAGGTACAGGACACAATAGCAGCAGGTACGGCTGCAGCTAAGGGGCTTTTCAGAGCAAACACGAAAAAGGCTAACAAGAATCTGAAAAACACGCAGAGCCAGCTCAGTACTCTTCAAGACACCGTTCAGGACAAGCTTAGCAATGTGCCTGGAACTGTACAAGATACACTCAGCAACGTACAAGGTACTGTGCAAGATACACTTGGTAACGTACAGGGTACGGTACAAGATACACTCGGTACTGTGCAAGATAGGTTTAGCGGCGTACAAGATACCGTGCAAACTGCTGTTGCAACTGGCCTTTCAAAAGCTCAGGACGTAATCAGCGATACGGTGGGTACAGCACAAGACGCGCTTGAGCAGAACACACGTGCCGCACGTAAGAATTTCAAGAAAGCTCAAAAAGAGGCTCAGAAGAATCTCAAGAAGGCTCAGAAATCCACAAAGGCCAATGTTGCTGCAACAGTAGCAACAGCGCAAGACGTAGCGGATAAGGCATCTAAGAAGGCGAATAAAGGCTTCCTACAAGGAAAATCAGCCGCCCAGGATGCAATTGATTCTGCTACTCAGCCATCTGGCCTGAGTTTCTTACAGGGTAAATCAAAGACGGAAGAAGTGACGGATAAAGCTTCAAAGGCTGTGGATAAAGCCTCGAAGAAGGCAACCGCTAGCTTCCTTGATGCCAAGTCAACGGTTCAGGACAAACTCGATGATGCCCAGGAAGAGCACGAGCGTAAAGCACGTCGTAAAGCGAACGCACAAGGCGTCTTCCGTTTCGGTCTAGTCGCAGGTGTCGTCATTGCTCTATTATATACTCCAACTCCAGGCGCACAAGTTCGCCAGCAGTTGGTTCAGCAGTTCAACAAGTATCGCGGACAACTCGGTCTTTAGTATCAAGACAAGTACACAAAAAGATAGTGGCAACTCGGTTGCCACTATCTTTTTGTGTACTTGTTTATAAAGACAAAAGCCTTAAGAAGGTATCCCATTCACAAGCGGAGATGTATCATAGTGCGCTAATAAATCTGCTGTGTCTGTATAAATTGCAATAGCCTGAGCAAGGTCTTTGTCATCCCAGCCACCAGAGCGGAAGGCGATAGACTTAACACCAACTTTCGTAGCGGCCTCAAGGTCATAGGGTGTATCACCCAGCATTACAACCTCGTCGGCTGAGAAGCCCGACTTCTCAAGCGCGACCTTCATCACATCTGGATCAGGCTTTGATTGTTTCGCATCCTTTGATGTTGTTTCTTTTTCCATCAGGTCTTGAACGTGTGGACCCACTATTTTGAGCGTCTGCTCTATCTCATCGGGTTCAGCAGATGTTGCGATAACGAGTTTTAGGCCGGAGTTATGCATATGCTCCAGCAATTCCTTTGCTTTAGGAAAGGGTTTTATTGTCGAGAGATAGCGTGTTTTCACGAGTTCTTTGCGTGCGGCGCTAATCTTCTTGCCCTCTTCGCTATCTTTATCAATGCCTAGAACCTCTGGTAATACCTTGTCGCCCCCCATACCAATCAGTGGTCGTATCTTCTCAAAAGATACTTGATGCCCTTGCATCGCCATTGCATCAATCCATGCATGTGCCTGTGCATCATTGCTATCAATGAGTGTACCATCAACATCGAGAATGACTGCGTGTACTTGTTTCATATGTTCTGTCATTATAACCTTAATTATGCTGATATTGGTGCTATTTGTGCGCTTAACGTTTTGCGTAGCAACACTTTCGCACGATGAAAGTAGGTTTTTGCGGTAGCCTCTGGCATGTCGAGCGTCCTACCAATCTCTGAGAAGCTCAGTTGCGCGAGATAGCGCAGTGTCACAACGTCACGAAACTTGGGTGGTAGTGACTGGATAGCGTCATGCAAAACATGTTGCAGATCGTGACGCTCCATAATTTCTTCGGGCAATGGACCAGGATCAGCCATATCACCTAAAAATGTAATTTCGCCTTCACTATTCTCAGTTTCCAGTTGTGAGAAATGAATAGCATAACGCTTTCTACGTCGCAATTCGTCTACACAACAGTTACGGGCAACCTGAAAAAGCCAGGGTTTGAACGGCTCTGTAGTGCCAAGCTTTGGCAATGATGTATAAAAGCGTAGAAACACTTGTTGTAATACATCACAAGCCTGATCATAGTCACCTAAGAAATGACATATAAAGTTAAATAAAGGTGTGCTATATCTATGAACTAATCGCTCAAAAGCATCTTGTTCGCCGGATAATACTTGTTGCGCTAACACCATATCGGAGATATCATAGGGTGTTGCTCTTCTTGTTTCACGGATTTGCACAGCTAGTCTCCTCTTTGTGAATAGTGGGTTACACATTTGTGGAAGATTGTTTTTCATTTGTATGCTATAAGCCTAGCGTTTTTCTTGTGGAAATACAATGACTTTTTCTTTAGAAAAGCTCTACAATAAGAAGTTGTAATCAAAAATTAAAGAGGAGACGTATAAAGATTAGATATTCCTTATAGAGTAAGAAAGCACAAGCATACCAAGATAGGTTGGTATACTTGTGCTTTCTTATAAGAAGTTTTTATGCGTGTTCGAGACGACGTAACTCAATTTTGCCGTTACGGGTGCGTACAGCAAAGGTGGGTTGAGCATAGACAGCAGGACTATTAGCAACACTCCCATCACAGAGACGGAAGCCGGAATTATGCCAGGGACAATAGACGACGCCGTTTTCGACGTGCCCTTCGTCTAATGGTCCCGCGAGGTGAGAGCAGGTAGCAGCCACTGCATAAATAGCTTTCCCTTCCCTAAACAATACTGCAGGAATGCCAGCAGCATCGACACGCGTTAGCTTCCCTGGTTCTAATGCAGCCTCGTCCATAACTGTTACAAAGTCATCAGAACCGCCCTCCCAGGCAACATGGTTGACGCCAATGCCACTAGAGTAGGCTAGTTCACCACCGAGATAGCCTGAATACAGTAGAATGCCATATGCACCTGCCGCTATGCCAATCGCAGCGCGGCGCTGTCCAGTGATACGTAGAATAGTGGAGACAATGTTCAAGGAAAGAACGCTACTATTAAGCAAAGCATGAAGCATACCAGTACGCTGGTCCGGCCCATCTGTATCTACCCAATTGGTAAGACCCGTTACAGCAGAGGCAACAGCCCCACCAACACCAAGCCACATAGTGATGTCTGCACTCCGTGCGACTCCCTCGTTCTCGTCAGCTAGCCATACAAGATCGAGTAGAGTAGTTGCCGTCCATGAGCCAATGGGAAAGGTTACAAGAATAGGATGTACGACATGTCCAAGCCAAACACCATTAAGAATATCCTTAATCTTATAGCTGATTTGCCCCGGCTGCCCAAAAAGCTTATTCGTCCACTGCTGCAATGGTGTAGAAAGCTTGTCAAGCCACGGCAGGTGATTGATAAGCTCACCATTCAAACGGCGAAGCGTTGGACTATTTGGTGGAGTATCTATCCAACTCCGATCAGTGCTTGTTGTTACCTTTGAAGCCATGTGTCTTTTCCTTTGCTATTTTTCGACATTTCGCCAACAGTAATCACGCGGTGGATTCACTCCGATTACTGAAAAGGGAACGTTTGTATCCTGCTTAGTAAGCACATATTGCAGCACCGCTTTGTTACGTGCATAAAACACACGTGCACAGTGTATAGCACTTCGTATTGAGCGGAAATGGATGCTCATCTCTTGCTGTACAGGAAGGGATACGTAATGAAAGCCATGTGCTTTGAACCAGCTTCGATCCTCGATACGAGGCCAGATAAGCACAATTTTCCCACCTGGCTTTGTGACACGTTGTAGTTCAGCAAGTCCTCGCTCGCCCCCCTGTTCAGGCAAGGCGGTAAACGCAGAACACGATAATGCGATATCAACACTATTATCTGGCAACGGCACGGCATCAAAGCGTCCTTCATGAGGAACAACACGATTGGACATAGGGTGTTGCATGCTTTTCTGACTGAGAATATGCAAAAGACCCGGTGAAGGCTCAACCGCATGAACAACTTCAGCACTCGAACGAAGGCACTCGAATGTTGCACGTCCACTTCCTGCACCTACATCAAGTACCACCTTACCACGTATCTCTGATGCAAGTTGTTGAAAGATACCAGGATGCATCTGCTCACCCTCAGTTAGCTCTTCATACAGATCAGGAGTCTTCCAATAGGTCAGTTCCCAAAAGAGGCTATCGAGAAGATGTTTCCGGGTTTGTACAATCTGCTGTTCAGACAGAGGACGTTGCAATTCAGAACGAAAAAGAGCATGTTGCTTGCGCGGTACACATTTTTCAATATGCTTCACAAGGACTCGAGGTACATCGTGTAAACTATGTGCGAGATGCTCCACTGTCACACCGAAACTGCCTTGTTCTAGAATTCTTTGCAAAGAAGGACGATCAAAGACAAGTAAGTCTTCTATATGAAAAGGATTTTCAAACATTGGCTCAAGTGGTGCCAGATTTTCGCTAATTGCCATACATAATATCCTTTGTAATTGCTTGCATGACTACACATACTTTCACGAATAGCAGAGGAAAAAGGTTTCGTACGCTATAGCACTTGTGACCCAATGCCCTCTCTATAACTTCAACAACGTCAAGACAGCACCATCGCGTTTTTCTTTGCCTCTCAACTATTAGAAGATTGAGAACGTTCTTTTCAAGAACTTAGTATACCCTTAGTCTTTTTCTAAAAGACTTGTAATTCAACACGATATAACTTATGCTCTAATAGCAAGCAATCTCACAATTCGTCTTGCAGCGTTTATCTCCCTTAAATGGACTTTTTATAGTACTGTAAGGAGTATGAAGTTATGAATATCATTGACGCGGTCGTGAGTTCATTTGGAGCGGCACTAGCACTCCTCTTCACATTTGTGCCAAGACTACTTGGCTTTCTCGTTATCCTACTTGTAGGATATATTGTTGCAACAGCACTTGCGAAGGCTGTCACCTTCTTGTTACGTAAGGTAGGCTTTGATCGCTTCTCAACAAGAATTGGTCTGACACGCTTGGAACAGCAAATGGGCGTCAAGATGGATGCAGCAGGCATCTTGGGTCGCATAGTTTACTGGTTTGTCTTCTTGATCTTCTTGGTACCTGCCGTTGACTCACTCGGTCTTACCGCCGTTAGTGCACTGTTGGGACAAGTTATAGCCTACATCCCAAATGTGTTTGTCGCTATTCTTATTCTTTTCCTAGGCACGCTTGCAGCAACGTTCGTCTCTGACATCGTGCGTGGTGCGGCTTCAAGTTCACGTATTGGCAATCCAAATGTGTTTGCAAACATTGCACGATACGCTGTTCTTGGTTTCGTCGCTATTGTTGCTCTTGAGCAGTTGAACATTGGTGCTGCCCTCCTCAACATTCTGTTCACCGCGATTATGGGTGCCGCCGCGCTAGCATTTGGTCTTGCATTTGGTCTTGGTGGACGTGATGCGGCTAAACGCTTGGTTGAGAGTAGCGAGTCCTCACTGGGGCAGGCTGCTTCACAAGTCAGTTCACAACAAAGTGCTCAGCAAAGCATCACACAGGCACGTACTATTGCCGACATGCAAACTGGTGATTATCGCACTGGTCAGCAATACGCAGTACAGCCTAACTATCAATCAACAACTCCACAGCAGTATCCACCACAACAGTACCCACAGCAGTAGACTATTAAAAACAGGGAGACCGCGAGAGCCTCCCCTACACACAGGGCAATGCAATGTGTAGGTGAAACCCTCGCGGTCTCCCTGTTTTCCTTTTTACGAGCCAGCCTGTCCTGTTGCAAGTCCATAGAAGAGGAGGAGAGCAGCAGCAGTCATCACAAGTACAGTTACAACTAACCCTGTATTTACAAGCCAGCCTAAACGATGATTTCCCATAATCTTACGATTATTACCAACGAGTAAGACATAGACAATGAGCACAGGCGAAAGCACACCAGAGAGGACGTTAGCCCAGAAAAGTAACCGAATCGGGTCTAAACGAATGAGAGCAAGTGCGAGACTGACAACAAGTGCAAGTGTCAGAATGAGGTAAAAACCTTCGTTTTGCCACGGTTTCTTAGAAAGACCAGAGGGCCAACCAAATGTTCCCGCTACCGCATATGACGTACTCGCTAATAGCACAGGAATAGCAACAACTCCTGCCCCTATAAGACCAATTGCAAACAAGTATTCCGCAAACGGACCCAGCACGGGTACAAGTGCTTGTGCTGCATCAACTGCTGTTACAATACTCTTGTGATGTACAAACAGTGTTGCTGCTGTCGATGCGATGATTGCGTAAGCAATGAGATTACCACTAATCACGCCGGTACTGATGTCCAAAGCGGCGAAGTGCAGTTTCTGTGAAAGTGTCCCTGGTCGGATTTCCTCTTTTTCTCCCTGCACCTGCCAGAATATGTTGTACGGAGAGATGGTCGCGCCCAGCAGGGCAACAGCACTACTGACACTTGCAAAATTCAAGTCGATATGCGGCACGAAGGTATTGAAGAGCAGGCTACTCCAGTTTGGTTTTGCTAACACGGCAGTCACAATATAAACAACGAATACAAGGCTCATAAGAATAAAAATGCGCTTGATTGATTCAAAGTTGCGAAACACAGTAAGATACCATAAAACAGCAGCTACTGGTACAACAAACCAGACCCAGTTAATATGAAAAAACAATTCCAGCCCACTACCAATGGCAACGAGATCGGCGGCAATCAAGGCAACATTTGCAATAATAAGGACAAGTGCCGCCATACCCGCTATCCAACGCCCATAATGTTCGCGGAGGACTTCCGCCAAACCCTTTTGTGTAATGCGTCCGAGTTTTGCACAAGCGAACATCGAGCATTGATAGAGCGGCGTGGCGAGAAGCAATAGCCAGAGATGCCCAAATCCGTTTTGCGCTCCATCAATCGCATAGGATGCGACCGCCGAGGAATCGTTGCCAGCCATCCCACCCAGAAATCCTGGTCCCAACGAACGTAATAACGGAATCTTCCCCGCTTCCGCCTCTTGCTTTTCACGTTCTGCTGGCGTCCCTTGCCTATCCTCTTCCAAGCCACGTAGCCCCTCTGCCGTTGGAATAGCTTCCTCAACTTCGTCGAGAAGACTATCACCATCTTGCTCCTGAAATTCTTTTTCATGCAGCAGTTGTTCGTGCCCACCTGTCGAGAGCGCAGCGATCTCCTTCGTATTTACGTCTACCATCACTTTACCGTGTGGATGCTGAGGCGTCTCCTCTTCCACAGACTGAATACGATTTGCCGGAATCTCTAGCTCTTCCTTAAAGAGCAAACCTTTTTCCATAATGACTTCCTCGACCTGCCCTCGTGCATCCCTCACAACATCAACTACTCTCGGCTTGCTCACATCGTCCTCACCCAGATCGCCTCTTGTTGCCCCTATCAACATCCCCGGCTCAATAGCATCCTTACTACCTCGTTGCTGTTCATCAGCCATATATTTTTTTATGCCTCCGTTAAAAATGGAATAGTGTTATGCTTAGTGATGTACCATCTGTACATGAAAGTCTCCTTAAAACTACCATAAGGGTTTCATTTATTACACTCTCACAGCTATCACAAATGATAACGTGTATTTGTGTAATGAAACAAAACCCTTATAGAAATTTTAACTCATCCATCAAGAGCACACCAAGCTCTATCTAGGGCCAGCTTGTCTCAGTGAATGGCGTTATGAGCACCTCTTGCATCGCGGATTCTGGTGGCACTTGTGCCGCAAAGACGATAACGTTGGCGACGTTAGCAGGGTCTTGCAGGTTTTTCTCTTCTGGCATAGGGATTCCCTGCTCCTGAAAACGATCAAAGAAGTGTGTCTGCATACCACCTGGAATAATGGTTGTCACACGAATGCCATAAGCGCGTCCCTCGACTCCGAAGCCGCGCCCAAAGGCTACCAGTCCCGCTTTCGATGCATGATACGCCGAGGCATTGCCCCACATACGCAAAGCAGCGGTTGATGCAATATTGATAACGTGACCTGCTTGTTGCTGACGCATGAGAGGAAACGCCGCCTTCGTGAAAAGGAATGGACCACGTAAGTTCACGCCAATCACACGATCCCATTGCTCAACCGTCATTTCCTCAACCGAGACCGTGTAATCAATGGCGGCACAATTTACGACGATATCCAGACGACCCAACTGTTCTCCAACAGCCTTTACAGTCGCAAAAACAGCGTTTGCGTCACTTACATCACATTGTAGCGCGACACTCCGCACTCCTTGCGCTTCGATGCTCTTACTCACACGCTCGATACCAGCTTGCTGAATATCAATACATGCAACATGACTTCCTGCAGAGGCAAAGGCTCGTGCAGTTGCCTCGCCCAGACCACTACCTGCTCCTGTTACTAAAACGACTTTTCCTGTAAGTGGATTCTCGCTCATGTGTTTTTCTCTTTCTTTTATCATGTTTATAAAATTTTCGCATGGGGTGTGCTAAAGCAGATTAACGAAATAACATGGGAATAAGACCCACGGACGCCCACAAGGGGCTACCCTACTATACACAATGTGCGTAGCACAAATGGTCGTATAGTAGGGTAGCCCCTTGTGGGCGTCCGTTGGATTCCCGAATCAATTTTTCAAACAGCATTAGCACACCCTCGTTATTCCATATTCTTCCAGGAGTTCTCCGAACAATTCGGTAGCGTTCCGCTGACGGTTATCCACCTCTGTAGGTAAACCGAGATGATAGGTACCGCTTGGGAGAATGCCACATCCTCCATAGTTATGGATGAGTAAAAACTGTACCACAACCTCTTCACCTGCATGTTCGGGTGGTAAACGATGCCACCACGAAAAGCCGCCCACGCTCAACAGTTTCTTCCGATCATACAGCACGTTTGCTCCACCAACCCATGCGATTTTGTAGCGCACAGGACGACCTTCTTTGACAAGTCGCTGTTCCAGGTGCAACGGATTGGCGGCATTGTTCACTAGATGACGTTCCCACGGAACTGTATCAACGTCAAAGGCTTCGGGCACAACAGGACCTTCCCATACCTCGATATGCTGTTGCTGTGGACGCACATCAGAAAGATGCTGTAAACCGGTGGCGGGACAGCCAACAAAGCCACAGTGCTCCTCTTTGAGGACTCGCAGCATACGTTGCAGAACCTGCGGCTCTAGTAATACATCGTCGTCAAGATAATGCACGTATGCTGCTCTACTCTGCTCAAGCAAAAACTGACGTTGTTCTGCTAAGCCACGCCGGGGCAGATGACGATGAAGCGTTACTGAATGTCCGTGCCAACGTAGAGCGCGTACCACGGTTTGTATCTCGATACTATCAATATACGCTTCATACTCTTCCGTTTGATCGGAAACAATGACATTGAAATCGGTGAATGTCTGTCCAAGCAAGCTGGTTAAGACCATCGCAAGACCAGTTTTACGCCGACATGTTGGAATGAGTACATCAACACTTGTCACAGCACTACTCTCCTTCCCGCAGAGATTGGCTTTCCAGTGTAGCGAGCAAAGGTGTTTGTGTTCTATGCTTATATGCAGCTATCACAGCTTCATAGAGTCCACTTGTCCGTTGTGCAACAGTCTCCCACGTAAATTCTCGTTCGACCCGAACACGAGCGGCTTGTCCCATGTGTTTACACAATTCTGAGTCTAGCAGCAGTTGATAGAGACGCTCTGCTAACGCTTTGGGGTCGCGTGGTGGAACCAGGAAGCCGGTTTCGTTATCAGAGATGGTGTATGTAATGCCTCCGACAGCAGAGCCAATCACAGTTCGTCCACAAGCCATTGCCTCTAAAGGAGTGAGACCAAATGGCTCATACCACGGCGTTGTTACAGCAACATTGCCCGCACTATAGTAGGTGTGTAACACATCCTGTTGTCGCTTGCCCACAAAGGACACATGCTCTGCAATACCTAGCTCTACAACGAGTTGCTGTAAAACACTAATTTCAGGAGTAGCAAATGGGTCTGGGTCCGTTGTCTCACCACCAACAAGTAGAAGGTGTAGTGGCGGAAATACTGTTCCATGCATCGCCGTCTGACGTTCGCAGTCCCGTACAAGCTGCGCCATGCCACGTACGACGTTACGCACATCTTTACGAGGTAACATACGACCTACGTAAACGACGACAAAAGCGTCCAGAGCCAATCCAATCCGTTGACGCGCCTCTTCTCGCGCTATAGGATGAAACACCGATGTGTTGACCGCAGAAGGAATAATCTCAACGCGTTCCGGGTCCGCGCCATAATCGTCAACTAATTCTGACCACTCGCTTGGGCATTGTGCAATCACGCGTTCTACCGAGCGGATAATCTGCAACTCAGTGTCTATGCGTTCCTGTGGGCTGGTATCAACACTTCCTTGATGAATACGCTTCGTCTTGCCCATTGCATGAAAAATTTGTACGGCAGGAATGTTTAAACGATTGCGCAGTTCTGTGGCAACCCAACCAGACATCCAGAAATTACCATGAAGAAGATCGTAGCGTGTCTCGTTCCGCTCTATAAAGTCAAGCAACGCATCACGAAACGCTGGCATATACTGCCATAGTTCGTCTTTTAGAATAAAGCTTGTGGGACCAGCAGTCAAGTTGATGACGCGTACATTTGGTGCCCATTCGATGATCTCTGGTGCATCAAGATTGTCACGACGGGTAAACACATCAACGATATAGCCCAATCGCGCAAGATTGCGACTCACCTCGTCAACGTAGACATTTTGCCCTCCTGCGTCCTCTCCACCCAAAAGAGCGATAGGGCTAGCATGTTCACTCAAAAACGCTATACGTGTTCCTCTTTCCATCTATTTTTTCCTTCCCTAATATTCTTTATTCAAGCACCCGCGCAAAGGCGGCATTCCAATCCTGTTTGAAGCGTTCCAGTCCAAAGCGGTCCTGCGCCACGCTTTTGGCGTAATCCCCCATCGTCTTCGCATCCTCTGGGTGAGTAAGCAAATAGTGCATATGCTCATTCAAGACATGAGGATCACAGGAAATATAGCCGCTCTTCCCGTTTTCAATTACCGTTGGTAACTCGGTTGTTGCTAAGGCGACAACAGGCATGCCAAGCGTCATGGCTTCAATTACCGCAAGCGGAAGACTAGTATAACGGATAGGGCTGAACAGAAAACGATAGTCTGCAAGACGCTGGTGCAAATGACGATAAGGAATATCGCCTAGACCGCCAAGTGCCTCTGTTTGCATGCCGACAGCATCAAGTGGAACTGTTTCCTGTGCTTGTAAAAAGAGATCATAACCAGTAATACGCGGTCGCTTTTGCATACCATTAATAACCGTCACACCCCGTTTCAGTATGCCACGATAGGTTGTGGTAGGATCAATAGCTACACTGTGCTCAATGACGATAGTGGGCGTCCTTCCGTTATCCCACATCAGACGGTTGTAGTGAGTAACGTGTACTAACAACACGTTTGGGTCATCAACGGGATGACGCGTATCGGTTGCATGTGGCTTGGGCGTATTATGCTCAAGGTAAATTTTCGGTAGAGCACGCTGCTCAGAACTAAGAATTTCGTCTGCGTCTTCTCCATAATTCTTTGGTGTCTGATACACGATCACATCAAGATCAAGATTTTTGACCTCTTCCGCAGGTACTTCACGCATATAGGCTGGCAGATCAAATGATGGACCACGTCCACCATAGCCCTCTGGTCGATGCGGTTTCGTCGGTAGATACCAGTCATGGTCAAGTTGTGCCAACGTATTTAGATAACTTCCATGTATATGCCATATAAGAATTTTCAGACGTTGCATTGCTGTATATGTTCCTTCTGTATCATTTCCGTTGCCGCTACAAGCACTTCGTCAGGCGAGAGCCAACGCAGGCAACGGTGGTCAATGGGACACTCCCAATAACCACAAGGGCTGCACGCGACAGGATGACGTGCAATAGCGTGTCTCTGCCTCTCAAGAGGTGCCCATCTTCGTACATCAGCAGGTCCAAAGAGCGTTATACTCGGACAATCAACAGCGCAAGCGATGTGAGATGGTCCAGTATCATTGCTAATAAAGAGGTCAGAACGCTTGATGAGCGCAGCAAGGCTCCCTAAAGAAGTTTTTCCTGCGAGCGATACTGCGGGCATACGCATAGCATCCATTACGGCTTGTACCGTCTGCTCTTCCCCCGGTCCTCCTGTCAGCAGTATCTGTGCTTCAAAACGTTGCGCTAACGCATCAGCAACAAGTGCGAAATACTCAGCAGGCCAGCGTCGCGCAGGTGGACGCGCCCCAGGATGTATTCCAATGATGCGGTTGCCGTTCTGTGAGAATGAACATGAGAGCATATCAGCCTCCGCATAATCGCTCGTAAATAAAGGAAATTCTAAACGGGTATTCATGGAAAGATCATCTATCTGTAGGGACCGATTTATCGCGTCCTGGGTGGGGTCGGGGGGAACACCTTGGGGAAATTGATGGGTGACTGCATGTTGGCCCCCCCCCCGGCCCAACTCCCGGGCGCCCCCCTGGTCCCCCCACCCCCCCCCCCCCAGGACGCGATACATCGGTCCCTACAATTACATCGTCCCATCGTCTCAATAGAGCAACAAGGTTGAGATTGCGATATATTTCATGTTGGTCGTCAGGATAAGCCGCTTCGATAGTCAGGCCAACAGGCTTTTTCTCGTAATAGCCTACCGTGACGGGTGCGCTGAGCGCAAGCACGAAAGGGTTACTGGTGCGTCCACTTCCATGCATTTGTATCACTAAGTCGTAGTTGTACGCATGTTGCTCAGCAAGGAAACGCTCTGTACGTTGTTTGTCGAAGGGTATTTCGTCGATGCCCGGATAGCCAACAAACTCGACGAAACGGTCAATGTAGTGGTTGAAACGTTGAACAAAAGAGGAGGCCCACGGTAAACCAATCAGAGTAATTTCAGCTTCTGGAAAACGCTGGCGCAAAGCACGAAATGCTGGAACCGCTACGAGAAGGTCGCCAAGCTGCAAAGCGCGAAAGACAGCAATACGTTTCATTGCCTGCTCCCACTCATAGCAAGCAATGCCTCGACCTCCGCGACGACCTCTTCGGGCGCGATATCAAGACAAGGCAAGCCAATGGGACACTCGAACAAATAGCAGGGATGGCACGGTGTTGGACGACGTAAAAGCCGTGCGCGTGTGGAACGTGGACGCCATTGCTCCTCGTAGTCAGTGCCAGAGAACAGTACTACTTCGGGTGTACGTACAGCATCGGCAAGATGCATTGGTAACGTATCGTTACAAATAACAAGAGTAGCACGATCAATCAGAGCCGCATACTCGGCAAGTGTTGTTTTTTCCATAAGAATATGCACGTCGGGTGCCAAGTGTTGCACGTCCTGCAAAAGTGGGGCTTCACGCTCAACACCTGTCACCAGGACTTGCCAGCCCCGTTCTGTCAATCCGTTCGCAATACGCCCAAAGCGATCAGCAGGATAGCGACGCGCCTTTGCACTCGCCCCTGGATGCAACACAATGTATGGCTTTTCTAGCTGTATACCCGCGTGCTCTAATAAGAGAGAGATTGTTTCATTGCCAGGGAGCAAGACTTTTAGCGTACGATCCCTGGCAACAAAACCAAGATGCTCTACTAGCCGTAAATTACGCTCGACCTGATGCATCTCGGTTGGTCCGCCTTGCAGTTGTGTTGAGAGCGTACTTCCACCGAACTCATTTGACTCGCCCGCCCGTAATGGAATACCCGCGAGATAACAGACATAAGCAGGAATATGTGGCGATTGGCTAAACGAGGTAAAGATCAGCGCGGCATCAAAGTCTTGTTCAGCTAACAGAGCAATCAGCTCTCGTTCACGAGTGGGATCGAATGCCATACGTCCCCCAACATCTTGCCAGATGGGACGCCATGTCATAACATCATCAATCCACGGCAGTAGTGGTACAGCAGTGGCACCCGCAGGACTCGCAAGCAGTGTTATGCGTGCTTGAGGTGATGTTTCTTTTACAGCACGTACAGCAGGGCCTAACATCAGCACATCGCCGATATTGTCTAGCCGTACCACTAGAATGTTTTTCGCCGCAAGCCACTCATTCATGCAGTACCTCCTCGCTCTGCATGCGCTCCTTCTCGTCTCCTTGTACAGACGCCAGTAATTCAAGAGATGCATCAACTACCATTTGTGGAGAGACAAGACGTAAGCATTCATGCTGATAGGGACAGATACGACTGTAGCAGATGCGGCACGACACATCATGATACATCTGACGGTGCGGGACATGCCACGATCCCCACTGCTCCGGTGGATTCGTCAAGGCAAAAAGCGCGATCACAGGTGTCTTTACCGCAGCCGAGATGTGCATTGGTCCCGTATTATTTGTGATGGTGAGATCGGCTGCCTGGATGAGCGCACAGAATAATGGAAATGGTAGCGTACCCGCCATAGCCAGTGTTGCAGAAATATTCTCACTTCGCACTTGACCTAGTATCTGCTCAACAAGCGGACGCTCATCGTCTGCCCCTGTCACAACCACAAAGGCTCCAAGTTGTTCAACCAGCAGATTGATGACCTCAACATACATTTCCCACGGATAGGTACGCGCTGGCATCGTGCAGCCAGGATGCACAACGACAAGTGGTCGATGGGTAGCATACGTCTTCAGAAGGTGCGCAATATCACGCTGCGCATCATCGGGAACGGTCAGCACAAGGTCACGTTCGTCGGTGTCCATGCCGAGGACACGTACGAGATTGAGATTGTGTTCAACCTCGTGAATAATAGTATCGGGATGCTTATGACGTGTCGTGAGTAGTGAACCAGGACCATCAATTGAGGCTGCGACACGTAGCGGAATATCGGCAAGATAACAGAGGTAGGCCGAAGGAAGCGGACTTTGATGAAATGAGGTAAAGATAATTGCTCCATCAAAATGTCGATCCTTGATTTCCACAATAGTATGCTGTTCACGTTCGCTGTCCTGTGGCATCTTGCGCCACGGATCCATCCACGGTGCGGGATAGACAATCACGTCATCAATATCAGGATTGAGCGTGGCAACCTGCGCCCCAACGTGACTCGCAAGTAACGTGAGTGAGGCATCAGGCAAGGCAGTTTTCACGGCGTGAAAGGCAGGTGTTGTCAGCAATACATCACCAAGGTTGTCCAGGCGCACAAGTAGCACGCGTTTGACCGTTTGCCAGCGTTCGTCAATCATCGTGGAACCCCGCTTTCTGGATGCGATCCATCAGCACCATAGAGCGTGGCAATATGCTGAATGACAGTGCTTGTACTCATCGTGCCAACAAGAGGAAGAATCACAACCTGTCCGCCACCTTCACGCACAGCCTCAGCCTCAGGGAGAGATTCGTCTGCATAATCTCCTCCCTTGACATGAATAGTCGGACGCAAAAGACGAATAAGCTCCGTAGGAGTATCTTCATCGAAAAGCACAACAGCATCTACAGCATCAAGAGCCGCGACAAGAGCCATACGGTCTCGCTCGTTGTTGATCGGACGCCCAACACCCTTCAAGCGTTGCGTGCTACGATCACTATTAATACCCACGACAAGCACATCCCCAAGTGCTTTCGCCTGACGCAGAAACTGCACATGACCAGCGTGAAGAATATCGAAAACACCGTTTGTAAACACGATACGGTGTTCAACCTCGCGCTCAGCATTCAAATACTCAATAAGAGAAAGAAATGTGTCTTGAGACGTTGTCTTTTCTTCTCGGCTATACGAAGTCAAACTATGAGTACTCGTCGCGTATTCTCGCAGGCTGACACGCTGGAGCAATTCTTGATAGTGCACTACCGAGGTGCGTTCACGTGTTACAGCAATACTCGCCGCATCTATGCCAACTCGTGCCGCTTCCTCGATGGTTGCATCTACCGCGAGTGCAAGTGCCATTGCGGAGGCAAAAGAATCGCCTGCTCCGACATCATTCGCATGTGCCACAGGATGGGCTGACACATGGAGCACGGAGTTATCACGACTCAACAAGAATACGCCATGTGCTCCTAGGGTGATTGCAATATGTTGTGTATGCAATCGCGTGAGCATCTTTTGAGCTATCTGTTCAATAGAGGCCAAGTCAAACGTTTCCTCTTCCGCGCTTTCAGTGAACATACGAGCCTCTAAAAGATTAGGTGTTACAACCGTTGCATTGAGCATATGAAAGCGATGCAGTGCTTTCGAGTCAATGAGCAACACCTTTGGCAGTGCTGTATGCAATGCGTGTAGTCGTGTAATGAGTGCATCTGAAAGCACTCCATAGCGATAGTCAGAGATAACGACAAGATCACACTGGGGATAGACTTCTTCTAATCTCTCAATGAGACGCTGTTGACTCTCAGCGGCATACGTCGCTGGTCCTTCATCAAAACGCACAACGTATTGACCATCGGCAATGATGCGAAGTTTGTGCAATGTTTGCGCTGTTTTGTCTTCTACAAGCCACCGATCACTGATACCTCGTTGTTGCAAAGTGGAACGTAGCAAGGTTCCAGCGAGGTCCGACCCAACAAGTCCAAGAAAGGTTACATCTGCATCGAGCGCATGCAAGTTAGCGGCAGTATTAGCCGCCCCACCAGGAATACGATATTCTGCTGTTTTGCTCACAACGGGAACGGGTCCCTCGCTACAAAGACGCGCAGCAGTACCTTCTAAATAGGTATCGAGCATTGCATCGCCGATAACGAGCACACGAAGCCGCCGAAATTGTCGCACGAGATGTACTGCGCTAGCCACGGGTTACTCCTGCTGCTTCCTGTCGAACCTGCCATGCTACGGGGCGATACACAAGGTCTGGAGTTGTTGTTTCTTCAACATGACGGATAATCTGTAGCGCGTGGCGTGTGTTCCGAGCAACAAACATTGGTACACGTACAGGCTGCTGTGGTAATAACTCGGTGCCTAAATCGACAAGAACAGTACGACAATGTGCACGGTTGCCAGCTTCAACATCATCAAGGATATCACCAACAAACCAGGAATGCTCAAGGTCCAGATCAAGTTCACATGCTGCACGTAACAACATTCCTGGCTGTGGTTTACGACATTCACAGCGTATTGAAAGTTCCTCAACCACACCGTCTGGATGATGAGGACAATGATAAATACTATCTACATGCACACCAAGTGCCGCGAGTTTATCAGTTAAATAATCGTGCATATGCTGCAGATGTGCTTCTGTAAAATAGCCGTGAGCAATGCCAGCCTGATTGGTGATGACAATTATACGAAAATTATGGTGTTGCTGTAAGAATTGTAACTCTGGTCCAATATTATCATAGAGGCGAAGTTGTTCAGGGCGAGATGGATAGTGCGAGGCATGCACGAGCGTCCCATCTCGGTCAAGAAAGAGTGCGCGGAAACTCATATTGACCACTCATCCTGGCTTGAGAAAGCATGCGATGTGTTAGTTCCTACAGAAGTTGCCTCATTCAGCAAAGAGAGATGTGTTTCCACGATATCACAAAGAATATGTGTAACAATCATATGAAGTTCCTGGACAAGTGCAGTATCACATGAAGGCATTTTCAGCGTTACATCCGACACCATCTCAAGACGATTTGAAAGTTCGCCTGTAATAGCCACGACGGTCATCTGACATGAATGACCAGCGTGTGCGGCATAAAGAATGTTTTCAGACTCGCCACTTGTACTAAAGGCAAGCAGCATATCATTCGGCTGACCAAATGCAGTGACCTGACGTGCGAAAACCTCTTGATACCCATAGTCATTAGCAACAGCAGTAAGAATAGCGGTATCTGTCGTGAGCGCGAGTACTGCATATGGAGGACGGTTACGCTTAAAACGTCCAACAAGCTCTGCCGCAAAGTGTTGTGCTTCCGCCGCGCTTCCACCGTTACCTACAACAAGCACTTTATGACCACTGCGTAATGTTTCCACAAGCCGTGTAGCAATGTCGGTCAACACAGGGGTTCGTGACACCAAACTGCTTAATGCAGCATCAAGCACGGTACGCCTATCGTTGAGTGCATTGACAATAGTGTTGTGGTAAGTACTATCTGTTGGTGATGACGAAAAGGAAGGAACAATGACAGTGGAGTTCTGCTCTTGACTAGATATTCGCATGTATCTCTTCTTTAAAAAATAAATAGACAAAAATAGTTTTGGTATGACTGGCTTTTCGGAGAGAACGGCAGTGACTCTCTGGAAAAAGTTTAAAGAACTTTTTCTTATCGCTTCTAATAGTAACCGAGTGTGCTTGTATAACACAAGTCAACAATAAAATTGTTAAGTGTGCTCTAAGCTCTACTTAATCTTTCTCATCATAGTTGATTTATAATATATTGTATTCTTCTTCTGTATGTACTATGGTAGCAATCGCTCTCTACAAAGGTCGCTTCCAGTTCCTGTTTTTTTCCTATTCCTCGTGTAACACTGAATAGCGAACAGGTGTGTATGCTATGCAAGTACCTTCTTGTATGCTCTTTTTGACACGAATATGCTGTACAATACGTACTAGAAGTGGTGTAACGTGGAAGGCGTGCTACAACAAAAGAAAAAATATAACACCTATCATCCCCTGGGGAGTATACATGCGTACGGTATTGATTTTGAATCCTACAGCCGGCTCGTCTTCTATGGCACCACAAGATAGCCAGCAGGAAACGGCTGATCAACACGAAGAAGCGATTGTTATGGCACTCCGCACATATGAAATCGAACCGGAGGTTTGGTATACGACACCTGACGATCCTGGTAGTGGTCTGGCAAAGAAGGCCGCAGCCGAGGGTGTTGATGTCGTGATTGCAGCGGGTGGTGATGGTACTATTCACGCTGTTGCGAGTGGACTTATTGGCACAAAAAGTACACTTGGCATTATTGCAATGGGTACGATGAACAATTTGGCCCATAGTTTGAGCATTCCTGATACTGTTGAGGGCGCATGTGCCATTATTGCGAAGGGTGAGACGAAGAAAATTGATATTGGAAATATCAACGATCATGTCTTTCTCGAAGTTGCTGGTATCGGTCTGGAAGCGGTGCTTTTTCCTGCTGCCGAGGAGATCAAGAGCAAGGGCTGGCTCTCTACGATTCGTGGGACTTTTGACGGTCTAGTTGCGCTTTTCTCGTTTAAGCCTGCCAGCCTTAAGGTTTCGTTTGATGGACATCGTAGTCGTCCATATAGAGTTCTGCAAGTGACGGTCTGTAACTCGCCCTATTATGGTGTGCATCTTCAGGTCGCTCCCGGCACGTTAATGGATGATGGTTTACTGGACGTGGTCATCTACAAAAATTTCAGTAAGCTTGAATTTATACGACATAGTATCTCGATTACACAGGGAAAGCGTATACTAGAGCCAAAAATTACACGGCGGAAGGTAAAAACACTTCGTATCACAGCAGATTATCCAGTGGCAGTTCATGCCGATGGCGTCGTACACGGTCACACGCCCGCGCTTATTTCGGCGACACCAGGAGCATTAAGCGTACGTGTGCCTATACAGGTTGCCGAAGGTCCAAATGTAGTGGATGGCGAGAAGAAGCGCAGGATACGCTCTACCCGCAAGAAAAAAGAGATGGCACCACCTACTCCAATAACAACAGAAGAGAAAGGGACAGTCAATGTCAACTAATCCCAATAACCCTTCATCATCGACTGATGAGACAGAGCCGCAAGCGGCTCCTCTTCCACCAGTCAATATTCCTGAAATTGCAACGGAAGCTCAACGTGTGGCAGCAGAGTCGTCCTATTCTGGTCGGAGAGCGGTTTCACGAGGAACAATGTTCCTTGCGTTCTATCTCTGGCTGCTCTCTGGTGCAGGTATTCTTTCGTGGATCGCGCAACGTACACAATTTTTTCCGGGTGATATGTCGATTACTGCACGTTTGCAGCGTCAGAAAAACCCGTGGTTTCGCAACTTTATGTATTGGGTATCTGAGGTCGGTTTCTGGCAGTGGTCAGTGCCAGAAACGCTTGGCGTTGCTGGCATCTTCTGGGCACTGCGTTTCCGTTTAGAAGCCCTCTTTATTCTTCTTACCACCTCATCAAATATTCTTAATGCCATTGTAAAACGTGTTATTAAGCGTCCACGCCCTGATAAAGAACTCGTGTCCGTTGTGCGTGTTATTAATGAGCCAAGCTTCCCTAGTGGACACGTCATGCACTATACAAATTTTTATGGTTTGCTGATCTACCTACTTGCGACGAACTGGAAACCTGGACGCCTGCGTAATACACTAATTGCACTGTGTACTGGTATGATTGCAACGATTGGTCCTTCACGTGTCTATCTTGGAGCGCACTGGCCCAGCGATGTGATGGCGGGCTATATCTATGGTGGTCTGTGGTTCGGCGGCATTATCACACTTTACTTGCGCGTGAAGGCATGGCTTCACCCACCAAAGGGCACGCAGATGCTCATGCCTGACGAGATTGTCAAGCCACTACAACAACCAGGGGATGAAGAGGAATAGAAAGAACCAAGGCGAAAAACGTGGGGATGCCTATGCCCTGCCACCGTTTTGGGGTTGGTT
>CAXUHF010000042.1:0-18259 GCA_964250765.1 uncultured Ktedonobacteraceae bacterium | reverse complement strand
GGGTTTTCACTCGAAATAAAAACACAAACGCCAAAAACGGGGGTTGGGTATATGCCATCCCACGTTTTTCGCTTTGGTTCTTTCTATCCAATATGTGCAAGGGACTCTACACCTGCTTCAGGCGGAGTTGCTACCTCTTCCTCAGTTGGCTTGTAGGCGTGTTTATCAGCACGTCCTCCTGGTAAGAAAAACATACAGCCGAAACCGATAAGAGCAAGCACAAACATTAAGCCGTAGACCCAGAATAAGCTCTGTGAGAGCGCATTCTGTAACTGTGTCAGAAACGCAAGTGGGAGTGATGCCCGTAACGCAGGCGTGAGCAACACATTCGCAGGTGCGATATTCTTAGGTAAGCGACTGGCATCAACAGCGAATTGCGCGTAAATCGGAGCGAAGCGTGTCGCCATTTGTGCATTTAGAATAGTTCCCATAAGGGCAACGCCAATCGTTCCACCCATTGTACGGAAAAACTGAGTTGTCGCGGTTGCAACACCACGTAAATTCCACGGCACCGCATTTTGTACAGAGAGAACAAACACCGAACTTGCAAAGCCAAGCCCCGCTCCGATTAGCACCATCGCAAGAATAATAAAGGCTAGACTTGTCTGTGCATTAAAGAGAGTTGCCATCGCCACGCCAACCGCCGCTAAGAACATACCAGAAACGGCAGTGATACGATAGCCATAACGAATAACAATCTTTCCACTAATCGTCGCTGCGATAGGCCACGCGAGCAAGAGAGGACCAAGTGTGAAGCCAGCACTCGTTGCGCTCCCACCTTTGACACCCTGCACAAAGAGGGGCACATACGAAGTAATGCCAAATAGCAGGACACCAAGCACGACACCACCGATACTCGAAATGGTGATAAGTGGGTTTTTGAAGAGAACGAGTGGCAAAATTGGCTCCTCGGCACGTTGCTCAGTTCGTACAAAGAGGAGAAAGAGAACAACAGATGCAACGAACAGGCCAATACTAGGTACTGAGTTCCATGCCCATGTCGTGCCCCCTTGTAGCAGTGCGAAGAGTAGAGCAACCACACTTCCCGTGAGCGTTGCCGTTCCTAGATAGTCCAGGTGATGCTTCTTACGCTCAACATTCTCTTTAAGATAAAAAAGCAACAGGAACATTGATACGAGACCGAAGGGAATATTAATGAAAAAGACCCAGCGCCATGAGAAGTTATCAACGATAATACCACCAACGGCTGGACCAACGATACTTGATAAACCCCATACACCACTGAAGAGACCCTGTATTTTTGCTCGCTCTTCCAATGCGAAGATATCGCCAATAATCGTCAGCACGATTGGCAAGACAGCCCCTGCCCCTAACCCTTGAACAGCGCGGAAGAGAATCAGTTGCACCATTGTCTGCGCCGCACCCGATGCTGCCGAACCAATGAGAAAAAGTGTTGCTCCAAACAAAAAGAGTGGTTTACGTCCGTAGAGGTCCGCGAGCTTGCCATAAATAGGCACTGTTGTGGTAGAGGTCAACAGGTAGATCGAGAACACCCATGAGTAGAGTGTGATGCCTCCAAGTTTCCCCACGATGGTCGGCATAGCTGTTCCAACAATAGTGGCATCAAGTGACGCCAGAGCCATGCCAAGCATAAGTGCTATGGTGACAATAATTTTCGCTTGTTTCGTCATCCCTGTTTTCCCTTATAAACGTAGTCATGGTTAGAAAACATTCTGTGGATAACAGACAATGCCCGTTATCCACAGAATGTTTTCTAACGTAGAGTTTCTAAGCTTCGACCTCGACACCCTTCCAGAAGGCGACGTGATCCTTGATCTGCTTAGCAGCATCCTTTGGTGCAGGATAGTACCACGCTGCATCTTTATTCTCTTTGCCATTGACTTCGATGGTGTAGTAACTGGCAAGACCCTTCCAAGGACATGTCGTGTGTGTCTCAGTCTCTTTAAAGTATTCACGCTTTACGGAGTCGGCTGGAAAGTATTGGTTGCCCTCGACGACCTCTGTATTATCGCTCTCGGCGAGTACAACGCCGTTCCAAATCGCTTTTGCCATGTCGAATTGCTCCTTTTTCCTGCTAGCATACTTGCAGGTGTGCAAGTATCGCTTACTATTTATACGATACGACATAAAATGAAGCATGTCCACCAGATGGAATAGTATGTCAACATTCATCTATTACCTTCAGTAACAAATGAATGTTGACATACTATTCCACAATACCCTCAAATCGCGTTGCTTTACCACTACTTACCACAAATGCACCAGGTCCACAAAACCATTCCTCTTTTGCGGTAAGGACGTGAAACGAATTGGACTCACCATCGCCCCAGAAGAGATCAAGTGTTACGCCTACTAATTCTTCGTCGGGCAGAGTCAACGTCAGAGTATTTAGCAATGCGGCTGTCTCTGGTCCTACCTCGCCAATGATGTTTCCTGATGCCAAGACATCACCAGAATGTTCAGGATGCGGTACAGCAATCATGCTATTCTCGCTCGCTGCTGCAAGTAGTTTATAGCGTTGTTCAACCTCGGCATCGACACCGATTACAAGTGAGGACGAGATACGTGACCAACGCCAGAAGACGTTGAGCGCAATATGTTCGCGTTGCTCATTAACCGCGTAGATTGGGAACTGTAGTTCTGTTCCAGGTGGAAATAATGTATTGAATTGCGACGTTGCAATAAGCAGTTTGCGTGATGCAGCCTGTAAAGCATAATAGGTTGCCTTTGGCTTACGCTCAACATCGACAAGACCGCCACCTGCCCAACCCCACCAATCCACGAAGAAGTGCCAGCGATAGGCATAGAAGGGGTCGCCACGATGAATACGAAACCATTCCGTCTGATATTTGGCAAGGAAACTCCCGTATAGCTCTGTTACCTGTTGCCATCCATTACGTGTTGTATAACGTTCTGGCAAACCTGTAAAATTCATGGTCGAAGGACCGAACGAGAGACGACTGAGCCATTGCTTCATCTGAAACTCGTCAGGAGGCCAGCCCTGATCGTTCCATTTGTCGGCGTGAGGACCAAGCGTCCAGAAACCGTATTCACTCACAAACCACGAGCGTTTGTCGCGTACAGCATACACATTGCTACCTGCTAACGAACCATCATACAGATGCAAGTCATCGCCAATACCTGATGCACGATGAATATGGCGAAACGCATCAACCTGACGCAAACTGTTCTCAAGTGCTTGGTCTAACACCTGATTATCCGCATCAATCGCAGGGTCGGGTTGTTGCCCTGGAAAAAACATCGCCATTGGTTCGTTATGACAAGCCCAATAGACGATAGAGGGGAAATTCCAGTAGGTGTATGCCATCTCCGCGATCTGGCGACATGCGTTTTCGATAAACCCTGGATTGGTCTCTGTTCCAGCATCGTAACGCCACTGTAACGCGAAATCTTGAAACAGCAGGATGCCTTCTGCATCAGCAGCTTTATAGCATGCGGGAGCTTGAATATGTCCATGCACACCAAGACTGTTCAGATGTGCTTCAGCCACGAGACGCATATCACGACGATAGAAATCCACGTACACATCCGCGAAATGCTGACGCGGAATGTAGTTCGCGGCCTGCACAAATACAGAACGCCCATTGATCTCTAAGTGTTTGGGATCACCTGTAACCTGTGCGGTTCGCAAACCAAAGGTTGTCGTGTGCATATCCGACAAGACATTCTCAAGCATCACTGTTGCCGTTACCGTATAGAGTGTTGGCTGTCCTAAGTCACTATGTGAAACAGGCCACCATAACACGGGGTTGGGAATTGTAACACGCACATCAAGACGATTCGCATACACAGCAAACGAAACGGGGAGCGTTGCGGTGAAAGATTCTTGCCCTGGTAAGCTTATCGCTAGCTCGAAGCGTCCCACAATTGGATCGGGTGTCAGGTTTGTGAAGAGCGCGGCAAGATGTATAATGCCAGCCTCTACGTCTATTGGTGTAATAAAAAGGGCGTCGAGACGAATGGGACCTGATCCACGTAACGAGACATTACCAGTAATACCACCAGTCGTCAATGATTGACCAAGACGTGCAGTCCATCCTGGAGTCAAGCCTGCTCCTGGTAAACCACCAGGGCGCGAGTCATGATACTTTAGTGTACCCTTGATGACTCTTTTCGCGTGTGCAAAAAGAGGCTGATCGTCTTCCAATACTTCAAAAGGGTCCTGCACACGCACCGTCAGAATCGAGCCAGTTTGTATTTTTCCGCTTACATCAAAGCAGAAGGGAGCAAAATAACCTTCGTGATGTCCCAAGTGTTCATCGTCCAGCCACACGTCTGCGAGATAATCGACTGCCTCAAAGAGTAACAGTGTATGTGGTACATCAAGCGTTGCGAGACGACAACGGTAATACACAGGGCCAAAGTGTGCCGAAAGCGAAGGTTCCAGGCCAAAATTATTGGGCACAAAGACATGTTCCCACGTGCTATCATCGAAGTCACGTCCAATAGGTTGCTTTTCAGGCTCCTCTATATAGGCATGCCGCAGCCATTCACCATTGAGTGATACCTGTTCGGCGTGGGATACTTGCTTGAGGACATTGGTTGTATCATCATCCTGTACCTCTACGCTGGTGATATTGTGCGCCTCTGTTATCCCTGTAAAGAGCGAATGTTCGCTTACAGGCGCGATCCCTGGTACGCGCTCGGTAGTGATCTCAAGCGGTAGGATGTCCATAACGCCTCCTACGCGCTGAATGATAATTAAAGCCTTGTTGTCCTTGCTTGCTCAACATTGCAGGATCAATCTCCAGTAAATACGCCTTGTCTGCTCCTATTGCAAGATACTGTCCACCATCAGTAGTAGACCATGCAAGGGAGTGTATAGATGTTCCGTATGTATCAATAAGTTTGTTCGGTGTACTTCCATCAATTAATCTTCCAGGTACTGGCGTACCATCTTTTTGGAAGACATTCCACACATACACAGTAGCACCATCTTCCTGACTAGCCGCTACAAGATAGCGACTATCATATGACCATGCAAGTGCAGTAACATCATTTTGGAAAGTATAGGACATTGAAATGTAACCTTCCAAAGTGAAGGAAACAGTTACTACTTGACCACTTATAGTTGCAAGAGCTGTACCATCAGGCGACCATGTAGCAGCTATGCCACCCACATTCGTTAATATTTTGTGTACTTGTCCTTGTAATACATCTATAATCATCGTCTCATTCGTCGTTGCCACACCAACTGCAATGAAGTTGCCATCGGATGACCAGGACAACGATGTAACAGCTTCTTTTGTATGAGTCTGACCTGTACTGAAATCTATCCGCTTGCTCACTTTTCTCTGAGCAATATCCCATATTTGCACGCCCACGCTTGTAGGAAACACAATAGAGCTGCCGTCAGGCGACCACGCGAACGTGCTCATGCCAATACTTACATTAGTACCATGAGTATCAGATGTAGCAGCAATGGAAGTAGTCGTGGATTCTACCATGTCCCAGATAATGATTGTCTTATCATTATAAGAACTATAAGCTAGGAGCTTTCCATTTGCGCCTCGCCCCCAAGCAAGATATGTTGCAGGCACGAGAGCATACTGCTCGTACTCCGCTGTACCTGAGTCTCCTCCGATTACTTTATCTACTGTCCATACCTGTATAGTACCGTCTCCACTTGTAGAGGCAAGCATCTGATTGTCCTGAGACCATACAACATCCTGTACAGGTTGAGAATGTCCTGAATAGACATAGATGTTCCCGAAAAGATTACCGTTGTTAAATGGCGGTTCGCCGATACTATTTTCAGGTCCCGTGTTTGTTGATGAGTGGAGAGCTGACACAATATTCGCAATGCCGCCCGTCCCTATGACAGCTAAGCCCATGATGGCGAAACTACCGACAAGAAACTTGCGCCGTGCAACACGTTTACGCTGCGTTGTTGGCACATATAATTGTTGCTGTCCTGTACTAGATGTGCTAATTTGTTGCTGTCCACTTCCACCTCCTCTTACTATCGGGAGTGCAGGTGGTGTCTGACCGACAGGAGGATGCCAGAGTCTTGGACTATCTTGCAGGTCCGCAATGCGTTGCAGTTCGTTCTTGACTTCCACTATGGTTGCGGGACGGCTATTCGCGTCAATTTGCACCATACGCAGAATAAGAGCTTCAAGGTCTGCAAGACCCGGTACACCGTAGACACGCAGAGGCGCGAAATGAAATGGATTATCAACAGGATCGTCGCCTGATAACAACATATGCAGTAAAGCACCAAGGCTATAGATGTCGGCGCGTGGTGTCGTCTGCGCCTTACCATATTGTTCAGGTGCAGCGTATCCTGGCGAGCCAAATGGAATAGTATCTTTGAGTTTTCCGGGCTTGAAGCTACGGGCAATGCCAAAGTCGATGAGATAGAGTTTACCCATAGGAGTACGCATGATATTGGCTGGCTTGAGGTCGCGGAAGATGATAATCGGCTCGCGTGTGTGCAGATAGTCAAGAACGGTACATAGCTGAATGCCGAGTGTAAGTACTTCGTTAAGTGAGGCTGTGTAGTTTGCGCCTTTTGCGCCGAGATAGCTTTCCAGCGTCTCGCCTTCGATGAAGTCCATCACCAGATACCAGTGTTCAGGATCGGTGAAGTTGTCATAGATATGCGGCAGATTAGGATGTGAGAGATTCGACAGTAACGAGACCTCGCGGTTAAAGGCGTCGGTAGCCTCAATCGTTTCTTGCGGCGTCAGGCCGCGCAGGTTGATTTGTTTTACCGCGACAATACTGCTATGCTCGTGCATATCCTCGGCACGATGGACTGCGCCAAAGCCGCCTTTGCCTACCTGTGTCAGAATACGATAACGACCTTGTAATAGCGTCACGTTGTCGCTTGCAACAATTTGTAGTGGTTGCTTGCAAGCAAAACATACACTTCTGTCCGTAGCGTTTGCCGCGCCACACACATGGCAATAGAGAGACGAAGGGATCATAGTTTGCGCACTCCTTACTCGTCCTTACCTATGTAGTATAGTAGAGAGAAGGTAAGAGTGCAAGAAGTGGTAGAATACGTCATAACACATTCACGTTACAGGAGACCACCACGCATGAGCATTTCTACCACTCCACCTCAAACCTGGATTGATGCCGCAACACTACAAACTGACATAGACTACCTCGATTCACGTTGGCGACGCATAGCAGTAGGCGACGAAGACAAACCAATTATCGATATCGGAACAGGAGAACCACTTGTATTTGTGCCTATCCTGGAACATCTGGATTGGGTCTATAGTCATCAGATACAGGATTTAAGTCGGACAAGACGCGCTATTTTTTATCGTCGCCATGAGTCACGCACCATTCCTGTTACAACACCGGAACGTGCTGAAGAGTTGCGCCGTGTGCTGGACACGTTGGAGCTAGAACGTGTCGATCTGGTAGGACACGGCGATGCTGCAATCGTATTGCTTGAGTTTGCGATACGCTATCCACAACGTTGTCGCTCGCTCACTGTACTCGTGCAAGGACCAGACTACGTGATTGCGCCACACCCATTTATCTGGTTACTACACGATCTGTTTATACGTTTGCCCGTAGAATATGTGTTGCCGCCACAATTTCTAAGCAATATCGTGGCGAATTACGCCACGGCGCGAAGTCCTCGCAATACGACGTTTCCAGCCATGCCTCATGCACTCGTCGCAAAACAATTTAATAAGATCGCGTTCTGGCCTGCGGTCTACAAGTTTTCTGTACTACCTGTTATTCATAACGTTAATTTCTACGAACGCCTCTCACCACTTACCATGCCCGTTCTCGTTCTCAATCGTACCGATGACCGCTTAACACCTGAACCGAAGACACACTGGCTCGCTAAACATCTCCCTAACTGTGCTGATTATCATGTTCTTCATGGTGGGGACCGCTTTTTTATGTATGCTCAATCTGATATAGTCAACCCACTTATTAAACAATTTCTGGCGAAGCGGGCATAATGATATGCTGAAAAAGCATCAGCTTATACCCAGTTTGAGGCAATATATCGTCTTTTACTCTCAAGAGCATCACGGGAGCAACTAGTAAGGAGTGAGATATGCAGCGACGTGTCGTAATTACGGGTCTCGGTGTTATTGCCCCCAATGGAATAGGCAAAGATGCCTTCTGGCAAGCAAACGTCCTGGGACAGTCAGGGATTCGTTCTATCACTCGCTTCGATGCACATACTCTAACAACACGCATTGCAGGAGAAGTACCGGACTTCGACCCGCTTGCATCGGGGCTAACGCCTTCCGAATGTGCGTCAATGGATCGTGGAACACAATTCGCCATTGCCGCCGCAAACCTTGCATTGGGAGATGCGAATCTTGCATCTCCGCTCAGCGAAGACGAACGTAACGCAATGGGTGTATACATGGGTACAGCAATGGCCTACCTCGAAGAAAGCGAAAAGTTCTGGCAACAGGCTACTAATAATGGGACACACGTGTTACAAACAGAGGAAAATTTTACTCCCGCCTCGTTGTTCATGACTCATGCATCTATCGCCGCAATCGCGGCACATCATCAACTGCATGGCCCAAGTATGGTCCTTGCTACAGGTTGCTCTGCTGGTGCTGATGCAATCGGTGAGGCGGTCTGGGCTATTCGTGAAGGACGCGCCGACCGTATGCTCGCAGGTGGCACAGACTCTACCATCTCTCCCATAGGCATCAATGTGTTCGCGGTGATGGGCGCATTGAGCACTCGCAACGAGTTCCCTGAACAGGCATCTCGTCCGTATAGCAGTGACCGAGACGGCTTTGTTATGGCAGAAGGCGCGGGAGTACTCTTGCTGGAAGAGCGAGACATAGCACTAACACGAGGTGCTCACATTTATGCAGAGGTGATCGCTTTCGCCTCAAACAACAATGCACATCACATGACTGCACTCCCACCTGATGGAGCACCACTGCAACAACTCCTTCATCGTGTGCTTGCTGATTCTAACATTACAGGGAAACAGCTTGACTATATTAATTCGCATGGCAGTTCGACACCCGCCAATGACTCAGCAGAGACGGCTGCCTACAAAGCCGTTTTCGGGGATGGTGCCTATCGCATACCTATAAGTTCGACAAAATCAATGATAGGGCATACACAAGGCGCCGCAAGTGCGATAGAGGCTATTGTAACTTCTCTTGTGTTAGAACACCAAATTATTCCACCTACGTTGAATCTAACAACTCCCGATGCTCGTTGCGATCTCGATTATGTACCCCTCGTCGCACGTCAAACGTCTGTACAGGTAGCGCTCACACATTCTAGCGGCTTCGGCGGTGTAAATAGCGCACTCGTCCTGGCACGCCCCGAATGGTTGGACGAACATTCGTAACATCTTCCAACAAGGTACTTTCTATGAACGGACATAGTACGTTCAAGAGCAAGCAACCACCGACGAGGAAAAACATATGAGAAAAGAAATACAGCGACGTGTGGTGGTTACAGGGTTGGGAGCAATTGCGCCAAACGGTATCGGAAAAGAGGCTTTTTGGAATGCAACAAGCAGAGGTATTTCAGGCATTCAACCGATTCAACGATTCTCTACAGAAGACCTTCGTATTCATGTCGCAGGTGAGATTTCCAACTTTCTGGCGCAAGACTATCTTGACCGTAAGCTCATAAATCGAACAGATCGTATGACGCATCTTGTTTTGCCTGCTGTCCAGGAAGCATTGCATGATGCACGGCTGATACTCACGGATGAAGACCCACATCGCATTGGAGCAGTGATAGCAAATACGCTCGGTGGTGTTGATTATGGTGCACGGGAACTGGCAGCTTTACACATGCGCGGTCCACGTTCCATGAGCGCGTATACGGCAATAGCATGGCTTCAAGTGGCAAACATCGGTCAAACAACTATTCACTTTGGTGTACAAGGTTATAGTAAAACGCCGATAAACGATGCAATCGGGGGACTTGACGCGCTCTGCCTGGCATACGGAGCTATTCAACGGGGTGAAGCTGAGGTTATTATTACTGGCGGTTGTGAAGCAATGCTTAATCCCCTGGTTCTTTTTGTACTAGGCTCTAGCGACGACTTCGCAACCGGAGACGACCCGAACGCCTATCGTCCCTTTGATCGCCGTGCCGCCGGACTCATCTTTGCCGAAGGCGCGGGCATCTGTATCCTTGAAGAATACGAACATGCACAGCGACGTGGCGCGACTATCTATGGTGAGATTGCGGGCTATGGGCAAACCAATGACGCGCATGGACTATTACCACCATCGTCAAACGGCACGCAATATGCTCGTGCAATGCGCCTTGCGATGAAGAATGGCGGTTTGCAAAGAGAAGATATTGCTTACATCAGCCTGGATGGACGCGCCATGCCTTCTTCAGATGCTGGTGAGGTAGAGGCCCTGCATATGACCTTTGGCTCCGACCTCACCCATCTTCCAGTCAGTGTCCCACGCACCATGATTGGTCACAGCTATGGTGCTGCTGGCGCGTTAGACGCTGTGACAGGACTATTAGCACTACAACACTGCCTCATTCCACCCACAATTAACTGTGAGCAGCTAGACCCGCGTTACGGCCTGGATATGGTACAGGCCGAGGCACGTCCACTTGTGCAACAAACACATGCAGTCTTGCTCGGCGGACGCGCCATCGGCGGCGCAAACGTTGTCGTAGCTCTAAAACAACTTCCTGAGTTACAAATATGAAAAAAATTATCGGGAAGAATATGTTCCGTAGGGACCGATTCATCGCGTCCTTGTCGGCAATTGACCGTCCAAGAGGACGCGATGAATCGGTCCCTACAGGCTTTGTCGTCATTGTAGGAGCAGGACCGACAGGACTCGCGGCGGCTAACCTGCTAGGAATGGCTGGCATACAGACGCTTGTGCTCGAACGAAACGCAGATATTAGCGATTGCCCAAAGGCTATCTCTATAGACGACGAGGGACTACGCATCTGTCAGTCGATGGGACTCATAGATGAGATCGTTAAACACACTGTGCTAGACATCGAGGCGCACTATCTCTCGTCACAACATTTCCTCGCAAGAGTCTCCCCCACGAGCAGAAGAAATGGCTATCCCCTGATATCAACATTTCATCAACCTGCATTCGAGGCAGCATTGCTACAGGGACTTAGTCGCTTCCCCTGCGTCGAAGTCCGCTTTCAGCATACCGTTGAGACGTTTGTACAGGACGCGGAGAAGGTTACACTCAGTATTCGCACATCCGATGGAACGCGCTCAACCATAAACTGTGATTACCTGCTTGCGTGTGATGGTGGGAAAAGTCCAACTCGGCATGCATTAGGCATTTCAATGTATTCACCGACACTGCTACCAAGACGACAAAGGCAAAATAGACGCGAAACTGATGTCGGACAACGCTGGTTGGTTGTTGATACAATCAACGATGATGATACAGCTAACGCCGCCACATTTTTTTGTGATTACACACGTCCAGCCGTAACTGTGCCAGCACCACATCATGCACGACGCTGGGAATTTATGCTTCTATCAGGTGAAAAGGATACAGACCTTTTAGACGATGAAGCCATTCACGAATTAATTTATCAAGCAAGAGCATCTCATCCTCACATGCGTAGAGAGGCGCAAAATAGTAAGCCACATATAGTGCGCAAAATCGTCTATACGTTTCGCTCAGTGATCGCGCAACGCTTCATGCATGGTCGTGTGTTTCTTTTAGGCGATGCAGCTCATTTGATGCCGCCCTTTGGTGGACAAGGGATGAATAGTGGGCTGCGTGATGCCTCCAACCTCTGCTGGAAACTGCAGAGAGTCTTACAAGGACATGCTAGCCCTACCCTGCTAGAAACCTATTCAACGGAACGCTATCCTCACGTAAGGGAAATGATTCTCTTCTCTTCAATACTGGGAAATATCGTTATGACGACAACGAAACAAGGATCACGGCTACGCGATTGGCTTTTCGCCCTTATAAACGTTATCCCTCCATTTCGGAACGCAATCACAGAAATGCATGTCAAGCCACAACCTCGATATACCAAAGGCTTTTTGTTATCCACCAAAAACAGGAGAAGTAAGAAACTTATGGGAGCCTTATTGCCTCAACCTCGCATGCTCACGCAAGACAGTAAAAAGGTTCTTTTGGACGATATGTTAGGCAGTGAGTTTGCGATAATAAGGCTATACGAAAGACCAGAGCAAGCGTTTGAGAATGTACCTGAGCATATAAGAGAACAGTTAGGAGCAAAGTATGTCTGTGTGCTACCACAAGGAACATCATTTGTTAAGGCAGAACACGAGGATTGTGAAGTTATACGTGACGTGGACGGAGTGTTGGGGAAGTTTTTGCACCATAGACAGGATATCTTTGTTGTGGTACGTCCTGATCGCTATGTAGCGGGAGTGTTCGAGGTAGGAAAAACATCATTAGACAACGAAGGGATGTATAGAACATTGTAGGGGTCTAATTCTATTACACCCTCGTGGCAATTGACCACATAAGAGGATATAATGTAACGTTACATCGATCCTGTGGACGGAAACAATGACGACGAGGGTGTAATAGAATTAGACCCCTACATGTACGAATTAATCTCCCAACAACACCTGATACAACTTCTTTTGGCGCTCGGCCCCCTTTTTGTAAATCTCGCCTCGTCCGGCATCTGATTTCATTGGAGAGGCAAGACGTGGCACGACTTTAGAGATATCGGGTATCACTTCCAACGCTTCTAAAGCAAGCAAAGCAACACCACGGGCTGATGCTTCGTGATCGAGTGATGGATAGATGGATGTGCCGAGCGTATCGGCAAGAATGCTTTGCATCGTCAGAGAACCAAGTAACGCACCACCACTGCCAACAACTTGCGGCGTTGGTAGCGTATCACCTTCTTTAAGCGTCTCACGCAATTGCTCATAGACAGCACCAAGTTGATAAGCTAGTGCCTCCATACCAGCACGTAGAATATCGGCGGGTGATGTGTGCGCATGCAGATTCATAATTGTCATACGTGCGTCAGCATGCCAGCCCAGACTACGCTCACCAGAGATGAAGGGGAGAATGGTCAGGCCATGTCCATCAGGTTGTACAAAGGCTATTAATGGCTCAGCATCGGGAAGTACTGGCAATTTTAGCGTTGCATCGAGCCAACTGAGCATGTTACCACCCTCGCTGAGCGCGCCTCCCATAATGGCGCGTTTTGCGTCAATCAGGTACATCCAAAGACCAGATGCAGGTACGGCTCGTTCTGGCGGCAATACAACACGTACAGCACTCGATGTACCAATGGTCAAGGACCACGTATCGGTATTGGCACAACCAGAACCAACTGCCGCCGCCGCCCCATCGCCTATCGCTGGAAACCACGGCACATTGCGCAACGCAGGCCAAGCCGATGCATATTCAGAGGATAGACCGCGTAGACCATCATGTGTATCACCCAATGGTGGTAATTGTTCGGGCCGCACACCGAGCAATTTCACCAGATCGGTATCCCACGCTCGGTCTCGCGTATTCAACAAGCCCGTTGCGGAAGCCATTGCTAAGGCACATACCGACTTACCAAGAAACTTACGGTGCAGGTATTCACCGAAGGAAATCCACTGTGCGGCACGCTTAAAGACATCGGGTTGATTTTCCGCTAACCAGCGCAACTTAGCAGGCCAAAAGCTCGCATGCAACGGTGCACCAGTGCGCTGGTGTATCGCTTCCGCATCAAGCTGCGCACGCAATTCTGCTGCCGCTCCAAACGGACGCGTATCTTCCCACGTGATGACAGGAGTAAGCGGATTGTTCGACTCGTCAACTCCCATCAGACTATGCCAGAAGGTATCAATTGCCACAGCACCAATCTGTTGCGCCATCGGTCCTGCCGCCCTCAGAGCATCATTCACGGTTTGCGCTACTACATCAACAAGCGCATCAGCATCGACGGAGACCTCACCATCATCTGTTACGTTCAGTTTGTAGGGACGCTGCGCATGAACGCTTGGAATGGTTGCTCCTGTCGCATCAAACAAGAGCGTACGCGTCGATGACGTACCAACGTCAAGCGAGAGAATGAATGGCGACTTCGGGTCCGTCGTCTGTGTGACTTCTGCCGCCTTTTGCTCCAATGATGACCCATTTTGTGTCGTGTCTGCCATACGATATATCCACCTCTTTGTGTCTATCGGTGAGCAGGCGTTACATCTTTTCCTGCAACCGATTCATCTTTGCTCTTACTGTTTATACGCTGATGAGCATACGTCAGGGTACAAGCATTATCGCCACTCTGATTCTCTCCTGTGTGCTTTGGTAGTTTAGCAGGTGATGAGACGAAGAAAAATGCACACACGGCACTACCAAGCGCAAGCCCTGCCCCAACGAGCATTGCCAGTCGAAAGCCTGCAATAAACGACTCGTCTATCGCAGTGCGAACAGCCGTACGTGTCGCGCCCTGTACGGTGTTTGGAATATCTATTGCCGCCAGCCGTCCATGTTGCACGAGTATTGCTTGCTGTACGTTAGGTGCTAGATGTAATGCTGTGATATTGGAGGTAAGACTATTACTGAATGCATAAGCAACACAGATGCCTAGTACAGCGATAGCCAACAGGCTAGCAATACGTGCAACAGCATTGTTCACACCCGACGCTGTACCTGAATACTGATCCGAGACAGCACCCATAACGGTTGTTGTCAAAGGCGCAATCGTGATGGTCATACCTAAACCCATCACGACAACCGCAGGAAAGTAGGTCAACCAGTAACTACCACCAAGCCCAGGTAGAGCAAACAAAACAAAACCCAACGCTGCAATAGTAGGACCAATTACAAGTGGCAAACGTGAACCGTATTTTGCGACAAGACCACCAGACCAGCGTGAGAGCGAGAATGACAGCAACGTGAATGGCAATAAGGAAGCTCCGGCGGCAGTCGCGCTATAGCCCTGCACACTGATTAAGTTGAATGGTAGAAAGAAGAGTGCTCCACCAAGTGCCGCATACAGCAGCAATGTGAGCAGGTTTGTACCTGTAAATGTGCGCGAACGAAACAGCGTGAGCGGCATCATTGGATTAGGACTACGGTTCTCGACAAAGAGGAACAGGCCAAGCGCGACCAAACCACCAACAATACACACAAGCACAAGTGGGTTCGCAAAGCCAACATTCTCAGCCTGAATTAATCCGTAGACTACACCACCCAAACCGACGGCGGTCAAGATAGCACCAGGAAAGTCGAGATGCTTCTTGCCCTCTCCACTTGTACTCTCTGGCAAATGGAGCACGGAAACAACGAGCACAATTACAGCAAGTGGAATATTAATAAAGAAAATCCAGCGCCACGATGCATTCTGTACAAGCCATCCTCCCAACACTGGACCAAGGGCCGAAGTGATCGCGGAAAAGCCCGACCATGTACCAATAGCCTTGCCACGTTCCGCGCTATCGAACGAAGAGCGAATAATAGCAAGACTTCCTGGTGTGAGCAGTGCACCACCAATTCCCTGTACCGAGCGCGCGATGATGAGTTGCTCGATAGTTTGTGAAATGCCACAGAAGACCGAGGCTATCGTAAACACAATCACGCCAAGTAGAAAAATACGTTTGCGTCCAAACTGGTCACCAAGTGAGCCACCAATTAAGATAAGCGCACCGAGGAAGAGGGCATATGCCTCAACAACCCATTGAACACTTGATGCACTCGCTTGCAGTTCTATTTGTAACCTCGGCAAAGCCACATTGACAACACTACTGTCAATAAATGCCATACTCGACCCCAGGATTGTGGCAATAAGAATCCAGGTGCCCTTTTGCTTAGACATGATGCGCTTCCTTTTCCCGACCTAGTAGATGCGAAGGGGACGCTAAATGAGTGTGAATACGCCGAATGGCGTAAAGACGAAAGTTTTGTCCCCTCCATACGTTATACGACATTCTGAGACATATCGTTGAGGTAGGCAATAGACGACATGACAGAGTTCACCCATAAACAGTAGGGGTTTGGAAAGATATGAGAACCGATGTAGGGGCTTTAATTCATTACGCCCATAGGCGTCCAGTTAAGCAAAGATGAGCTTATGTGCGAAGAGGCTTCTCAAGCCCGTTCACAAGGAGTGTAGACTCGCAAAACGTGAGAGCGTTCCTTGCCAGACAATAGCTCCTTTGTTCGTAGAGGGCAATTGCGGCATTGGCTTGAGAAGCCACTCGGAAGAGTCTCATGGGTTCCTCCTTTCAAAGCTCTGCAATCCTTAACTTGACGCCTATGGGGCTTTAATTCATTACGCCCTGCTCACCATAGACCAGCCGCACGAGCGTGTTGATGCCAGCATTTCCACGGCCTTTCACGATGTGCATTGCTCGCAAGGCGTAATGAATTAAAGCCCCTACAGACACATCTATAAAAGTCCTACATACAAAAGTTCATCCTATGTTCCGTCCTATACGTATTACCTATAAGCAGAAAGGAAAGTCGAGCTAGTGACATCCTCTTTTGTCTCCCAGAAATTTTTGTCGCGCATTAGGCGTGAGGTGAAAGATGCAAGACCTACAAACTACCCTCCCGAACGGGAGTATCATACAGAATCGCTATAGAGTCGAGTCGTTGCTGGGCAAGGGCGGTTTTGGTGCCGTTTATTTGGTACACGATACACGAGTTCAGGGCAATCAGTTTGCCCTTAAAGAGGTGATCGATCCGAAAAAGCAGGACCGCGTTCATTTTCTTTTTGAAGGTGACGTGCTCAAGCGGCTCGATCATACAGCACTTCCTCGCGTGTACCGAGCCTTTGAAGATGCACCTCATTCTCGCGTGTACCTGCTGATGGACTACATTGACGGTCCAAACCTTGAGCGATTGCGTCGGCTTCAACCTGAAAACCGCTTTGCGCTTCCCGATATGCTACGTCTCATGGCTCCTGTTGTAGATGCTGTGATCTACTTGCAGAGTCAGAAACCAACAATTATCCACCGTGATATCAAACCTGCAAACATCATTGTTCCTCCAAATGGAGATGGACCTGTCCTGGTGGATTTTGGTATTGCAAAGGAGTATGACCAGGAGGCAACAACGACGGCGGTCCGCAGACTCTCGCCAAATTATAGTGCGCCAGAGCAATATTCACAGGGCACAAATCCTCGTACCGATGTGTATGGCATGGCTGCAACGTTCTATACGTTGCTTACGGGAACGCCGCCAATCGACGCATTTGAACGCATCACACAGAAGGGTGCTTCTGGAACTGACCCGCTTAAACCTGTGAATGACTTTGTGCCAACTATTCCTTCCTCGGTTGCCGAGGCTATTCAGCGCGCGATGGCTCTCGTAAGCGATGATCGTTTCCCTACAATGGAGGCATTCTGGAATGCATTGCACCCTCAATCGTTTCTCGCAACAGCCCCTGCACCAGTAACTCCTCTTCCAGTAGGACGCTCAGCTGAACGAGTCCAACCAGTAGCCTTGCATGCTTCTGCTATGACATCGCCTAACGTCGGCATGCTTCAGCAAGGTTCACAACAACGTGCAACAAAACGAAGAATATTGCTTCCGCTCTTCGCATCGCTTATTCTAGTAGCAACGCTCCTGGGTGCATTGTTCGGTACAAACTTTTTTTCTCGGAGTAATCCTCTCCGAAGTTCAGCTTCGGTAGGCACGACAACAACACAACAGCACACACCATCGACACAGACAACGCATACAATGACGCCATCATCTGTTTCTGCCACGAAGACGCCCATAGCTACGGCTACTGTGCCTGTAACACCCTCTCCATCGGCAAAACAAAAACCGACACCTGCTCTCACCTATCCAAATTTAGATAATCAGTATGTCGGGGGTATTCATAATACGCCTGGAAATATAGATGGCACCATGACACTCACTAATGTACATCAAAATGGAGCAAATATAGGTGGCACATTGATTCTGACAAATGGACTCTCTGGCACGGCAACATTTACGAACGGCACAGTTGCGAGCAACAACACATTGCAGTTTGAGGTTGCACCTTATACTCAGTATCCGCCCTTGCTCTTTCAAGGGCGCGTCAATGCCGATGGAAGTCTAACGGGCACCTACTGTAGTGTGCAGGGAAATCAGTGCAACGATGCTGCTGGCGGCTATGGAACATGGAAAGTTTTGCCACCCTCTCCAAGCTCTCAGGTACCTTCTGATAGTAAGAAACCACTGTAGTAGTCCGACCATCGTCATTTGAACCTTTTTGGATGCTATAGCGCAAAGAACGCAACGGTTCAAGGCTCTCCAAAGGTATCAAATCAAGATGGGTGGACTAGTAGGGGTCTAATTCTATTACACCTTGTTGGCAATCAACAATGTTAAAGGACATG
>CAXUHF010000041.1:0-40623 GCA_964250765.1 uncultured Ktedonobacteraceae bacterium | reverse complement strand
GAGATTTTCTAACCATTCAGTTTCGTTTGAACCAAGAATCGAGGACAACATAAGCGTTACATCGTCGCTAAGGAGCGTCTGACGTTCCACGCGATATAAGGCAAGAAAACGAGGAAGTATTTCTGGCTCGTAGCGTGCGAGAAGATCAGCGGCAAATTGCTCTAACAAGAGTTCGTATTCTAAATAATCATCTAAGGTCGTATCTTCATACCAATCAAAGCCACGTACAGTTACAGGCGTTTTACCATCTGGCTCCGGCTCAAATATTTCCGCAAATTGTTCATGGAGGTCTTTATTGACAACTCCTTGCACGTTATCAAGACGTTGCGAAAGCCAGAGGGCAGCAAATTTCAGTTGCCACTCATCAGCCCACAAAGGATAATCGTCGGGCCAAGGACGTGGATCATCCTCAAGAAATGCCAACACAACTTCATGATACAAAATAAAGGCAAGTTTCTCCTGCGTTGGTTCACCCCAAATAGCATCGAGTGTCGGTGGAACCACAAGACTAGGAGGCGTGGTTACAGCCGTCCAATACGGTTGCAATGCTCCGACCTCTTCCTCTTCGTCACGGGGAGCAAGTTGCCAATCTGCGTCTGTAGCTAACACAATGTGTATTTCTGGTAGAGGTCGTGCAAGCAAGGCTGTTAGTAAACTTCCAGCCTTTTCTACCGTAGTAAGAACCCAACGGGCGCGGTTTTCCTCGCCCGTTGGGTAATAGACAGTAAGTGGCTCAGTGAGTTTCTCATAATGTTCATAGGGAAAGACCATGCGCCTTTTCAGCCGTCCCTTCTCTTAATTGTTTACAACATTTTCCTTTGGTACGGTCAAAAGATGCGGTGTGTTCCCGTTTGTAGATGCCTCGTTACGCAATTCTTCTACTGTATTATCTTTACGGAAACGATGATACAAATCGTTCGTACGCTGACGTACAGTTCCTGCACTCAGTTTCTTGCCGCCTTCGTAATACTCAAGTGCAACCTCACCGATAGACCATGTAGCACCAGCAGCAATCATACCTGCAACCAAGTCGCCACCAAACGGTACTGCCTTTGCTGCCTGCTCAGCTAGTAGACGTAAACCAAGACCACTTGCCATTGTTACAATCAATTCACGTGCATGATGTACTGTATCAGCAGAGTTCATTGGCTCACCATAAAGAGCCGCGAGACGAAGCACAAGACGTATTTGTGTTCCTAAGAGGATAGGAATATCAACAAGCGGAATTGGCTCTAATCCTGCGGCGAGACTTACCAATGTTGCGTTACGAATAATGCGTTGTGCAGCATCACGTCGGAATGCAGGTAGTTCGCGTCCAATAACTAGTGCCGCCTCTGGACTTGCCTCAATGAGTGCGGGTACCAATTCCTCCGCAATGTTCGTACCCTTCGTCGCTGAGATAGGAATAACGCCAACCGCACCAAGCGCAACGGCAATTTCGGTCGCAATTTGGTCTGCACCTTCGCCACCCCTGAGTGTATCAACTTTATTGACGGCAACAACTGTAGGCTTCTTTTGTGCCGCAATCATCGCATACAATTCTCGGTCCTTTGCCTGAATGCCCTTTGAGCCATCAATCAGAAACACAATCACACTCGCTTGATCGAGGCCCGCCTTTGCAATATCGGACAATGACCCTGGTGCATCAATGCCTGGAGTGTCAATAAGCGTAAACGGACCAAAATCGGTTCGGACAAGTGTGCGTGTTGTACCTTCTTGTGGTGATACTTGTGAAAGTGTCTGACCTTTAATCTTATTGAATAGTGTACTTTTCCCTGTATTCGGCTGACCAACAATCACAACGGTATTGTTTAGCCCTTGTAACACTTCATCCTGGGCCTGCTTCCAGTTCGCAGCTTTCATAAAGCCTTGTACCATACCAATGTTCGCGGGAAGGTTTTTGAGTGTACTAATACCAAGATCACGTACTGTACGAGGTCGATTCGTCCCACGAATCGCACTTTTTAGCATTTCATTTCTAAGCTTCTTTTGCTCTTCCGTGAGCTTACCAGATTTCTTTGTTGCCACGCGCTATTCCTCCATAAATGTAGTAATACGAGATACAGAGTAGGAAAGAAAATGATAGCATTTTTATACTCTGCATTATAAGCATCGCTGTCGTAAAAGCGCAAACGACGCCTTGTGAAGTCGCTTTTCCATATCATTATAAAAACGAGAATATACCCTACTATGTATACGTTTCTACTAGTGATTAGGGTACCAATTTGTTGAAAGAAGCGCAAAAAGCATAATAGCACTTCTGTTTCTTGTTGTATAGTTCCAAAAGATGTGGACATCCGTGAATACCATATCCTCTGTTGGATTTAGACGGCTATCGCTAACCGTAAGGGCTGAACCACATAGGCCGCTAGTCCCTTTGCATTCGTAAATGCATCAGGCTTACGTTTTCGTAAGATGTTGTAGGAACCGTTGACATCGGCACAGATGACCTTCCCGCCTTTCGCACGATACAAGCGGTTTCGCCGTCCAATGCGCTTCCCATTAAACTGATGCACTGTCTCATCATTCGGTGTATAGGTCAGGATGGGGTCTAGGTCAAGGAAACTCGCTTTGCTGGTATAACTTTCTTCCTGTATCTCTACCTGAATGCCGACTAACTGTGCTTTGTAGGTGAGCATGTCAATGAAGCGCGCGAGGTATCTGGACAAAGTTCTGATTGTTGCGTTTGCCCATGCTTGCTTCTTGCTTCCAAAGCGGGTTTTTGCCAATGATGAGCATCCCTATCCCTTGCTTTACCAGCAGGTCAATAATCCGCTTACTAGCAGCATGCAGGTAGTGATTGACCTGTCGGTTCCGATGGTTGATGATGCGTTGCATCTGTCTCGTGGCACGCTCTCGCTCCTCTTTGGGAAGGCATAGGGTAAGTTCTTTCATGCGCTTGTTATACCACTGATTGATGGCTTTAAGCGTCCGACCGTTAACCAATCGAGGGACAAAGCCCTCTCGGTTTGAAGTTATCGCCGCTAGGTTGGTGACACCGACATCAATGGCTGCACAGAAAGAAAGGTCTACGTGTGCCTGAACGAGTTCTTTGCTATAAATGACCTCCACGACATAGTAGCCGTTTCGGGGCACAATACGGACCTGATTGATCGCCTGCTGCTGTGTTTTGAGAGTAACAGGAAGTCCCGATGGTTTGATGGTGCCTTGTATTCCTTTTTTGCTCTGGCCTCCCGATAGAGCTTGCAGAGTATAGACGAGCACATTGCGCCCTTCGGTTTTGTGCTTGTACTTTGGGAGTTTCGGGCGTCCAGTAAACTTCGATGGGTTCTCCTTATAAGCTAGGAGTGCTTCCCGAAACGCTCTCCAGGCATCCGCTAGTTGCCGAAGCACCTGCTGTGCCACCTTTGCGGGCAAGGCTTTGTACGCTTCGTGTGACTGCATGCGACTATCCATCTCTTGATACGAGGGATAGATGCCGTGATGGATGAACGCTTGTCGCATCTCGTAGAGTGTAGCGTTATAGAGGTTCTTGGAGGCAAAGGCTGCTTCATCCATCACTGCAAAATGCGGGTCATCCCTATCAATGACATGCTGTTCGGTCAGGTACATCAGCTCTGTTCGTTCTTTCTGAAGAAAGCGGAACAGGTTCATCGCGTGTTCCGCTTGTCTTCACGGTCATTCAGCACACCCTACGTATATGAGATACGGCTTCAAATCATCTTTTCTTCTTAACACCGATTTAAGCGGATACTAAAAATGAATGAAGCCTCTAAACAAATTGGCAATACAGACTACAATGACATGTTAGACCTTCATTGACATTTCAGAAGCTCATTTAGAGCGTATCATAGAAATGGCTGTATTGTCAATAGTGTCGAAGGTGGACATAATAGGCGGAAGATGGTATTATGTTTTCCAGTTTGGAGAAAAGAGGTTGCGAATGTATAGTGGCATTAGAAGTCTTAGAACCTAAAGAAGTAGCTCAGATGTTAAGAGTCAGCGTTCGTAGTGTGACCCGTTTAGCAGAACGCGGCGAATTAGTCGGTTTTAAAGTCGGCGACCTATGGCGCTTCCATAGAAGCGATGTAGATGCTTATATTGAGAGGCAGAAGCGCAAGTATCAGCCATCGAAGACTGAGGATTAGTTGTTATCGTGCTAGAGCTTGCTATGTGAAGAGACTGGAAGAGAGGCTAAAAATGGGGAATAAAAGTCTCTATGTAGCTATATTTGTCTATACATTTTAAAACAGGTTTGTATACTACTGCAGCGTAACATGTAGTCAGGCTTGCAAAAGGAAATAGAGCAATGTCACTTATACAAAAAGATGGTCCTCTTTACCAGTATCCAGCAGAATTATTACAGCAACTTATTCGCTTCAATACCACAAATCCTCCTGGCGATGAGGCACAGTGCATTGCATATATTAACACACTCTTGACGGATGCAGGCTTTGAAACTCAGTTGTTGTCGATAGATGAGAAACGCCCAAATCTGGTGACACGTTTAAAGGGACGCGGTGACGCTCCTCCCCTACTATTACAGGGACATATAGATGTCGTGACAACAGCGAATCAGTCCTGGAAGCACAACCCTTTTGAGGGTCAAAGAATAGATGATTATATTTGGGGACGCGGGACACTTGACATGAAGGGCGGAGTTGCGATGATGCTCGCGGCCTTGCTACGAGCAAAAGCGGAAGGAGAGTCTCTTCCTGGTGACGTGATTTTCGCGGCACTGAGCGACGAGGAGTCCGGCGGTGTCACAGGTGCGAAATTCTTAGTAGAGCAGCACGCCGATCTCTTCAAGAATGTGCGGTATGCGTTAGGTGAAGTGGGTGGGTTTACATCTTACATTGATGGCAAAAAGTTCTATTGCATTCAAGTTCTCGAAAAACAAGTATGCTGGCTAAAGGCAACACTACATGGTCCCGGTGGTCATGGCTCTATTCCTATGCATGGAGGGGCTACCGCGAAACTTGGACGACTCTTGCAGCAGTTAGATCAGCATCGCCTTCCTGTACACATTCACCCAGTAGTACATCAGATGCTAGAGACAATGGCAGATGCATTGGCATCATCTCCTACTGGCTTGCGTCTACGTCAACTATTAGAGCCGACACGCGCAAATGAAGTGTTAGACCAACTCGGCTCCCACACACATTTCTTTGATCCCGTTTTGCATAACACAGTAAATGTTACGATGCTACAAGGTGGACATAAAATTAACGTTATCCCCAGCGAAATCGTTATGGAGATAGATGGTCGCCTTCTGCCCGGCTATACTCCTGACGATATGTTTCAAGAACTACACGAACTCCTCGGCAACGATATTGAGTTTGAACTGATACGATATGAAGAAGGACAATCTGAACCTAACATGGGGTACTACAAGACGTTAGTGGACATTCTCCATGAAGCTGACCCTACTGGTATCGCAGTTCCAACACTCATGCCTGCGGTAACGGATGGGCGTTTTTTCTCGCAGTTAGGTATTCAAACATATGGTTTCTTGCCAATGGACTTATATGAAGGCTTTGATTTCTTGCAGGCAATTCATGCCGCCGACGAACGTATTCCGGTAGTTGCGTTAGATTTTGGTACAAACGCTATACATGAGGCAATGCGTCGTAACGTGTAGAATTCAATCTCTGCTTTTACTTGACGTGAGAGTACTTTTTTTGCGATAATGTCTAAAGTAGACATATAATTTTTCTCAATACATGACTATAGTTTGGGGCCTTGTAATGCAAGATACACCGATGCGAAATGAAACAGAAGAGCGCGACTATCGTGCTGGCTTTGCGCGAGTGATGCGCTTCGCCGAGCAAGCGAAATTGCGCGGGTGGCGGCTTAGCGACCGTCAACTCGTCCATGAGATTATGCAACGTGAACGTGCCGCTCATATCCGCGAACAAAGTTCTATTCCCGTCGTGGGATCAGAAGTGCGCTCCGCTGCTTGGAATCATGGTCAGGCAGATGCGTTGCGTACCATCCTCCACTCCCAAAAAGAACGAACTGGAAAAAGCTTATAGTACCGAAAACGTAGGAAAAGACCTCAAGTGATTCTGAGGTCTTTTTTGCATGTTTTTTCTGCTTCTTGACGTGCTATAATTGTCCTGATTAAGTAACAAAAAACTATTTGTATCTACTACTACCTTTTTCATAGTATAATAATCAGAAATAAGCTATTCGCTCTTGAGGAAGGTTTATGATTGATGCCATCTCAGCAAATCTATACACTCGGTGTTGAAGAGGAATATCAAATTCTCAACCCTCTTTCACATGACCTTTCTTCCTCCGCTACGCAACTATTACAAGAAGCACGGCAGACACTAGGAGATGCTGTTCAGTATGAAATGCTCCTCTCGCAAATAGAGACTGCCACTCCTATTTGTTCTACACTTGCGGAGGTTCGCGCCTCCCTCGCACACCTTCGTGGCAACTTGATTGCTGCGGCTAAGCGATGTGATGTGCAGATTGCAGCAGCAGCAACACATCCATTTTCAAAGTGGCAAGATCAGCAGTTTTCTCCTGGTGAGCGGTACCATTCGATTAAACAAAACTACCGACAGCTTGCCTACGAACAATCTATCTGGGGTTGTCATGTGCATGTTGGCCTTGAGAATCGTGAGGAAGCGGTACAGGTCATGAACCATGCTCGTGTCTGGCTTGCTCCACTACTTGCTCTCACAGGAAATTCGCCTTATTTCGGCGGGTATGATACAGGCTATGCAAGTTACCGTACGGAAATTTGGGCACGCTGGCCTTTTTCTGGTCCACCACAACTCTTCTCCTCACTTGCAGAACACGATGCTTTGGTGCAAGCACTGACCATTCCAGGGAGTATGGATAATGCACGCGAAGTCTACTGGGATATGCGTCTGTCGTCACGCTTCAACACTCTTGAGGTTCGTCTTATCGACGTGTGCCTCACGATAGATGAAGCAGTGATGATCGCAGGTCTCATTCGCGCGTTGATACAGACATGTCATGAAGCCGTACTACGTGGAGAAGCATATCCTCCCATCCGACAAGAAGTAGTACGCGCTACCCATTGGCGAGCCGCACGCTATGGCTTGGGTGCCGATCTGCTTGATCCTCATACAGGTAGTGCCATGCCAGCCCCTTCTCTTATAGAACAATTCCTCTCGTTTGTACGTCCTGCATTAGAAGCACAAGATGATTGGGAAATAGTAGCAACACTTGTCGCATCTGTTTTACAACACGGAACAGGAGCGATACGCCAACGTGCAGTATTCAACCGTACACAGCAATGGCAAGACCTCATAAATTTTATTGTTGTCGAGACTGCAAAAGGAACAAGTACGAAGTAAGGATACACATATACTTGGTTGCGTGATATACTTTTCATCAAGATATACCAACCGTCTGATGGTCAATTATCAAAGGATGCAAACTCATGACTCAAGCCTTTACAAGCAACAGCAAAATATCTACAGACGAAGTTCAGCATGCGACCAATCCAAACGAGTCTTCCGCTCAAGGATCTCCTATCCGTCATGTTCACATAGTTATCCTAGGCACGGGCTTCGCTGGTGTGGGTATGGCAATTCAACTCAAACAACATGACTATGATGATTTTGTTGTACTTGAAAAGGCGGCAGAAAGCGGCGGAACGTGGCGCGATAACACCTATCCAGGGTGTGCATGCGATGTTCCTTCGCACCTTTATTCTTTTTCGTTTGCCCTCAATCCCCGTTGGAGTCGTGCCTACTCGTCACAGTGGGAAATTCAGAAATATCTTCGCTCCTGCATGGAACGATTTGACATCCTCCCCTATATTCAATGGAACAGCGAGTTGCAGAATGCGACCTGGCAAGAAGATGAGCAACGCTGGCATGTTACTACGTCCCAGGGAACGTTGACCACTGATATTCTCATTCTCGGCAATGGGCCACTCAGTGAACCATCTCTTCCTTCTATTAAGGGCATTCAGGATTTTGAAGGAACACTTTTCCACTCGGCACGTTGGCGACATGACTATGATTTGAAGGGTAAGCGCGTAGCGGTCATTGGCACAGGGGCATCTGCTATTCAGTTTGTGCCGCGCATTCAACCGCAAGCCGAGCATATCATACTCTTTCAGCGCACACCACCGTGGGTTCTACCACGCTTGGACCATCCAATCGCATCATGGCAACAGATGATGTTTCGCATACTTCCTCTTACACAACGGGCTATCCGTTCGCTCATGTATTGGCAACGCGAGCTAACGGCTGCGGGATTTGTCTACCGACAAAGTATGCTGAAGACAGGCGTCAAGATAGCACACGAGCATTTGGAACGGCAAGTGCCAGACCCTGTGCTGCGTGACAAACTTACACCAAATTACACTCTCGGCTGCAAACGCGTTTTGATCTCTGATGATTTCTATCCAGCCGTTTCACAGCCAAATGTCGAGGTAATCACCGAGCATATTCGTGAAGTGCGAGCACACAGCGTTGTGACGGAAGATGGCAGAGAGCATGACATCGACACCATTATCTGTGCAACAGGCTTTCACGTCACCGACGCCCAACTGCCTCAACGCATACACGGACGTGATGGAATGACACTCAGTGATACATGGAATCCAGACCCACATGCCTATCTTGGGGCAACTGTTGCAGGTTTTCCCAATATGTTCTTACTCATCGGTCCAAATACAGGAGTGGGTCACACGTCTATGGTGTTTATGATTGAGTCTCAGACTGCATACATTCTGGATTGCTTGCACACAATGGAGCAGCGCGCATTACAAACTATTGAGGTACGCCAGGAAAGTGAAGAGGCATTCAACACAGAATTACAACAGCGTATGCATGGAACTGTCTGGGCGTCAGGATGCAATAGCTGGTACCTTGATAAACATGGACGCAACACCACCATCTGGCCCGGCTTCACCTTTGAGTTTCGCCGCAGAACAAGGCGTTTCGATCCACAACACTATATGCTGACAGCGAAAGAAGGGTCTACCCGTATAGGAAAAGCTACCGTCTCCGTACTTAAGAATAGCCTATAAACGAGCTTCACATAATAAGACAGACGCCCAACGAAGTTGGCTTGCTGTTCAGCAGTAGCTATATACATGCTTTAATGGGATGAGGAGAAAAATTATGGCCTTCAACCTAAAAAATCGCTCATTTTTGAAGCTAGACGACTTCTCATCCGAAGAGATCGCCTTCCTGCTACGTCTCTCCACAGAACTTAAAGCGGCGAAGTACGCAGGAACGGAAGTGCCACGTCTGCGTGGGAAGCAGATTGCTCTTATTTTCGAGAAAGACTCGACGCGCACACGTATCAGCTTTGAGGTGGCAGCCTACGACCAAGGAGCACATGTGACCTATATGGGACCTAGTGGCTCTCATCTCGGCACCGCCGAGACAATTCAGGACACAGCACGCGTCCTCGGTCGCGTCTACGATGGCATTGAGTTCCGTGGCTTTGCCCAAGCGGATGTGGAAGCACTTGCTCGTTATGCTGGCGTACCTGTGTGGAATGGACTTACGAATGAGGCGCATCCTACTCAGATGTTGGCGGATTTTCTTACAATGCAGGAACATGCACATAAACCGCTCGAAGATATTTCATTCTGTTTCCTGGGAGATGTAGGTCACAATGTGGGGGATTCCCTGATGATTGGAGCAGCCAAGATGGGTATAGACATCCGTTTGGCAGGTCCTAGGTCCTCCTGGCCCAGCGAAACGCGGATGAATCAGGTGCAGGCGGTTGCCAACGAAACCAGAGCGAGCATTACAGTGACAGAGGATGTCATGTCGGCAGTACGAGGATGCGACTTCCTGTACACTGACGTGTGGGTCTCAATGGGCGCATCACTTGAGTTGTGGAGTGAACGTATCAAAACGATGTTGCCCTATCGAGTGACGAGCGAACTCATAACGGCAACGGGCAATCCCAATACCAAATTTATGCATTGTCTCCCCTCTCTACACAACAAGGAAACGACATTAGGAAAACACCTTTTTGAGCAGTATGGCTTGGATGGATTGGAAGTAACCGATGAGGTATTTGAGTCCAAAGCCTCTATCGTTTTCGATCAGGCAGAGAACCGATTACACACCATTAAAGCGGTATTGGTTGCAACGCTGGGAGGATAGCGGATGAAATTTCCTTGACATTTTCTACACCTACCTGTCATATTATCTGCGCATATAAACAATGCTTTACTCTTCTCTACCTACTTTATATTACAGACAGAGATAATAGCATGATTGTTCAATATAAGAGTATCCCTCTTCATCTTGCGTGGAGCAGAAGTATGGTTATGCTTTCCCTTCCTGTTCAAGCACGTTCATAACATGAGCGACGGTCTGTTGAAGATGGTGGCGCACCGCATTTGCAGCCCGAACTGGATCACTTGCTTGACAGGCCGCAAGAATCTCACGATGCTCCTTGTCGAGCCGCTGTGCATCTCTAGGAACCTCAGCTGCCGCGTAAAGGTGCAGATAGGCGTTCGAGGCATTTCGTAACTCTCCAATCATTATAAGCAACCGTGACCGCCCCGAAAGGCTATATAGGCTCATGTGAAACTGGTGATTCCGCTCAACATAGAGAACGGCATCACTAGTTGCATGCATCTCGTCGAGGAGAGCAGCAAGTGGTGGAGCATTCTGAGCCTGAAAGTGTTCAGCGGCTTTCTCGACAGCCAGCATCTCCAGTGCCATACGAATATCGTAGTGCTCAACAAGGTCTTGGATGGTCGGCAAGAAAACCGTGACTCCTCGATGAGTGTCGATCTGTACCAAGCCCTCGCTTTGAAGCAGTCCAAATGCCTCACGAACGGGAGTTGTACTGACCCTAAAGCGTTGAGCTATCTCGACCTGCCGCAACTTCGTGCCTGCTGCGAGTTGCCCCGTGGCGATTTCGTGGCGAAGAGCTGCCGCAACTTGATCCGCTATCGTGAGTTTTGTAAGTGGGACATTCGTGCTACCCTTTCCTAATGATGCCATCGAGTTCATAGGCTCCGTTCTCTCCCTCTTGACAAGTATATTGTGTATTATGCATAATATATATTATTCTAACAAGCTTTGTCTAGTAGCTGTAGGAAACCATTCAACGCATCGACTTATGCACAAAGAGCAATGGTTAGAAAGAAGGAGCGTTCCCAATGATGCTTGTGAGTTACCGAACTCGTGGCTCGAAGGATGCCTGGCGTGTAGGTATCGCTCATGAAGGAACCGTGGTTGATGCTATTGCGTCCCCATTGTCTCGTGCAGACGATGCTCTTGGGCAAGGAGACTTCTCCATGCGTAGAGTGCTTGCACAGGGGCAACCGTATTTGGAGCAGATATTTGCATGGGGCAAGTCTCAGTTCGAGACCAAGAGCCATCTCTTTCCTCTGGACACACTAGAACTTGGTCCACCAGTTCCTGATCCCGACAAAATTATTTGTCTTGGCGTAAACTATCGCGATCATGCGACTGAAGCCCAGCAAGAGCTTCCTGTTGTTCCCATGTTCTTTGCCAAATTCCGCAATAGTTTAATTGGCCCGACCAGTCCCATTCTCTTACCTCACGTGAGTAGTCAGATCGACTATGAAGGGGAGTTAGCCGTCATCATTGGCACACGCTGCAAGGAGGTATCTGAGCAGGAGGCACTCCACTATGTAGCTGGCTATACCATTATGAATGATGTGAGTGCGCGCGACGTGCAAATGCAAACGAGTCAGTGGACAGCAGGTAAAGCCTTGGATACCTTCGCACCGATGGGACCAGGAATAGTGCTGGCATCTGCTATTCCCAATCCTCAGACGCTTGTACTGACTACCAAGGTTAATGGGCAGGTAGTACAACATGATAACACCGCCAACATGATCTTTTCTGTTGCGACTGCAATCGCATTCCTCAGTTCCCTTATGACACTTGAGCCTGGAGATATCATTGCAACAGGCACGCCATCAGGAGTAGGCTTCAAACGTACTCCTCCCCTCTTTTTACAGGATGGGGATGTCACGGAAGTCGAGATCGAAGGTATTGGTCAGCTTCGTAATCCTGTAATGCGTGCTTAGGCGTAAGCAGGAAAAGGTGTGAGCGTATCCGTTGTAGAAGCAAAACAAAAAAGAGATGAGTCCGTTCCATTGTAGAAACGGCTCTCATCTTAGCAACATCAAAGGAGAAAAGGGATGTCACACGTATCTGAGAACAAGACCACCATCCGGCCTACCTTACACCACATCAATCTGAAGACGAAACGCCTTCAAGAGATGATTGAGTGGTATACCACCGTAGTGGGCATGGATTCAACGTACAAGTTTCCAGGTGGGGCTTGGCTTACCAATGACGAGGCCAACCATCGTCTCGCTTTACTAACCTCACCACAGTTGAGTGAGGACCCCAACAAGTTGATGCATACAGGCATCCATCACAGTGCCTTCGAGTATCCGTCAATGGGGGACCTGCTCGATACCTACTCACGGCTGAAGGCTTTAGGCATTGAGCCGCACGCCAGTCTCGATCATGGCATGACCACCTCGTTTTACTACGAGGACCCTGACGGCAACAGCGTCGAGTTGCAATCCGACAACTTCGGGACATGGCAGGAGTCTAGCGAGTGGATGCGCACTTCGCCCCAGTTTGCAGCAGACCCCATTGGGATGCCTGTCGATCCTGAGCAGATGTTAGCGGCACACCACGCTGGCGCCTCGTTTGCTGAACTGCACCAGCGTGCCTACGCTGGTGAGTTCAAGCCTTCTGGTCCTCTCGACTTGCACGTGCCTCTGGGGGACCCGCGCGCTCCGTTGTAAAACTATGTAGACTTGCCTGAATACGAGGGGATATGAGCACACAGCACATCATTGGTTGTATGCCAAGTTCTCCGATTAAACAACAAAAGGGACAAGGAGTACAACGATGCAAAACGAAGTGGTTGATGTTGTGATCGTTGGCTACGGGCCGGTAGGACAGATGGCTGCAATCCTCCTGGGACAGAAGGGCTATCACGTCCGTGTCTTCGAGCGCTGGCCGCAAATCTATGCCCTACCACGAGCGGTGCATTACGATGACGAAATTGCACGCATTTTCCAAACAGCAGGAGTGACCGATCAGGTGCTCAAGGTTGCCGAGGCGGTGCCAGACTTCTATGAGTGGCGCAACAAGGATGGTGAAGCTCTGCTTCGTCTCGACTGGTCGGGGCGGGGACTTTCAGGCTGGTCGGTTGCGAACTTCTTTGCCCAGCCGCAACTCCAGGCGGTGCTTGACGAGAGAGCGAAGTCATTGCCGACAGTCGAGGTGAACCAGGGCTGGGAAGTCCAACGGATTGCAGAATTCGACGACTATGTTGAAGTGACAGCAGAGCAGGGACATGCCAGCCAAGCAGGGGAGTGGGTACCTGAGGAGGAGACGCGAATTGTTCGGGCACGCTACCTTATTGGTGCCGATGGTGCCAACAGTGCTGTGCGTCAACACATGGACACATCGGTCACCGATCTTGGGTTCGCCTTCGACTGGCTCATTCTAGACATTATTCCACATGAGCAACGACCTTGGAGACCAATGAACTGGCAGTTATGTGACCCAGTGCGCCCGACCACCATCGTTTCTGGTGGCCCAGGTAGACGACGTTGGGAGTTCATGAGATTGCCCGGAGAGACCATTGAGGAACTCAACACATCTGAAACCGCATGGCGGCTACTCGAGACATGGGGGATAACTCCAGAAAATGCCACGCTTGAGCGCCATGCTGTGTATCGGTTCGCCGCTCGCTGGGCAGACTCATGGCGACAAGGACGGTTGTTGCTTGCGGGTGATGCTGCTCATCTTATGCCACCCTTCGCTGGACAGGGCATGTGCTCAGGGTTGCGAGACACCATGAATCTGGCATGGAAGCTGGATCTTGTCCTTTCTGGAAAGGCAACTGATGCGATCCTCGACACATACGAGTCCGAGCGGCTTCTCAACGTTCGTCAGTTCATCGACTTTTCCGTTGAGCTGGGAAGCATTATCTGCATCACCGATCCACAAGCAGCAGCCGAGCGAGACAAGCGCATGATTAAATCGACGGAGGATCGAACTGCGCCTCCACCAATTCCGAATCCTCCCCATACACTTGGGCCAGGTCTTTTGCGCACTAACGACCCACACTCTAGTGTGCTCTTCGTTCAAGGGCGCGTCGCTTATGCAGGCAAGAGCGGACTTTTCGATGACGTCGTTGGACAGGGCTTTTCTCTTCTCTCACGGGGAGACCTGCCACCAGTACTTAAAGAAGACCAAAGAGAGTTTTTGGCTTCTATCGGTGCTCATGTCCTACACCTCGCTCAAGCTGAAACAACGAGCGACGGTGCCTTTATCGACCTTGAGGGACGCTACGCGGGCTGGTTCGAGGAGAACGGCTGTGAGGCTGTTCTTGTACGACCGGATTACTACGTCTTCGGTGCCGTAGGGAAGATGGAGGAGGTATCCAATTTGGTGGCGGACTTACAGGCCCAACTCGCCGGAGTTTCTCTAACAACTAAACAATAATGTGATATGACGCTTACCATCACATCAACACCATCATAATTTTGCATATAGCAAAGAAATTGTAGTTGCGTTTTGTCTCGTGTGGAGGAAGGGAAAAAGACCTGACGAACGATGGACTTGCTTGTGATACTTAAGGATTTATGCGCTTCATTGTAGCATTCCCTCTTGTAAGAAGAAAGGCAGGGTTGGAACATGATGGTGAGAGATACCCCGGATAGAAGGCAAGATATTCCTCAGGAGACGGAAGTCCTCATCATCGGGGGCGGTCCTGTCGGGCTGAGTGCAGCAGTCGAGTTAGGACAACGAGGCGTGCAGTGCGTGATCGTCGAGCCGAGGTTAAACGTTTCGCAACTTAGGCCGCGTGCTAAGACAACGAATGTCCGAACAATGGAACATTTTCGTAGATGGGGGCTAGCTGAGCGCATTCGTGAGGTGGCCCCGCTCAAGGTGGGCTGGTCACAGGAGATCGTCTTCTGCACCACGTTGCTCGGTCATGAAGTGATGCGCTTCACGAACTGCCTTGGACTTTCAACGCAGCGAACCGATATGTTCGCGGAGTCAGGTCAGCAGATCGCCCAGCCACTAGTGGAGGAGGTACTGCGGGAGGGAGTCAGTGATCTGGAGCCATGCCACCTTTGCTTGGGCTGGTCTCTGCACACTCTTCAGCAGTATGACGACGGTGTACGGACGATAATCGTCAACGAGCGAGGCGAGCAGAGGCAGGTCAAAGCGTCCTACGTCTTGGGCTGCGATGGCGGTAGAAGTGCCGTTCGTGCAGCAATTGGCATCCGTTATGTGGGAACCTCGGATCAGCGTCCAAACTTTGGTATCGTCTTTCGTGCACCTGAATTAGCCAAACGGCAACCTCATGGCCCGGCAGTCCAGTACTGGGTCCTCAACCCAGCCAATCCTGGGGTACTAGGCCGTATGGACCTGGAAGATCGGTGGTGGATCATTGCAAATGGTGTGCCTGCCGAGGTCGGTCAGGCGAACCCGCATGCCTTGATACAAGGTCTCGCCGGGGCGGAGATCGACGCCGAGGTCCTGGGAACAGATCCCTGGATCGCACGCATGCTACTGGCGGATCGCTACCGGAACGGGCGGGTCTTCCTCGCAGGTGATGCTGCGCATCTGAACCCGCCGTGGGGCGGACATGGCTTTAATACCGGCATCGGCGATGCCGTAAATATTGGCTGGAAGCTAGCAGCAGTAATTGACGGCTGGGGCGGAGATGGTCTACTCGCAAGCTATGAGGCCGAGCGGCGACCAATCGCAGAGCGAACCATCAGGGAGGCCACGGCAAATATGAGTGTACTTGCCCCTGAACTCGGCAATCAAGAGATGGAAGCCTCAGGACTCATTGGCGAACAAGCGCGGCGGGCAGCCGCTCAGACGATCCAAGTTGCGAAAGACAGAGAGTTTCATAGTCTGGGACTCGTTCTGGGCTACCAGTACGATGCCTCACCAGTAATCGTTAATGACGGCACACCGTTTTTTCCCGAAGGCCAGAATTATGTGCCAACGGCTCGACCGGGATCGAGGCTGCCGCACATATGGCTGCCCGATGGGGCATCACTCTATGATCGACTGGGGAATGGGTTATCGCTCCTTCGACTCCGCGACGACGCCGATGCGACTCCATTCATCGAGTCGGCTGCGGTCAGTGGAGTGCCACTGACTGTAATCGAGCTGCGCGGTGAGACACTGGAGGAGGTCTACGATGCCCCACTTCTCCTTGTGCGACCCGACCAGCACGTGGCTTGGCGTGGCGCATCCGTAGATCGGTCAACGGCGGGGGTAATCATCAACCGAGTCCGAGGAATTTGAGCATCTATAGGTGACGACTGCAGCCGCTGGTATACTACTATAATAAGAGTGTGTATTCGTGTGAAAAAGTTTATTTTACTGCTGTGGAAAGAAAGAGAAACAATGACACAAGGTAGCAACGATGGGTACGGTCAGATTAATTGGAAGGATCAGAATGAGTGGAATCGACAGATTATTGATGAATTTCACGCCAACAAGGGGGATGTGAGTGGGCCGATGGCGGGTACACCTCTGCTTTTGCTCGAAACAACTGGTGCCAAAAGCGGGCAACCGCGAACAAGTCCGTTGGTCTATTATCGTGAGAATGAGCGTCTTTTCATTTTCGCAACCAAGGCGGGTGCGTCAAGCAACCCCGACTGGTATTACAACATTCTCGCACATCCAGAAGTCACTATCGAGATAGGAACGGAGAAATTTCCTGCGACTGGCGTCGTGTTAGCAGAAGAGGAAAGAGCGAGGATGTACGCCAAGCAAGCGGCAGTATCATCACGTTTTGCTGAGTACGAGAGGGCAACTACGCGCAAGATTCCAGTGGTCGAGTTGATTAGGAAGTAAAAGTTCTATCTATATAGTACAAACAGGTATTTGCGACAAGTGCAATCATAAACAGAATATGTTTCTTTCTGTTTATGATTGCACTTGTTGCTGTACGGCAGCCTACTATGTTCTGTTGTTAACGGGCCGGAAGGTACAACATTATTCTTCCCAAGCCTTTACCTGCCCAGTTGTATCAAATTCCAGTAGATTCCCATCGGGGTCTCGCACCGTGAAGTCAACCTCACCCCAGCTTTTCTGTGCCGGTTTCTTCACATACTCCATTCCGGCGGCTCGAAACTGTTGAGCGAGGGTATCCAGGTCCTCTGTTGTCTCGAATTCGATATGGAAAAGGGGAGCGGACGGCATTTGTTGCAGTCCCAGGCGTCCGGCACCAATGCGAATAAGGGCGAACACACCTTTATGATGAGTAATAATTTCAGCACCTGGAAGTTTCATATAAAATTCCAGGGAACGTTCTACATCCTTTACTCTCATGGTCAAACCTTCCATTGAAAGCTGATGCTGTATCTCTTCTGATGAAGAATTCATACTTGTTTTCCTTCTTTCTTTTTTAACGGCTCACTTACGCCTCAATCTGAACTAAGACTTTCTCATGACTGATGAAGAAACTCACTGCCATATTTGTCACAAACTGCGGTAAATTCCTCGCGCGTCACTGCTACTTGTTTGGCTTTGACAAGGGCATCGATATCCTCAAAGAAACCTTCAAGTCCAGCTGGTGTTGCAATACCGAGCAAACGACCAGTCGTTTGACCAATATTCGTGAACATATGAGGCAAGCCCTTTGGCATTGAGATAGAATCTCCGGCACCTAGAGTATATTCCTTCTCGCCACAACGAACTTGAAACAGTCCTTCAATGACATAGAGAGCCTCGTCCTCATGGCTATGGATGTGCGTTTTCGCTCCGCGTCCTGGCTGTGCAATGATCTCATACGAGGAATAGGTTCCGCCAGTATCCTCACTACGCATAATGAGATCGGTTCGCACATAAAAGACCTCGGTCGTTTTGCGCTCATTCGTGGTCACAACTTTGACCAATTGTGGAGTTTGTTGCATTAGTTTTCTCTTCCATTGTTGAGAGGAGTTCCTTGCGTACTCATAAGAGTGCACAACGTTGCAATGCTGCTTTTGATCGCAAACCACACATGATGAGGATAAAAAAGAGAGAAAAGCAGACGCGCAAACTATGAGCACTAGGACCTCCATAAATTCAAGACGTCATACGGTCTTGATTATGCTGTGGGTCCTGCCGCTTACGCGTCGAACAGTATGCTCTCGTAGGAATTTGAGAGGTGATCGGGCTTACCGTACCGACCTGCCTTTTTCAGCAGTTCTATTGTACTTTGCTACTGCCAATCTGTCAACTATGCAGAATAAGAAATCTACTCCTCATTGCACGGTTAAGAAAACACTTTCCTCATTGTCCATATCTTCTCTACGTGCTTTCACCACCTTTTTCGCACCTTGCAAATTGCACGTAAGCCATCTATACTCAAGACATACTATATGATCTGTGTATACAAAACTCATTGCATGCAAAGATGAGGCTCCATATGAAAAGCATTTTCATTCCCTATGGTAGTGCTAATCTGCTGGTAGAGCTACCGGAAACTACGATGGTGATACATCCTCATTATAGTCCGGCAATCGCAGATGAACGCGCTGTATTTCAATCCGCACTTCATGCTCCTATAGCAAGTGCACCACTTGTAGAGCGTGTCAAGCCACAAAACACCATCGCTATCGTGATTTCTGATATCACACGACCAACTCCAAACGAACGTATTATACCTTGGCTTCTTGAAACACTTTCTTACGTACCACGCTCCCAAATTGTCATTCTTAACGGTACAGGCTCACATCGAGGCAATACACACGAAGAGCTTACACAGATGCTAGGGCAGGACGTTGTTGATACAGTCGAAGTTGTCAATCACGATGCATTCGATGCCAGCACTCTCGTACATTTAGGGGAAACAGCTTCAAATGTCCCTGTATGGGTCAATCGTCGCTATATAGAGGCCGACTTTCGTATTGTAACAGGCTTCATAGAACCGCACTTCTTTGCTGGCTTTTCTGGTGGCGCAAAAGGCATTATTCCTGGACTTGGTGGCATCCAAACAATTCAGGCACTACATAACGCTTCTCTTATTGGGCATCCACGCTCTACATGGGCTGTACTGGAAGGCAATCCTGTCCAGCAAGGTATTCAAGAGTGCGTAAGCACATGCCCTCCTGAGTTTATGGTGAATGTCACACTCGACCAGAAGAAGCGTATCATGGGTGTTTATGCTGGAGACTACCTCCAAGCACATGCTATAGGTTGTGCTGATGTCGCACAATCAGCAACGCAAGCGGTCGATGAACTCTTTGATATCGTCATCACAAGTAATGGTGGCTATCCGCTCGATCAGAATCTCTATCAAACAGTTAAGGGTATGACGGCTGCAGCACAAATTGTACGCAAAGGTGGTGCGATCATCACTGTAGCTGAGTGTCGTGACGGTCTGCCAGATCACGGGAACTACAAAACACTACTTCAGATGCGCGACTCTCCACAAGCTCTACTCGACTTGATTAACAGCCCTACCTTTTCTATGCACGACCAGTGGCAGGTCCAAAAGCAAGCTATCGTACAACTAGAAGCCGAGGTATATCTGCATTCATCTCTACCCGACGAAGTTGTACGTATGGCAAAGCTTACTCCCGCCCCAAACCTACAGCATACAATCGACTCTGTACTACAGCAATTCGGCGGCTCAACCGCGCGCATCGCTATTTTGCCTGATGGCCCATTTACCGTTCCATATGTAGCAGATCATGTTCACGCCGTGTAAGTACAACTGGCTACAAACTAGTTTGGATATGGCATGAGGTTTGCAGCTGGTGTATCTCCATAATTGACGTACACAGTCTTTTTACGCAGGTAGTGGTCAAAGCCATGTGCGCCATCATCACCGCCTTGACCACTTAAACCATAGCCAGTGTGAAAGCCTTGCAATTGCTCTGGTCCGATCTTGTTGATGTAAATTTCACCGAAGCGCACCGCTTGTACGGCTCGCATCATACGCTGAATGTCTTTTGTGAAGAGATAGGCAGTAAGTCCATAGCGGGTATCGTTGGCAAGTGCGATAGCCTCCTCAAAATCATCGAAGGGCATAATTGGAGTGATTGGACCAAAAACCTCCTGCTGCATAATATCCATGTCGTTACGAACATGCGTGAGCACCGTTGGCTCATACCAGAAACCTTTTTGGAACTGCTCACCCTCTGGACGCTTGCCTCCCATAATGAGGTGAGCACCTTGCTCTTGAGCGCGTCCCACCATACGCTCAATCTTCTCAAGCTCAATCTGATTAATCTTTGGTCCCAACTCGGTTCCTGGTTGCATCGGATCGCCGATACGTAGTTTGCCCGCCATAGCAACATAGCGTTCGAGAAATTGGTCAAACACGCGTCGATGTACATATGTACGTTCGTTACAGGTACACACTTGACCACAGTTCATAAAACGTGCTGTAATCGCATTGCGAACAGCCGCATCCATCTCCGCGTCATCCATCACGATAAAGGGAGCCTTGCCGCCTAGTTCGAGCGATACTACCGTAATATTGCGTGCCGCCGCTTCAAGAATTTGCCGACCAGCACGCACTGAACCAGTCACGGTAACGAGTTGTGTAATATCATCACGCACAAGCGCATCACCTACAACTGTGCCAGCACCAGTCACAACATTGACAACACCCGCTGGGACGCCTGCCGCTTCAACAATCTTCGCAAGTACAAGCGCACTGAGGGGTGTATCTTCATGAGGCTTGATAACGATAGTGTTACCAGCCATCAAAGCGGGAGCCACTTTTCGCGCGAATAGGGCCGCCGGATAATTCCAGGGAATGATGCCGACCACTACACCATAGGGCACACTACGAATCCAGATATCTTCATTAGGGCTATCCGAAGCGATAATCTCGCCAGTAGCGGCACGAGCAAATGTGGCGAAGTAATCAAAAAACTCAGCGGTTCCACCAATTTCACCCTGTGCCTCAAATAATGGCTTGCCCTGCTCCTGTACAACTAAGCGCGCCAGCCGATCTGCATCCTCACGAATAAGGGCTGCAATACGCTTGATATATGTAGCTCGTTGTACTCCCGCAAGTGCTGCCCATGCAGGCTGAGCAATTGCTGCTGCTTCAAGGGCCGCATGGGCATCCTCACGCGTCCCCTCTGGTACCTCAGCGAATGCTTCTCCTGTCGCAGGATTGAGAACAGGTCGCGTCTGTCCACCTGTCGCATCACGCCATTGTCCACCAATACGCATCTGATAGTTATGTAATGTTGTCTGCGTTGACATGCGAGCCTTCTTTCTCATTCTCTAGCGTGCGGTCAATCCACCATCAATGATTAGCCCTGTACCTGTAATAAATGCAGCATCATCTGAGGCAAGATACAAGGCTGCTGCTGCTACCTCTTCTGGCGTACCAAGACGGCCCATTGGTTGACGCGCAACTAACGCCGCACGTTCTGTGGTTGGATTATCAGCTTGATTCAGTAAGCGCCCAACCCACGGCGAGTCAACCGTGCCCGGACACAAACAATTCACACGAATGCCCTGCTCAACATATTCAATAGCGACTTGGCGTGTCAAAGCAATAACCGCTCCCTTACTGGCACTATATGCAGCCCGCTTGACCAGACCAACCATACCCGCGATAGAGGCGGTGTTAATAATCACACCACTCCCTTGAGCGATCATGAGAGGAATGGCATACTTACACCCAAGATACACACTTTTTACGTTCACGGTCATCACGTGATCCCATTCGTCTGGCTCACACGCAACCACGTCCGTTGTCGAGCCAATTCCAGCATTATTACACAAAATATCCAGGTGACCATAGACATGTTGTGCCTGCTCAATCATATATCGTACCTGCTCAGGTTGCGATACATCAACACGTCTAGCTGTACAGATTCCACCAGCCGTAGCAACTCTACTCGCCGTTTCTTGCGCTGCCTCCTCATTTATATCCGCGATCAGCAACTGCGCTCCCTCACGAGCAAAAAGCAGTGCCATCGCTTGACCAATGCCAGACCCTGCACCAGTAATAACTGCTATGCGTTGCGCGAGTTTCATAAAACATTCCTTTTAACTAGGCCAGTTGCCACCATCAACATTGATGCATTGCTGAGTAATATAGTCCGCGTCACTTGACGCGAGAAATGCAGCGACATTTGCAACATCATCTGGCTGCTCAATGCGACCAAGCGGAATGGATGCGACAGCGCGACGCTTTGGTTCACCAACGGGTAGATTTGATATCTTTGCAAATTGCTTGTCAACCTCTTCCCAAAATGGGGTATTGACAACTCCTGGGGCAATAGCATTGACAGTAATCTTATGCTCCGCTAGTGCGAGGGCAATGGATTGTGTCATACTAATCACACACGCCTTACTCGCACAATACGCAAGCACATATGCCTCACCGCGCCGTCCAGCTTGCGAGGCGAGATTAATAATTTTCCCGCCACGCCCCTGTTGAATCATGATACGCGCAGCCGCCTGACTACACCAGAGGAGGCCCTTGCAGTTAATATCGAACATGAAATTCCAGTCCTGCTCTGTGGTTTCCAGGAAAGGAATAATCTTGCCAACACCTGCGTTATTCACCAAAATATCGAGTCCCCCAAACTCGTGTACTGCTACCTCGATCAATGCTTGTACCTGTTCCTGGTTGCGCACGTCAACGCCGACCGCTATCGCCTTCCCATTCTTGCTGGAAATCTCTTCCACCACATTTTGAGCATCCGTGTGTTTCAGATCGCCGATGACAACTTTGGCACCTTCCTGTGCATAACGCAGTGCGATGGCACGTCCCATACCCTGCGCTCCGCCAGTGACAATGGCAACTTTGCCTTCTAGTTTCATGAAAAAAGTCTCCTTGAATAGATATAACCTTATGTAATCGCACTACATGATCATTCGCCCTACGAAGTATGTTGTTCGATATGGTAACGGTCAATCGTCTCCTGCTTGAGCTTCACACCTAACCCTGGTCGCTCTGGTAATCGTACAAAACCTTTCTCGTCAAGTGTAAGTGGCTCTTCAAAGAGGTCTGAGCGTAAAGCATTTGGGTTTTGGTCCCACTCAAGCCAACTCCCGTTAGGAATTGCAGCGATAAAGTGCATGTTTGCGATGCTACTAACAGCAGACGAAAACACATGTGGAATGACGGGAAGACCATACGCTTGTGCGAATGCAGCGATCTTGCGACACTCGGTGATGCCGCCAGACCAAATCACATCTGGTTGCACAATATCGACAGCCTGCCGCACGATGAGTTCACGAAATCCTGATAAGCCTGTTTCGGTCTCATAGCCTGCTACAGGTGTGGTAAGTTGATGCGCCACCAGTGCTGACCCGTTCAGGTCCTCGGTCGCAACAGGTTCTTCAAGCCAATAGATATCTTGATCTTCAACCGCATGCATAAACTTCAAAGCTAACGAAGGAGTCCATGCATTGTTTGCGTCGATAGCAAGTTTGACGTTCGGTCCAATAGCTTTTCGAGCTGCCTCCACACGCGCGACATCTTCTTCAAATGTGACGGTAGCATACTCAGGAGCAGGCATATCTGCGAGTGGATTCAAAAGAGCAGTAGGTTGGCGTCCGACTTTGATTTTCACGCAACCGAAACCGCGTTCAGCGTAGCCACCGACTTCCTCCGCTAATGCATGTATGTCTTTGTCCTGTGCATAGAAGCCTGCGGAAGCATATGCCTGAAGTCTGTCACGATAACCACCAAGCAAGCGATAAAGAGGTGTATGAGTAGCTTGCCCGATGATATCCCAAAGCGCAATATCAATGCCACTTATCGCCATCATGAGCATACCACGCCGCCCACGCTGTTGCGCTCGCATCGCCATCATTTGCCATAATCGCTCAACTCTAAAGGGGTCCAGACCAACTATTGTGCGACGCAACTCCCCTAGAATGAGTGCCTCTGTACTTTCTAAAAAGCCTCCGTACGTTGCGGCCTCACCTAACCCAACAATACCCTCATCCGTGTGTACTTGTACCAGGAGCGTTGGGCGTTCCGGCATATAATGAATAGCATCAGCCATAGCAACCGTCATAGGAAAACGAAGCTTGATGGTCGTAACATCGGTGATAATCACGGTGCGTCTCTTTTCCTAAAGCTTAACTTCTTTCAAGTTTCTTGTTTGCCAACCTACTTTGGAGGAGGATAACGACTAATAGGAAGGCACCACGCACAACATCTTGCCAGAATGGACTCAATGTTATACCAGCACCGCTCAGGAAGTTCAGAATGTTCAGGATAAAGCCCAGTAGCAGTACACCGATAAAGGTCCCAAAGACTGATCCCTCACCACCAGAGATCAGCGTACCCCCGACAACAACGGCTGCAATTGCAGACAATTCATAGCCAACTGCTAGATTGCCAGAACCCGTAAACGTTTGGATAGCTGTAAACACTCCTGCAAGTCCTGCCAATGTACCACTGAGGGCATAAGCTCCTAGTAGCGTAACATTGACACGAATACCCAGCAAACGTGCCGCCTCTTCATTGCCACCAATAGCCAGTAGATGGCGCGCAAAACGTGAGTAATTGAGGACGATGATCCCAATTATAAAGGCCACGATCAACACAATCACAGGGTTAGGAATACCAAAAACATCACCATTTCCAAAACCCAATAGATCGCTGTTAGTAACCGTAACGTTATGCTCATTTGAAAAATACAGGGCTAAGCCACGCACACCTAGAAGCGTTGCCAAAGTAGCAACAAATGGAGGAACGTGCATCTGCGTAATGACAAATCCATTGAAGAGTCCTACAGCCAGTCCCGTGAGAACAGCAGCAAGAATTGCGGGCAACATCCCATTGTGACTTGTAAGGGCCACCACGACCGAGGAAAGTGCAATTGTTGAACCTACCGAAAGGTCGATTCCACCAGTAATAATCACAAAAGTCATACCGAGCGCGATCAGGCCGATTGGGACATTAGAGACAAAAACGTTATCTAGGATATTGTATTGTGTCAGGAAACCGTTGAAGCTGATCGAGCTAACCACTAAAACCAGGATGAGAGCAATCAACGCGCCTTGCCGTCGGACAATATTTCCAACTACCGGCCAAATGGTATTCGCTTGTATCGAGCGTCTAGTTCTAGGTGTAGAGGCTTGTTCCATACCGAATTTCTCTCCTATGAAGATTTACGTTGCGTCTGTAAATAGACAGCGAGAATAATGAGAAGGGCTTCTACAACTCTGGAAATATCGGCTGACACGTTATTAGCGGTCAAGGTAGAGGTCAGCAGTTGGATAAACACTGCACCGATAAAAGTCCCAACAATGTTAGCTTGTCCACCTAACAGAGAAGAACCGCCAACCGCAACGGCAGCGATAGCATTCAGTTCCATGCCCAAACCGATTCCACCTGGGTCCGCGGAAGAATTATTCGAGATGTAGAACACGCCAGCTATGCCTGCTAAAAAGCCTAGAATAATGTAAACAGCTAATTTTACACGCGCTACTGGAATACCAGCGAGGCGGGCAGCAGGCTCGTTACCACCTGTCGCCACAACCTGACGCCCAAAGATAGTACTGCGTACAAGCCAAATGAAAAAGATGACGATAACCACCATGATAGCTACTTGGAAAGGAATACCCAGGACTGTGCCCGTACCAATGAACCGAAACGTGGGATTTGAGAAATCAACCACACCATTCACTAAGACCTCGGCAATACCACGCCCGGCAATGTAGAGAATGAGTGTCGCTACAATTGGTTGAATGCGGAAGACTGTCACCAGTATACCGTTAAAGAGGCCACAGAGTGCAGCAATAAGAATCGCGGTAAAAATCGCTACAACGTAGGAAATAGGCCCAGTTAAAGAGAAAATTCTGCCGACAACGATAAGCGCAGCTATGGAACCTGCAATTGACATCACCGAACCCACCGAAAGATCAATACCGCCTGTTGCAATCACTAGCGTCATGCCCATAGCCAAAATTACCGTCTCAGCTACTTGATACAGGTTGTTAGTAAGCGTCTCCGTAGAGAGGAAGTGAGGTGTAACAAAAATATTAAAGATAATGAGCAGGATCAACGCACCAAACGTTCCGTATGTCTGCCCATATGCACGCAAGCGACCAAAAGTAAACGATTGTCGTACCTCTACTGGAGCGGGAGGAGAAGTTGCAATATCGTCGTTAATCTTTGCCATCAGACACCTCGCCAGTGCTATCTAATTTTGTGAGTTGTACCGGACTTTTACCTGGATCAAATTCACCTAATGCCTCTTCATCAGTACCTTGCGCCATTGCGACCATTACCGCGTCCTGGCTGATCTGCTCATGGGGAATATCGGACACCGTTTTGCCATCACGCAACACCACGATACGATCACTGCCTTCGGTTAATTCTTCTAAGTCTGATGAAATCATCACGACACCCACGCCATCTCCGGCTAGCTCTTCAATGATGCTCTGGATTTCAGCACGAGCACCTACATCGATACCACGTGTAGGTTCATCTAAAATCAAGACCTGTGGATTCAAACAGAGCCAACGTGCCAGCAGCACCTTTTGCTGATTTCCACCAGAGAGTTCACGGATTTTTTGCTCTGGTCCTGATGTCTTGATACCCATGCGTCGAATAAACTGATCGACAATCTGACGTTGCTTTGAACGTGATACAACTCCATAACGCGAGAAAAGTGGTAAAGCAGCCAGAGTGAGATTGTCGCGGACTGAAAGATGTGGAATAATACCTTCTGCTTTACGGTCCTCAGAGCAAAAACCAATATGAGAGCGAATTGCATCACGTGGCGAACTGAAATGGACGGGTTTGCCCAAAACATCGACTTGACCACCCTCAAGTTTGTCTGCACCAAAAATAGCACGTGCAAACTCACTACGACCAGAGCCAAGCAAGCCAGCTAAACCAACAATCTCTCCCGACTGCAACTTCAAGCTTGCATCACGCAATTTATGACCATAGCGTAGATCGTGAGCTTCCAGTAGAGTTTTATCCTGGGCATGATGTTTATTAGCATCAAAACTTGTCTGACCACTGCGTTGTACCTCACCTCGCTCTTTACCAAGCATCGTCGCCACCAACTCCACACGTGTAATCTTGTTCATGTCTCGCGCATCAACGGTACGACCATCGCGCATTATTGTTACACGATCACAAATCTCGAATAGCTCATCAAGACGATGCCCGACGAATACGACAGAAACGCCATCTGACTTCAACTGACGAATAATTGAGAAAAGTACGTGTACCTCTTGATCGTTGAGCGAAGAGGTTGGTTCATCCATAACAACAAGTTTGCTTTTAAACGACACGGCCCTTGCAATTGCTACCATCTGCTGAATAGCGATGTTATAGGTCCTCAATGGCTTACGTACATCAATCGAAATCGAGATACGTTCAAGCAGTTTGCTACTCTCAGCATTAATCTTAGACCAGTCAATAAAGCCGAAGCGACGTGGCTCACGTCCCAGGAAAATATTTTCGGCGACTGACCGAAATGGAATCAGATTAATTTCTTGATAAATAGTACTGATTCCATTATTTTGCGCTTGTTGAGGAGAATTAAAGTCGATTGGATTTCCATCAAAGCTAATATTGCCGCTATCCCGATGATATGCTCCTGTAAGAACCTTAATCAACGTGGATTTGCCAGCACCGTTCTGTCCAACCAGTGCATGAATTTCACTCCGTTGAATGGTCAGGTTGGCATCTACTAGAGCTTGTACACCGGGGAAGCTTTTTTTCACGTGCTCTATCTGGAGCAATGGGCTGGTTTGAGACATCCAGAACCCCTTTCAACATACTTGAAGGTCAGAGGTGCCTTTCGACACTTCTGACCGTCTGAAATCGGACATTGCCTGACACTGGTTCCTTTAAAAACCGTTCACGAGGTTTGCCTGAGCATTGTCCTTTGTATATGTCTTATCCGGTTGAACGACCCAGGTAGGCACCGACTTGCCACCAGCATAGTCAGACATGGCTTGAAAGGTGAGTGCACCCAAACGTGGATTGGAAGTAACTGAGACGAGTTGCTCACCGGCGATGATCGACTGTAGACCAGCAGTCTCACCATCAATCGAGCCTACAAGCACATCTTTACCTGGCACCTTACCAGCAGATTTCAATGCTGTAATTGCTCCCTGACACTCTTCATCATTTGCACAATAAACAGCAGTCACATCAGGATGTGCCTGGAGAAGCGTCTGCATCTTCTGACGAGCTGTATCACGGTCAAAGTTCGCATCTTGAGATGCAACGATTTGCATACCGGGTTGGCTCTTAATTGCATCGTCGAAACCCTTTTTACGCAGGATCGCAGGAGTAGCACCAGAGGTGCCTTCCAACTCAATGATCTTAGCCTTACCATTCGTGGCCTTAATCATAGCAGCCGCAACAAGTTGAGCTTGCTTGATAAAGTCAGAACCAACGAAGGTAACGTAATCTTGACCGGGTTTTGCCAGTGAATGATCAGCGTCACGATCAACAAGAAAGACGGGGATACAAGCCTTTTTAGCTGCCAAGATAGCAGAGACTTCACCTGTTTCGGTCAAAGGAGCAATGACTAAAACATCAACCTTTTGAGAGATCAGAGACTGGATGTCTGATACCTGTTTGGAGTCTTGACCACCCGCATCAGTCATTACAAGTGTATCGCCTGCTGACTTAGCTGCATCGGACATACTCTTGTTCTCAGCTAAACGCCAAGGGCTATTACTGATGTTTTGCGAAAAACCAACCTTGAGACCAGTGGCCTTGGTCAACTTTGGAGGAGAGCCACACGAAGTAGCACCACTACCAGTACTACCACCGCCAGTACTACCAGTACTGCCACCACCAGTAGTACTGGTACCACCACACGCAGTAAGGAGCAGGCCACCAAGCATAATGATGAAGAGCGCAGCTATGTTTAGATTGAAGAACCTAGTAAGCTTCATAGTAAAATACCCTCCGTGGAAAAATTACAGGACGCGAAACCATTTCGCGCAGCTCGACAAACGCAACATTACATTTGTTCGGGAAACAAGTAATCCTACTTGGGGCGATGATAGCTACTTGTGTATGTCGGTCAATATCCTCCTTTCGCTTGTCTTCTCAACCTACGCGAAATACTGCATACATACAATTTCCTGATTGCTTCGCGTACTTGCGTCACAACAGGAGCACGTGCGAATGCTACGTATATTTGTAGCTCTCTATGCATATGGAGTAAGTTTTATTTCACAGTGAATGTGAATGTAACGGATGTTTGCTTCAAAAAAGGAGACGCTTCACACATTTGTTTCGTTAAGTTCCTAACTGAATAAACATAGTGTAGTGAATAAACACAAGAATGTCAAGTATCTCGGTCAGAAAATGCTGTTTTCTAAGAAATACTACATCTTTCACTAAAGTAATTTGCTCACTAACACTCTTTATTTTGCATTTACCCTAACTGGTTAGGGTAAATATAAATTATAAGACGCTGAATTGTCAAGTGGACGTGGAGGTAAAAATGCGTTACTAGAGAAATTTTTGATGATACATACGAACTCACATAATACTACGACGTATATAGATAAAAATTCACACGAAATAGAGAATGCTCAGCAACAATTGACTTTTTATTTGTTCATCCTTTATACTATCTCGTATTGGTTCGTTAAATCACGAAGGAAAGCTCCTCGTGTCTTTTTAAGATGCATGTGCATTGCATAGTATATAAGTGAGATGTGACTGTATGGCGGGAAAAGTGTTATTTCTTGATCTTAGTAACGATAGCGAAAAAGCTCTCACATTATTAAAAGCTCTTAGTTCTGAAACTCGGCTAGCGATTCTTGACTATTTGAGAGATCGACCAGTGAATGTCAACGATATTGCGGTTGCGCTTCAAATCGCACCATCATCGGCAACAACGCATATCCAAATTTTGGAGAAAGCAGAACTGATTCGTACTGAAATCATCCCAGCCACTCACGGCTTGCAAAAGCTTTGCGCACGTACCTACGATAGCATTCACATTCACTTAGAAGACAATGATGTCAATGAACATAATTCATTTAGCGTTCCTATGCCAATTGGACAATACTACGATTTTGATGTTCATCCAACATGTGGCTTAACAACAGAGTCAGGGCTGATTGGTTTGTTAGATACATCGGCAACATTTTATGAGCCAATGCACGTTTTTGCGCAACTGCTTTGGTTCCGTTACGGCTACATTTCCTATCGCTTTCCCAACCATCTTCCATCAGGCGCACAACCAACACGGCTCGATGTAAGTGCAGAGATATGCTCAGAAGCACCCCTGCATCATCTGGATTGGCCTTCCGATATTACTATGTGGGTAAATAGCGTCGAAATTGGTACATGGACAAGCCCAGCCGACTTCGGGGGCGAACGCGGCTTACTCACTCCACAGTGGTGGGAGACAAAGGACAGCCAATATGGGTTGCTTAAGCGGTGGTCAGTCGCACAGGATGGTAGTTACATTGATGGTAGGGTAATGAGTTCGGTGCGGATTCAAGACTTACGGCTGAGTGAAAAGCCGTTTATCGAGGTACGCATCGGCGTGAAGCAAGACGCACAAAACGTGGGAGGAATAAACATATTTGGGGAACAGTTTGGCAACTATCCACAACCGATTGTTCTCAAAGTCGATTTTGTACACTCAGCACGCAAACAGGAACGAGCAGTACTGCAAAAGCTGCCGCTTGAATTGTAGAACTGGAAAAACACATGACTCATACTTGACATCCTCCACCAAAGCCTGTCATAATCGCCAGGGTACAGGAAGTAGAATTTTAGAAAGCAGCAAAAAGAGTTATGGAACGAGAAGCGGTTATTTATGCAGGACCAGAACCAGGCTCAGCCGAGCAGGTAAACGTAATTATTACAGAGCTACACAAGCTCTATCCCGACGCCGCCTGTTCGCTGAACTTCTCGAATCCATTGGAGTTACTTATTGCCACACAACTTTCGGCACAATGTACCGATGTACGCGTGAATATCGTCACGGAAAAGCTCTTTCAAAAGTACCGCACCGTCGAAGATTTTGCGACAGTGAGCCAGGAAGAGCTAGAGCAAGACATCCGCTCGACAGGCTTTTATCATAATAAAGCCAAAAATATTCGTACAACTGCGCAACGCATCATCACCGAGTTTGACGGTGAGGTACCACATACTATGCCAGAACTATTGAGCCTTGCGGGTGTAGCACGTAAAACAGCGAATGTTGTACTTGGTTATGCCTTTGGTATCGAGGTGGGTGTTGTTGTTGATACACACGTTGGTCGTCTTTCACGCCGCCTAGGATGGACAAAAAACGATGATGCGGTAAAGGTTGAACAGGACCTCATGCGCATCATTCCAGAGCAAGAGTGGCTCAACATTTCGCACTTGCTGATCTTTCATGGTCGCTCGATCTGTGATGCGCGAAAACCACTTTGCGAACAATGTACTCTGACACATCTTTGTCCATCAGCATTTGTGGCAAAGGTGAGCAAGTCATAAGTTTAACGATATACGCCTCGTTGCTCCTCAGGCAACATTCCCGCAATTTTATTCATCATCTCATCAGTCAGGACTTGCATACCAGCTTTTCGCGGTGTACCTTCTGACAGTGCAGGCATATATGGCATCCCTATTCTTATATATACTGATGGACGCCAACCACCGTGAGAACGTAGAATACACCTTGTTCCAGTTAGTGCAACTGGTACAACCAGTGCGTTTGCACGTACTGCGATGACAGCTACCCCTGGGTGCGCAGTAATCATTTGTTCCTGACGCTCGACAGTGCCTTCGGGAAAAACGACAAGAGCCTTGTTCTCACGAAGATAAACAACAGCACGTTCGAGAGCAACGCGATCTCCCTCGCCACGATGCACCGCAATCTGTTGAGTACTACGAATTAGCCAGCCAGCAATAGGCCAGCGAAACGCCTCAGCCTTTGTAAAAAACCAGACTCGACGTGGAAATACGAGACCGAGCAGTAATGGATCATACCAACTTAAATGGTTCGAGACAATTAACAGAGGTTGAGATGCTGCAATTTGCTTTATATGCTCTTTACCCTCTACACGATAGTGACAGACGATATGCATGAATATCCACGCAAGTAGCCAAACAAGAGCGTAAGTGATGCGCCCGACCGCACCTGTACTCGTTGCTTTCTTATCTATACTCGTACCCATAGTGCTCCTGGCAGTATCTTAGCATCAAAACTCGTTGCGCTACTCGTCTCACCATCCATCTGAATATGAATTGGAAAGCGACTGTCTATATGCACCGTTTTCGCACGATAAAATGTTACTTCGGGGAGATTGGAATGTTCGCCTTTTTGTACAAGAGGAAGGAGGCTCAAAGCACGAAGTAGGGGTGTGAAACTAATTGTACATATGTCAAAAAGACCATCAGTATGATCAGCGGTAGGATTGATGCGAAAACCAGCACCATAGGTTGGACCATTTGTTACAGCCATCAATACATAATGTGTCTGTGTCTTGTTCTGCTGAGCTTGAGCAGTCTCGGCGTCAAGATCAAATGTTAGCCACGGGCATTTATTGTAGCCGAACAAAAGCTGCCGTACAGTTGAGGTATAGTAAAGACGCTCACCGCTCATGAATGGATACTTTTTTAACCAGCTTGCAGTTACCGCGATATCGGCATCTAGCCCCACGCTGAACGAATTAGCGAAGTATCTTCCATTGACAATGCCTGCATCGGAGTCAACAAGTTGTCCATTGAATGCTCGCTCGACAACGGCAGCTGGATCGCGGGGAAGTTTCAGTGTGTTCCACGCATAGTCATTACCCGAACCAGCAGGAACAACACCCAGGGGTACCCGCCTTCCCGATGAAAGAATACCATTCACAGCTTCATGCAATGAACCATCACCACCAACGATGATAACGGGCCGACCTTCTTTCGCGGCAAGCATAGCGCGTTCCTGAGCCTCGCCCGCTCGTGTTGTCTCAACATACTCGGTTGGCTGCGTTCCTTGCTCACCGCTAAGACGGCTACGAATGAGGGCACGATAAACGTTCATGTTTCCACGATTAGCTGTGGGATTAAGAATAACAATGGGGTTGCTGTCAGACTCCGATGTCTCCATGCTTGACACTCCTTGCTCTGTGGAATTGTTGTACCTGATTGTACCATGTATCACTCGTCTCGCCAATTTTGCTATATAGGTCGGCTACGATGCGTCTTTCCTCTATCGTAATTCGTGTTTTACAATAGAGAAGACACTTAATACATTTTTCCTTCTAGCCATCCGTCAGGAGGATACTCTTATGGAAACTTTACTCGTCTATGGCCTCGTGGTCGTATTCTTTGTCTTATTGATACCCGTTATCTATTTTCTTATGAAGGACCCTATAGCACACACAGACGACGAACCAGCAGAGGTACAAAAGACGCGCACACCTATCAAAATACAAATAGAGAAAACAGCCTCTTATGGCATTCTCGCCGCAATTTTCGCGCTTATGTGCGTCCTTACAGTTCTAGGTCATAGAACTAAAACATAGTTCGTAAAAATTGCAATAGGGTTATAGTACAAAACGCATGTCTTGTACTATAACCCTATTTTTTACTTTTCTTACTACTTTTTACAAATAGGTCTTGTAGCTATTGATTTTTGTCGCTTTATAAGGTAATGTTTATTATGTACACACAATTTATTAAAAGTGTGTAAAGAAAAACAATTGTGGTGGTTATTCACCATAACTCCGTTCCATTCAACCAATGTACAAGACAACGGAGTAGTCCTGTATCTCAATAAACGTGTGCGGCACCAAAAGATGCACAAGTAGCACGTCCAAATTTTGGAGATGCACCGTAAAAAGGAGGCACAACTCATTATCGAAAGATGAACAGCAGAAGATGATCCTTAGCCGAAGATCTTACATTAACCCTTCGCAAGACCATGCAGACAAGGAGCACCGCTATGCAAAAGGTATCCCTTCGTAAGGTGAAGACCCCTGTTGGTTACACACAAGATACTGATGAGGAAATCTTACATTTTTCTTTACAGGGTTTACTACCAGCAGGACATATGCTCGCGTTAAATACCTCACTTGGTACCCTCTCGCATCTCGCCTACATTCAAGATCACCCACGCATGCTCATGGAACAACAATTCACTACGAGTGAAATCTGTGTTCTTATGCCACTGCTTGAAGCTCATCCTTATTACTGTCCTTATGAAGTGTTGCTCGCCAGTTTCAACAACGGACGCATTACAGAAGCATCTGTTGCACGTTGCCGTGAACGCTTGCAAGAAGCACAGGAAGCCGGAGTATGGGATCAGGAGATGCGGCCCGTCCGTAACGTCCTTTCTCGAACACGTCTCAAAACGCGTGCCTTCGGAATAGAAATTTCTTCTATCCTCGAAACTGGCTACATTTTGATGTATGTGGCACAAAGAAGACAAGCGCGTACGGACGTGTAACATACAGCGTACGAAACAATATAGAGCTAGTGCTTCTCTACATGGTTGTAGGGACCGATTTATCGCGTCCCTTTGGCGTCTCAATTGCCAAAGGGACACGATAAATCGGTCCCTACGAAACCTATTCGCCATAAGGCACCCAGATGTTCTTCACCTGTGTTGCCTCGCGTAGAAATTCTTGTCCTTCTCCCTGTGCTGCATGAAGCCAATCACGCTCATGACCATTGCTAACCCAAGTACGCTTCATATTGCCTGCCGACGCAAGTTCAACAGCCTTCGCCCCCAGAGCAGAGCCAAAGTACCACATTGTATCGACATCATCGTGTTCTGCAAGTACTTGGCTCAAGGCATCGCGCTCACCCGTAACAATATTAACAACACCTGCTGGCAGGTCCGAGGTTTCAAACACTTGATAGCAGTCGGTCGCGCTTAGTGGAGCGTGTTGCGATGGTACTACAACAACGGTGTTTCCCATTGCAATCGCGGGAGCGACGAGCGAGACAAACCCTAGTAATGGGTGTACATCCGGGCAAGCGATACCAACTACGCCCATCGGTTCATGCATTGCCAGCACAACACCACGCATCGGAGGTCGGTGTACAACTCCCTCAAACTTATCAGCCCAAGCAGCATAGCTAAACAGGCGCGAAAGCGTGGCCTGTACCTCCGTAAGAGCATCATTCTGAGTACGGCCTGTCTGTTGCACAATTCTTCGTGCAAACTCCTCCTCACGACTCGCTAAATTCTCCGCTATATAATAAAGAATTTGCGCACGAGCATGCGTTGTGCCAGATGACCAACTCCGTGCGGCATGAGCAGCTTCAACAGCGTTACGAATGTCCTTCCGATTGCCCTCACCTACTTCTCCAATACGCCGCCCATGTACATCATACACATCTCTGCTATAGCCAGCGTCTGGACGAACCTGCTTACCACCGATGAATAGCTTTGGTGTCCGATCAATTGCTGGTAACGGATTTGAAGGTGCAGCTGCTATATTTTCCTCATGCTCTTCTATATCATATTCTTCGGCTATAAGAATATTTTCAGAGATGTGATGAGCGGTCTTCCATACTGGATGCACATATTCATATAATCCCTCTTTGCCACCTTCGCGTCCAAATCCACTTTCACGGTAGCCCCCAAACCCGCTTGAAGCGTCAAACATATTAGTGCAGTTAATCCAGACAGAACCTGCTTTGATTTTGGGAGCAATATCAAGTGCAAGGTTGATATTGTCACTCCATATACTCGCAGCCAAACCATAGCGCGTATTATTCGCTAACACTATCGCCTCTTCTGGCGTACGGAACGTCATAGACACCGCAACAGGGCCAAATATCTCTACCTGTGCAATCGTACTTGCGGGTGTGACATTCGTAAACAGCGTAGGAGGAAAAAAGAACCCTTCTGTAGGACAAGCCCACGACGGTTGCCATTTCTGTGCCCCCTCAGTAACACCCAACTCCACCAATCGCTGAATCTCTTGCAATTGTGCGGAAGAGACAATCGCGCCCATATCTACTGCTTTATCGAGAGGATCGCCTAAACGCAATTTTTCCATACGCGCACGCAACTTACGAATCAGTGGCTGCTCGATGTTTTCTTGTATCAAGAGACGCGAGCCAGCACAACATACCTGCCCTTGATTAAACCAGATTGCATCGACCACACCTTCGACCACACTATCGAGGTCGGCATCATCAAACACCACAAATGGTGATTTGCCACCAAGTTCGAGCGAGAGCTTTTTGCCTGAACCAGCCGTTGCGCGCCGAATGCTTCGTCCCACATCTGTCGAACCCGTAAACGCAATTTTGTTCACATCAGGATGACGCACCAGTGCTTCGCCTACCTGTGATGCCTCGCCTGTGACGATGTTCACAACTCCAGGTGGTAAGCCAATTTCCTGCACAATCTCAGCAAATTTGAGTGCAGTCAGCGATGTATAACGTGCTGGTTTCAATACAACAGTGTTGCCCATTGCAAGCGCAGGAGCAATCTTCCAGGCTAACATGAGCAGAGGAAAGTTCCAGGGAATAATCTGCCCGACAACGCCAACAGGTGAATAACCTGCAAGTTCAGAGACCATCAACTGTGCCCAACCTGCGTGATAATAAAAGTGGCGTGCAACAAGCGGAATGTCCAGATCACGCGTCTCTCGAATAGACTTACCGTTATCCAGCGTTTCCAATACAGCGAGTAAACGCGCATGTTTTTGAATTTGACGTGCAAGGGCGTAGAGATAGCGTGCGCGTGCATGCCCTGGAAGTGCGCTCCATGTCTCGAAGGCTGCACGTGCCGCCGCGACAGCAGTATCAACATCTTCGCTCGTGCCAGCAGCAACCTGCGTCAACGATTTTCCAGTAGCTGGATTGACGCTTTCAAGATAGTGCCCACTCGTTGGTTTAACCCATTCGTTATTGATGAAAAGGCCGAAGGGTTGTCGCTCTTTTATCCACGCCAAAGCAGTGGAAGATGCCTCTGGTGCAGGTCCGTATTCCATTGTCTCAAAGATATCCATAACGCTCATACTTTTTCTCTCGCCTTCCTACACCATTGGATTGTGATTAGCAGCAGCATAACGGCCTGTAACGAAGTACGCCAGTTGTCGCTCGATATCAGAGAGCAAACCACTTGCTCCAATACGAAACAGCGTGTTGCTCAACCACTCGTTGCCCAGTTCTTCCTTCATCAACATCAACCAATCAAGCGAGGCTTTTGCGCTCCGAATCCCGCCAGCAGGCTTAAAGCCTACTTTGTAGCCCGTTTGCTCGTGATAGTCCCGAATGGCTCGTACCATCACTAGTCCAACGGGGAGTGTCGCATTAACAGGTTCTTTGCCAGTCGATGTTTTGATAAAATCCGCACCGGCCATCATACATACGAGGCTTGCCATGCCTACATTACGTAAAGTAGCCAGTTCGTGCGTCGCAAGAATCGTCTTCATATGCGCTTCACCACACGCAGCACGGAACGCTTTCACCTCGTCATACAGTGCTTGCCAATTTCCTGTCAACACATGAGCGCGAGAAATCACGATATCAATCTCTGCCGCACCCGCTTTCACCGACGCCTCAATCTCACCTATCTTCTGTTCCATCGGATTTTGACCCGCAGGAAAGCCTGTAGAGACAGCAGCCACAGGAATACTCGACCCGTGCAATGCATCAATGGCTATAGGAACTAGATTGTGATACACACAAACCGCACCCGCTTTAAGGGGATACTCGCCCATACCCAACGCTTCCATCAGTTCGTGACGCACAGGTTGCCGTGCCTTCGCGCACAAACGCACAACGTTTCCAGGTGTGTCATCACCCGCTAATGTAGTGAGGTCAATACATGTAATTGCACGCAAAAGCCATGCTGCTTGCCACTCTTTCTTGACAGTCCGACGCGTTGACAGCGTTACTGCACGTCGCTCAACCGCGCTACGATTGATCTGCACCTCTCGTACCCAATCCATGTTAAGTGGCATTCCTGGATTACGAACAAGTGAGGGCGCAATAAATTGTGCTCCTACACGTTCTTGCTCTGTTTCATGTTGCGTGGTCGTCATGTGTCTTCCTTTATTGTATACACGAGATGCTAACGGTAGATATCGTTGTGATCTGCTTCAGTAGGCCCTTCAAACAGCCCTATCATAGGTGCAAAAGCATCTTTTAGAAAATCTTCAACATTGAAAAAAGGATAAGCCTTCTCATACAAACTCCATTGTTATTTGTCCTCTTTATCTTCATTCTTGAAGACAAGATTGTCAAGTTCTAAGCGCAAAGAAAGCACACCCAAATACAGTACGGAAAGCACTCAAAACATAGCATAAAGCAGAGATAGTATGTACCCTAAACACAGAAGTTTTTTAAGCTTCATAACATGAAATAAAGGAAGACTTCAACTTATGAGAACACTTTTATACATACTCAAAACAACATTCAAATACTGGCTCCTCGTTGCTGTAGTTATTGTCGGCTTCTACTTTTCTATATACGTAGTAGTACAACAAGTGCTTCGGCAAGGGGCTGATGATCCACAAATTCAAATGGCGGAAGATGCTGCTGCCAAACTTACTGACGGACAATCTGTTCAAAATGTCGTACCAACAGAAAAGATTAATATTGCCACAAGTATTGCGCCATATATGATTATCTTTGATGCGAACGGGACACCTCTTGCTTCGTCGGCTCAACTCAATGGTCAGATACCTTCGATTCCCTCTGGTATTTTCGACTCTGTACGGAAGAATGGCGAGGATAGAATCACCTGGCAACCGCAGGATGGTGTCAGAAGTGCAGTAATTGTAACTCAATTTAAAGGAACAAGTACAGGTTTTGTACTTGCCGGTAGGTCTCTACGCGAGGTAGAGAGACGGGAAGACAATACTCTACAGTTGCTCAACATCGGCTGGATTGGCATGCTTATCATTACTTTGCCCATAACAGCATTTGTGTTTAGAAAACCTGTAAAATCTTGAGTTCATATCCATGTATCAACCCATTGTGCCCAAATCTCAGCATTCGTAGCTAACGATCGCAGAGTTGAGAGTGTATGTGTCGTTTCACGCACACCGAGCAAACGTTCCTCTTCGCTATTGACCGATTCTCCTAGAGAGCGATGCATGTTGAAAAGCAACCAGCCGAGCCAGTTGCCAATAACGCCATGCACAGCAACGATACCAGGATCATGTATAACACCACCAGTTGTAACATAACCTTCGAGTAGCGCGTGAAAACTCTCTTTTCGTGGAGGGTGCACATTTTGTCCACTCCAGTAGAGTGCGGCTCCGACAACATCCATTGTAGGGTTCGTCAGGCCAGCTGCCTCCCAATCTATTACAACGGGAGAAGCTGCATCACGCCATATCACATTTTTCTGATCAAGGTCACGATGACTGATAACAGAGGTACGATTGAGCATTTTACTTGCCTCTATAGCAAGTTTGCTCCACTCGACAAGCAAAGGGAGTGCATTACGTACTTGTTGCGCCCAAGGAATAGCTCTGTCAGCAGCTTGAAACGTGAGCATATCCCACTCGTCTTCTGGAAATGGTTCCCCATCGTGCAATTCGAGTTCTGGAAAGTCTTGTCGTGGCAAACCATGCATTTGCGCCAGAATTGTCCCGATAAGCCGTGCACGCTCCGGTTCGACAGCTTGCATCGAAAGCGTTTCACCCTCTATCCAATTGTATACGATATACGTTGCATCGCCGATTTCCTGCACAGTACCACCGTCACCTTCTCCCTTGAGGGCAACGGCGGCTGGGACACCACGAACAGTCATCGCCACCGCGATACGCTCCGTCAGCCGATACTCATCGCGGATACCAACTTTTCGCATAATTACGGGGTTAAGTTGCTTTACCGCAAAGACACCTTGTGTCGTGTGAAGACGCCAAAGCCAATGCAACAATCCACCTTGTACTGCTTGCGGTGCGTCTATCGGCTCACCTAGATGAAAGAGGGCGCAGAGACGTGCTGTTTGTACTGTATCCAAGATTTCCCCTATTAGAACTTATGCAACATAGGTTGCCTTTTGACTTGCATGATATGGTGCGAGTGCGTTGTTCGCGTTGACAATCGTATCAAGTTTCCCTACTAAGTCAGAAAACTGTTCACCAGGAATGGTCAATATCATTTCATTTGGCGTTAACTCAACATAGGTACGTGCACCAACACAGCCAAAGCTCATCGACACTTCGTTCTTTTGCAGTGTACGCGGAATCACGCCGCAAGTTGGGCGCCCAAATGCTGTCTGTCCACCCTGTAACCAATCCGCTTTGCCCAATGCCTCAGCAATAAGCATGGCCTGTTGCGCATTGAGCCTACATAAGATAACATCTGGCTCGATAGGAAACTGGTCAAGACGCCCATAGACAATATTCTCATGCGGTTTCTGTACCGTTGGTAATGCGGCAACTTCGGCAGGTGAGAAATACTGAACACTTGCCATTGTTCCAACCAGTTCCTGTGCTCGCTGCTGATCGGTCTCTGGCATGGTAAAGCCCATTGTCATCATGCCAATGGGACACTCTTTATGTTCTGGTCCATTTGCATAAAATACACCCTGCTCGGCAAGACGCCAAAAGGTACAAGCGGATGGAACATACGTCGTCTTATGCTCAATAGATACAGGCACGTCCTGCACAAAAGCCATTCCTACAGGGACATGCTCTAACTGTAAAAGGTCTTTGAAGCGGTTAGTAAGTTCTGGATACAAGATGAGACTTCTTTCTTTTTGACGTGAAAATACAATGATGTTTGAATGAACAACGGTCACTGTAGGGGTCTAATTCTATTACACCC
>CAXUHF010000040.1:33134-41267 GCA_964250765.1 uncultured Ktedonobacteraceae bacterium | reverse complement strand
GTATTCTTGCCGTCATGCTTCATTATGGAAAAATTGTTGAAGTGCAAGAGGAAAGTTCTGCGTCACCATGCAACGAGACGATTTATTAGGTACAACATTAGGTAACTATCGTATTCTTGCACCCCTTGGTCAAGGTGGTATGGCTCGCGTCTACCGAGCATATCAGGAAAGTCTTGAACGTGAAGTCGCGGTAAAAGTGCTGCCTCCGTGGTATGCCGCAGACCGTAACTTTGTTGAGCGTTTCAACCTTGAAGCAAAGCTCGTTGCGCGTCTCTCCCACCCCAATATCGTCACTGTTCATGATGCAAGCGAACAGAATGGACATCTTTACATTGTGATGCAGCTCGTAGATGGGGGTACACTCAAACATCGCTTAGATCAGCTTCATGTACAAGGCTATGCAATGGATGCGATAGAGGCGGTTCCTATCTTTGTACAGCTTGCCAATGCATTAAACTATGCACATGAACAAGGAGTTGTTCACCGTGATGTAAAGCCAGTGAACGTTCTGATGGATCGCTCTGGACGCCCAATTCTCTCAGACTTTGGCATCGCAAAGGTACTAGCGAGTACAAAAGACTCTTTAACACGCCCAGGTGCGGGTGTTGGCACGCCTGAATACATGTCACCAGAGCAATGCTTGGGAGGCGCGGTTGATGGACGAGCGGACATTTATGCGCTAGGCGCGATGTTGTTCGAGGTGCTAACAGGTCAAACACCATTTCTTGGAGAGAACTATCCTGCACTCGCACATAGTCACATTTATGAAACTCCTCCACGACCCACTACACTTAATCCGGCAATTTCACCTATGCTGGAACAAATTATTCTCACCGCACTCATGAAGAATCCCGTGCAACGCTACCAATATGCGAGCGATATGGCAGAAGCACTTGAACTCACACAACCTCGGCTTTCTACAGGGCATCATGTAGCCGTATATACACAGCCATTTACAACACCTGTTACACCACTTAATGGAGGCAATACACTACCTGAACATCCAGTAGTGCCACAATCTGGCTTTACTGTACCCTATCAAACGGGGATGTATCCATGCCCCAACTGTCGTCAGTTTAATAAAGCACAGATGCGGTTTTGCACAAAATGTGGCTTTCCTCTGAATCAGTGCACTACATGTGGGGGGCAAAATCCAGCAAACAATCGCTTCTGTACGCGATGTGGAAACGCACTCATCAGGAATTAACAAACTCATCTTCATTTGCTGCGGAAAGACGTTCCAGCATTTTCCTCTGATCGTCAATACGTTTTCGCTGACGAAGCAGACGCTGCTCTGCTGTCAACGAGAGCATCTGACGAACACGTTCTACCACTTTCATTGGTTGCGTAGGTTTCGTGATGTACTCGACGGCCCCTTCTTCAAAGCCTCGTATTTGATCAGAAAAATGCACAAGCGCGGTCAAAATGATAACAGGTAACGTTGAATATTGCTGTACCTCATGAAGCCACTGAAGCACATCCCATCCCGATACACCTGGCATCATGAGGTCTAAAACGAGCAAATGAGGCTGGTATTGTGGAATCATCTTAATCGCTTCTTCTCCACTCGCCACATCAAGGACATCGTATCCAGAGTGTCGCAAGAAAAAGCAGAGTACCTGCCGAATATCTGCTTCATCCTCAACAACCAGAATTTTGTGATTTTTTACAACTGCTTGCATATATAGCACCTACCTCTACATCAAAACCACCAGGTAGTATTTTTAAATAGCTGAGCGACTACGCCGTTTCAATGGGAAACGCACCTCTGCAATTGTATGTTCTACAGAAGTATTCTTCTCAGCAATCGGCTCTTGAAGATGCTCGCGTCGTAGCGAAAATTCTCCGTCGAGGTCCCCGATAAGATGCTTGATAAGCGAAAGACCCAGGCCCTCGAAGTTTCCTCCTTCAGTAGTATCTTCGAGAGGAAGTTCAAAGCTAGGACCGCTTCCTGTATCAGCCACCTGCACAATGACAATACCATCCTCTTCACGTCCTGTGATAGTAATAGTACCCTCTGTCTGATCTGCCATTCCATGCTTAAGCGCGTTGGAAACCATCTCGTTCAGCACTAAAGCCAAAATAGTTACAGCACGAGAGGGGATAACTACAGCACTCGGTTCAACATCGAATACGATATGTTTATCTGGTGGGCGCAAATTGGCATTAGCAACACCAACAATCTTGCGTGCAATATCGTCGATCCGCGCCTCGCTTACATCCTCATGAGCCAATAAGTCGTGTGTCTCCGCAAGCCCCTGTACGCGGTTCACACTTTCCGCAAGTGTGTTGCTCACTTCAACCGATTTTGAACGTCTGCGCTGTAGCGAGAGAATTCCTGCAACGGTGGCGAGGTTGTTTTTGACCCGATGATGCAGTTCTCGTAAAAGAGCTGATTTCAACTCAAGCCCACGACGTGTCTCTTCGTAAAGTCTGGCATTGTCAATGGCGATAGCGGCTTCGTTAGCAAAGGTAATCACAAGCTGCATCTGCTCAGGACTAAGCATGTGGCGATGACTACTATAGATGCAGATGCATCCAAGAATTTTCTGCTTTACTTGTAATGGGACACACAACACGGCATGTATTTCTGCTGAGACAAAGGGGTCACTGTGCAGGATACAATGCTCATCCGCATGAAAACAATCAACCGCCATACTTGGTCTACCAGTTTGGACAGAGCGTCCGGCACAACATTGACCTAAGTTTATCTGCATACGACGAGCTAATGCGTCATTTAATCCGTAGTGTGCCAGAACGTGTAGTGTTTGCGTGTCGGAATCAAGCGAGAAAATGCAGGAGCGTTCAGCACCCGAAAGATGTACCGCCTGCGTCGTAATAATTTGCAAGACCTCATCAAGGTTGAGCGTTGAAGCGATAATCGATGAGACGCGATGTATGGTTGCTAATTCATGCACCTTACGACGCAATTGCTCATCTGTCTGTTCATAAAGACGCCCATTCTCGATATTAATTGCAACAATACCCGCGACAACTTCAACAAAACTCATCTCTTCACGCGTGAAATCGCGTGCGGCTGTTGACTGCACACTGATAACACCGATCAGCCGTTCGGAATTACCAAAGAAGATAATTGGGAGTGCCATCAGTCCATGATAATTGTCGCTATACGCATTTGCCTCATTTGCAAAGTTGGGGTTTGCATGAGCATCATGTTCAAGCAAAGGTCGTCCCTTGTCGGCAACCCATCCACTATAGCCTTCGCCGAGACGCAGCGTAAAGTGCATACCACCAAGTGGTCGTGGACCATTGGTAGCACGTAGCGTTAGCATACGTTGCAGGTCATCGTAAAAGAAGATGGAGCAAAGATCAACATGCAGTTCTTCAGCAACCACCTGTGCGGTGACATCGAGCGTTTGGTCCAGGTCCATTGAGGAATTGCTAAAGCCGTTAATACGCTGTAGTGCCAGGAGACGATATTCTAACTGCTGAGAAGCCTGCGCCCGCTCCACGGAGAAGCGATCAGACACTGTTTGATAGCCAGTCGTCAGTGCAAGTATACTCTCGGATTGTAATGCATAGAGGCGTTTTGTGGCTTCTAACAGGAGAGGAATGTTTTCAGCAAAAAGAGCTTGCAACTCGTTTGCCAGTGCATCAACGTAGCGTTGAAAACCACTTAAACGGACATCGAGTTTCCCGCCTTGCTCCGCAAGCCAACGGCCTGATTGTTCAAGACGTGTTGCTAGTAAAGAACTGCTTGACGGCTCGTCACCAATCAAGGCATTAAGGAGCAATGAAGCATCACTTCCCTCTTCCGGGCCATAACTCGTGCCAGAGGCTTGTTGAAGACATACTTGTAGACGTGCAACGTGCTGCGACAGCATTTGCTCTACTTTGGCACTCTGCGTCACTTCCTACTTCCTCTTCCACTACAGCATGGTTCCATTACCATACATATTTCTATTTTTGTATTGTAAGTGTGTCACGTTGTGGTGTCAAGTGTTGCGGCGTTGATATTTAGCACAATCGTGGACTTTAAATAATTGAGGGGACCACAGAATGCTGTAGGGGCTTTAATTCATTGAGGGTTGGTCATAATTCCTTTAGCTCGACAAGCCAAACGACGCTTGTAGATCTAGTTGAGCTTATCTCAGCCGTAAAGAATGACCGAATTGGGTGAATCATGGTCTAGCTTGCTATCAGCTTTCAGCGATTTATGACCAACCCTCAATTCATTACGCCCTCTCCGACATTAATCGTTGAGACAAGGGCGTAATGAATTAAGGCCCCTACAAAACGTTTACTCGTAATTCGCTAAAGGGGGACGAATTTCCTATATAAATGACGTTTCTTTACTATTCAATACATGACTCGTCACAACTATTAGGGGAAACAAATAAAGCTAAATAGATTTAAGTAGCACATATAGGGGATGTTTGTGATGAGATGCTCACGTTGTGATATGCCACTCTCGCCCGCAAAAACAAGCTGTCCACGCTGCGGCACTGCGGTCGCATCAGGCAGCTTCAAGGAACAAGGAGAACGGCCATTTGCGTTTGTGCAGGCTTCGGCCTATCAGGGACAGCAGAATAATTCCAGTGTTATCGGGACAGCAGTTGATGTCGCTCCCGCACAATATAACTGGGTGCCACAAGCCAAAAGTGTGCTGGAAACACCATTTGCGACGGTATTACCTTCTCCACAAACTCCTTTGACATCTAGGCTGGAAGACGCTCAAGCGGCTACCCACATACAAGATGCTCAGGCATTCTCAACCCTATCTCCTTTACCTAAAGCAGACAATCGCTCAGCAGGTATGGGTTTTGGTCTCGCTGGTCTCTGCACTGTTTTAGCCTGTCTACTTTTGCTCTTTGTCTATGTTATAGCACAAACACTACCACCGCCTGACGGTTCCTCATCTACCCGTTTAGCAAATAAGTCTTCGTTGGTTGCGCAAAACACACCGATGATAGACTTGAGTTCAACAGCAACAACACCCGCAGTTTCACCAACAGCAACGTATCCAGGACAACAATACATTGCAAACGCACAAACAGCGACTGCAATAAATGTTGTAACAGCACAACCAACGCTTCCGACTTCCACATTCACGGTTGGACAAAAAATATATATCACGTTTGATGTACACCCGAACGGTCATACAGGAGCGATTTGTCTTCTCTGGTTCATTAATGCAACACAATTCGCCAGTTATCCCTTCGCTCTTAACACAACCAATACCACCTCAGCTTACTCATATGCAGCCACAAGGAATGCTGGCCCTGGCTATGTCGAGATTTACTGGGAGAATGCACCTTCCTGTATAGACCCAAACAAAGTTCTTAGCGATCATATAGACTTTACCGTAACTGCGGCTTAATGTTTACTCTATTCGTGCTTATGGAGATACGTCTTTGAAATGTACGACATGTGGACAGGCTCTTTCGTTCAAGGACATGATCCCTACAGGGTATCCTGAACAATGTTCAGCATGTTCAATAATGTTTCACGCTCTTGCGTAGTTAGTGGCAATAGGGGCATACGTGGTAATCCCCCATAGCCAGCAGTGAGTTCAAGAGCAGCCTTCAGTCCTGGCACACCATAGACCGTCGTCACACCATTATTGGCAGGAATGAGGCGCGCTTGTAGCGTGCGCGCCTCATGTAGTTGACCCGCATCGAAGAGTGTTTGCACATTATGTACCTCCTGTGGAAAGACATTCGCCAGCGCGCTTACTGCTCCAGCCGCTCCTACAGAAAGGGCGGGCAATAAATAGCTAGCACTGCCAGCAAAGACTTTAAAGGTCTCAGGTACAGAGGCGACAATTTGCGCTAGTTTGGCAATATTACCTGCACTATCTTTAACACCAATGACATTCGCATGTTCGGCAAGTATACAAACGGTGCTAGCATCGAGATCAAGTCCAGCGGTGTTTGCTGGCATGTTGTATATCAAAATCGGTACTGGACTTGCATCAGCAACGGCGCGATAGTGTGCGATCAATGCCTGCTTACTCATGCTACCTCTATAGTAGAAGGGGGGAAGGACGAGCGCGATATCAGCCCCGTACTCAGCAGCAGCACGACAATTGGCAAGAGTGCTTCGCGTTGATGAGTCACCACAGCCAACAATAAGAGGCATAGCTTGTGATGCATTTCCTATTTCCTCACGCGCAGCTTGAATGAGTCGCATACGTTCATCATTTGTCAAATGAACGGCCTCACCATTACTACCCATTAGCACGTAGCCTGCAATACCGCTATCAACCAATCTATGTATATGACGTTGTAGAGTGGGAATATCGAGTTCATCATTTGTATCAAAGAAGGTGGGCAGTGGTGGGTAAATTCCATTAGCTAAGTGTGAATTCATGTTGCGCAGTCTCCTCTATTGAATGTTGTCGAGGATAGTATAGCATAGCATCCGTCTCGCTTACCGCAACACGTTGAGCGCGAGAACACCGAGAATGATAATGGCACATAGAGTGACACCAATCCATATCATGCGCATCCTCGCGTCACGCTTGGCCTGTCGTTGTCGCAAGTCTCCGACACGCACATCCTCGGCAGGACACCAATGAGCCGTACCACAGTAGGGACAGAGCGGGAACAACTCGTAAGGAGGGCAAAGACCAGCTTGATTACCTGTCTTCCCATATGTGTGTAGCCCCACCTCATAGCGTATTTGCTCGCTCTCGAACACGGCGGTGCAGTGCACACAGCGCAGCAACAAATATTCCGTCCAGTCGCTAGCCTGGCACTTAGGACAGAAAAGCGGGAGCATACTACTTTGTACACCGTTCTGTGTAGGACGCCAGTGATTGTGGCAACGATGGCAGTAGTAGACATGTTCGTGTGTTTCTGGTGCAACACCACGCAACAAGCCTTCGTACTGTAAAATATGCGCTTCATTCGGCGAAAGATCATAGGAGATATCAATCAAATCAACATGCGTCGCGCGTTTATCTTGCAACACGGGAAAGTCATAGTGACGTTGACGGTCTCGACGTGCTGACGGCGAAACGTCCGAAGAAGTCTTTCTTGGAAAAGGTCGGGCTGCACGCGGTACATCGGCAACACTATTTGAAGATGCATGGACAGCACGGCCCGTGCGATGTTGATCATAGTCTCTACGTGCATTTGGATCGTTCAATGTCTGGTATGCTTGCAGCAAAACACGCATGCGTTCGTGCGCATCATCACCTTTATACACGTCTGGATGATATTGTAATGCAAGCTTTTTGAATGCGGCTTTGATATCGCTCGTGGGAGCATCAACCGCAACACCGAGCAATGCGTAATAATCAGTAGTAGCGTCCAAGTATGTGTAATCCAAAATTACTAGCAGCACATAGCGTAGTAGAGTATCTATACTCACGTACTGTTTATTGCCTGAAAAATGTTGTTATCTATTTCATAGACGAACAAAAAGGAAAAAGGTTGTAATATGGAATATTCACGAGAATATCAGGTACTCTTAGAGGCGTGTAAACAGGAAGGCTGTGCGTTATGTCGCCTATCTTATGAAAGTACCTACCGCTATCTCGATGCATGGAAATATGAACTCTTCACAGATGTCGATCTACAAAAAGATTTGCGCCGTTCATTGGGCTTCTGTCATACACATACGTGGCAACTGGTGCAAATGGGAGCCGCACTTCAAATAGCACAGAACTATCGCTCTATCTTGTCCGATACGATGAGCCAGTTACAAGAAGCCGAAGGGACACCATCAGGTGGCCTCTTACGACGTTTCTTTGATACAAAGCAAGAACAGCAACACCTTCCCTGTCCGGCTTGCCGTCAACAAGAGGAGGCCGAGGTACATCTTGTACATACTCTACGCCATGCGATACTCGATGGGGCATTTTATACAACATTTACTCAATCACAGGGTCTCTGCCTGCACCACCTTCACCTCGCCAGCGAACTCAAAATGTCCGACACTCCTGGCGACTGGCTTTCGCAGTTGCGTAAAGGACAGGTTGCTTGTCTACAACGCCTGGATGCACAGCTTGCCGAAATGATACGCAAACACGATTATCGCTTTAAGGATGAGGAGAGAGGTCCCGAAATGGTTTCTTGGCTGCATGCTGCCGGTTTGGTAGCTGGTGAAGAAACAAGATAGGTGAGTGTGGGTGGGGTGGTTTTTAAAAAACGGGGGGGTGTAGAA
>CAXUHF010000040.1:8383-33124 GCA_964250765.1 uncultured Ktedonobacteraceae bacterium | reverse complement strand
CCCCCCCCCCCGCTCGCCTTCACAACCCCCCCCCCCCCCCCACACTCACCTATCTTATTGTAACGCGCTCATAGGTACGGCATCATGGTCATCTACATGCACAAAGTCGCGGGCCGAGACGCTAGCTCCACGTGGTTGCACACGCCAGAAGTCGTGTTGCACTTGCTCCCATGAATTGAGTAGAGCAAGAGCGTGCCTACTACGCGTCCTCTTAGCGTGAAGGCTCACGACGACGCGGAGAGCCTCGCGCTCACCCTCGTCGTCGATGCGTTCAAGGTCCACTAAATCATTGTTGTAACGACTAGGCAGGGCGTTTTCAGGATCGAAGACGTAGGCGACTCCCGATGACATGCCAGCACCAAAGTTTCGTCCAGTCTCACCAAGTACAACAACCATACCTCCAGTCATATACTCGCAAGCATGATCGCCGACACCCTCGACAACAGCAAGTGCTCCACTGTTACGTACTGCAAAACGCTCGCCTGCACGTCCAGCCGCGAACAGTTGTCCACCTGTTGCACCATACAAAACGGTGTTGCCCAGGATAGTATTTTTGTGCGTCTCGAAGGTCGTGCTACTTGAAGGCGCGATGGTAATTTGTCCTCCAGTCATGCTCTTACCAACGTAATCGTTCGCCTCACCGTTAAGGATAAGGCGCATGCCAGGCACATTGAATGCGCCAAAGCTTTGTCCGGCCGATCCCTGGAAGGTACAGGTGATGCTCACTCCGGGTAGGCCAGCATTGCTATAACGACGCGCAATTTCGCCCGCAAGTCCCGCGCCAATAGAGCGATCCCCGTTACGAATAATGTGCTGTACAAGAATGCTTTGTCGCCCAGATAGTGCCTCTTCTGCCTCAAGCATTAACTGCTCCGCAATCGGAGATTGTGGCAGGGTAGCATGTGTTCCTGGTACCGAACGTACTGGCAAGGTGGCGAGCAGTGGTGTCATATCGACATTCGCGTCTGGTGAGGCTTGCAGTAAATCAGCATGCCCAACCAAATCATCGAAACGTGCAACGCCAAGGCTTGCCATCAATTCGCGCACCTCTTCAGCTACTAACGTGAGATAGTTGATAAGGTGTTGTGATTGACCCGAAAATTTGGCACGCAGGTCCTCACGCTGTGTTGCAATGCCTGTTGGACAGGTGTTGAGGTGACATTGCCGTGCCATATCGCAACCAAGCGAGACAAGAGCGGCAGTGCCAAAGGCAAATTCTTCCGCGCCGAGGAGTGCTCCAATGATGACATCTCGTCCCGTTTTGAAGCCACCATCGACACGTACCTTGACACGTTGGCGTAACCCATTGCGCACCAGTACCTGCTGCGCTTCCGCTAGTCCACGCTCCCACGGCATACCTGCATGCTTGATTGATTGTAATGGTGATGCCCCTGTACCACCATCATGCCCACTAATCAGTACATAGTCAGCGTGTGCTTTCGCAACACCTGCCGCGATAGTGCCAACACCAATACTCGCAACAAGTTTGACGCCAACCTTCGCGGTGGGATTTACCTGGTGCAAGTCATAGATCAACTGCGCGATATCCTCGATGCTGTAGATATCGTGATGTGGTGGTGGCGAGATGAGCGCAACACCAGGAGCAGTATGGCGTAGCTTGGCGATAAAGGGTGTCACCTTAAACGGTGGAAGTTGACCGCCTTCTCCAGGTTTCGAGCCTTGCGCCATCTTGATCTCGATCTCTTCGGCACGGACAAGGTATTCGGGCGTCACACCAAAGCGGGCGGAGGCAACCTGCTTGATTTTGCTACTTACAGGAAAGCCGTTAAGCGTTTCAGAATACCACGCCGGATCTTCGCCACCTTCACCTGTATTGTTGCGACCACCAATGCTATTCATAGCGGCGGCTATTGTGCGATGTGTCTCCGGGCTAAGCGCACCCACCGACATAGCAGATACCACAAAGCGTGCACGTATCGACTCCATTGACTCCACTTGTTCTAATGCAATGGACGTCGTAGGAGTAAAGCGGAGCAGGTCGCGCAACGCGGTTGCAGGACGATGATAGACAAGCGATGTGAACTGCTGATAATCTTCTCTATTACCACTCAAAGCGGCTTTTTGTAGCGCACGTACAATCAGAGGATTATATGCGTGGTACTCGGCATCGCGCCGGAAACGATAGCGCCCCAGATCGGTCAGTTTGCGCCGACGTCCACCAGCATCAACGGCTTTTTCTTGCCCCTCCTGTACGGCATGAGCTTGCTCGATGATTTGCGACGCTACAAGAGAAAGGCTTATGTTGCCAGGATGAGCGGCGGAGCCTGTAAAGCAACGATGAATGAAGCTCGGCTCAAGGCCAATCACCTCGAACTGTCCGGCACCGATAATATTACGAATATTCGAGATACCCATGCGCGCCATGACCTTGCGTAACCCGTCCTCGATCACATGGAAGTAGCGGTCCACAGCTTCATCTTGCGTCAGGTCCTCTAGTTTGCGCTCACCCGCGAGTGCTCGCACACTTGCTAGCGCGAGCGAAGGCGTTACTGCCTCAGCACCGTAGCCAAGGAGTAAGGCAATCTGGTGAATATCCCATGCCGTCCCCGTCTCACAAACAATTGTAACGATAGCGCGAATGCCACGCCGAATCAGCGCGTGGTGAATGTTGCCGACTGCAATGAGCATTGGTATAGGAGCGTGAGAGAGCGATGCGTTGCGATCACTTAAGACAAGCAGCGTTGTACCTTGCTCGATAGCCTCTATAGCATGTCGTTGCAGGGCATCAAGAGCGACCTCTAATGCATCTGCGCCATCGTTCACAGCAAACGTTGTGTCCAACGTCGTTGTACTAAAGTGCGGATTGGTTCGCAGAAGTGTCAGTTGCGCTTCTGTTAAAAGAGGCGAGTTGATGTGTAGCAAGCGTGCATGAAGCGGCGTTTCTGTAAGTAAACTTTGGCGATAGCCAAGATAGGAACCAAGCGACATGACAACGCGTTCGCGTAATGGATCGATGGGTGGATTTGTGACCTGTGCGAAACGCTGGTGAAAGTGATCGTCGAACGAGCGCACTTGACGCGATAGTGCCGCAAGCGGTGCATCATCACCCATGCTCCATACAGGCTCTTTGTTGTCGGTTAGCATGGGTCGCAAGACCATTTCGACATCTTCATGTGTATAACCAAAGAGTTGTTGTCGTGCAAACAAAGTATCACTCTGTAACACGTCTTCCTGGGGCAACGACGTATCATGAGGCAAGGGCGTTAGACGCTGACTGGCTATCCATTCTTGATATGGCTGTTTCTGTGCAAGGGCTGTTTTGATTTGTGCATTATGCAATACAACATGTTGCTCGACATCAACGGCGATCATTTCGCCGGGTCCCAAGCGTCCCTTCTCGACAACATCGTGTTCATCGAGCGAGACAACGCCTGCTTCGGATGCCACGATAAGCAAGCCATGTGAGGTCAACGTATAGCGTGAGGGTCGGAGGCCATTACGGTCAAGGGCGGCACCTACGACACGTCCATCACTGAAGACAAGGGCGGCAGGACCATCCCACGGCTCAATCAAGCCTGCATGATATGCACACCACGAGCGTTGCGCCTCGTCTAACGTTTCATCTTGCTCCCATGCAGGAGGAACCAGCATTTGCATCGCTTGCAAGAGGTCACGGCCTGAGCAGGTAAGCAGTTCTAGCACGTTATCGAGTTGAGCGGAGTCGCTCACTGTTCCAGGTTGTATTACTGGCAAGAGGTCACGTACACGCTCTTCCCATATGGGCGAGGACAGGGAGCCTTCGCTTGCAGCCATCCAGTTGCGATTACCCTGTACGGTGTTGACCTCGCCATTATGTGCAAGAAATCGTAGGGGTTGCGCGAGAGGCCAGGATGGGAAGGTGTTTGTGCTGTAGCGTTGATGGAATACAGCTATTGCACTGGTGTAGCGTGGGTCAGCAAGGTCAAGATAAAATTGCGCTAATTCGCTTGGTGCAAGTAATCCTTTATAGATAAGTGTGCGGTGCGAAAATGAGGCAATGTAGCACTCAGAAATGGAAGCTGCACGAAGACGTTGTTCCATAAGCCGACGCGCATAGTACAATTCTCGCTCATAGTGTGCGACATCAATATGCTCTGGTCTTGTCACCAGAATTTGTTCTATACTAGGAGCCGTCTCACGTGTATGTGCGCTCAGCACATCATAGTTCATTGGCGGAATACGCCAGCTCAGAAGTGGGAGATGAACTTCCATGAGAACTTGTTCAATAATGGCGCGGCTCTTTGCGTAGGCATCGGGAGCATGTTTTTGTGATGGTAAAAAGACCATGCCGACCGCGAGATCATCGGGACGAATATGTTTTTGTAGCTCTGCTTGTAACAACGTGATAGGAATTTGTGTGAGAATACCTGCACCATCGCTTGTCTCTGCGTTGGCATCTTGTGCGCCACGATGTGTGAGACGTGCGAGTGCTTCGAGTGCTGTCTGTACCAGATGATGGCTGGCCTCACCCGATACCTGAGCAAGAAAGCCAGTGCCACAGGCATCGTGTTCCCAATGGTCTTCGTACAATGGGTACAAGAAATCAGTAAAGGGAGAATGCATGAATGGTCCTCCAGAAAACATACTCGTCTGCTCTCATCCGATAGGCGCCCTCATTGGAGCCGGAGGATTTGATAATTCTGTATCAACGTTCATGGATATGTGCAAAGAGTACAAACATATACCTGTCGTACCGTCACATGAGTTTTACAATCGCGGGTATGTAGCGCGGGGAGCGCCCATAGATGCAGCGTTGAGTCCTGGGGAGCGGCATAGCTCGAAATTGAACAAGCGTCATCACCTGTGAGAAGAAATATAACATATTCTTATGAGTACACACAAGCGGTTAGTATGTGCAATGTGTCCATAAGTATCAAGCAACCCGTGTGATTATTGTCAAGAAGAGACTATTAGTGGGCGGCATGGTGTGCGAATTGTGCAAGGATGCCGAGGGCGATCACGAGAAGAGAGAGACAGATGATGATAAGGGCTGCCCATTTCGCCTGCTGTATCCAATTACTTGCCTGTGGCTTCTCAGGGCTATACTGAACAGGCTTTACGTCATGAAGATTTTGTAGATCGTGAATCATGTCGCGCATCGAGTGATAGCGCTTCTCAGGATCACGGCGAATAGCCTTCATAACAACGGTTGCCAATTCGGGTTGAATTGTTGAATTGTAGTCCAGGATTGAGGGTGGGTCCTGTGATACATGCTGGTTCATGACGGCAAACACATTTTCGCCTTCAAAAGGAGTATGACCACACAACATCTCATACAACATCACACCAACGGCATAAATATCGGAGGCGGCGGTTCCACGTTCACCCTTTAGCTGTTCGGGTGACATATAGTCAGGCGTGCCGACAGTACCAGAGAGACCGCGCCAAGTTACGCGTCGTGCCCCTTCGAGTAGCGCGATGCCAAAGTCAATGATTTTCACGTTGCCATCTTCTTCAATCATGATATTTTCGGGCTTGATGTCGCGGTGAAAGACGCCATGCTCATGACAGTAGGCTAGCGCATCGCAAATCTGCATTGTGATACGTAGTGCCTCTTGGGGAGGTAGAAAGTGAGGTGTATGGTCTTCTAAAACAGCACGTAGTGTACAGCCCTTGATATATTCTACGACGAGATACTCCTCGCTTCGTTGTTCATTTACGTTGAATAGATGCTGTACATTTGGATGATTGATGCGATTTCCGATTTCGGCCTCACGCTTGTAGCGTTCAAAAATGGCGACATTTCCAAGAATATCATCATTAGGAATTTTGAGAACGACTTCTTGCTGATTATGCGTATCTTTAGCGAGGTACACACGGTTCATCCCACCGTGACCGAGCATACGAATAATCTCATAATGGTCAATGTGCGTACCAGGTGTGTACGTCATGGGCATTGCAGTCTCTTCTCTTTTTCTCTACTGTATCCATACATGGCTTCAGTATAGCATACGGGAAATAGAACACCAACTACAAAATATACAAAGAAATATGCATAGTTTGATTGTTGTGTCAGGCTATGCTACAGTGTAGCAAGAAATTCGTACACATCTCTGTGAAAGGATGCATTGTCGTGTCACAAGATGCTCTTACACACGAAACTACAGTAGAGACACAGGGAGACGAGCACAGTCATGGCGGAACATTATTAGGACCACTGCTCTGCTGGGCGGTGGTTTTTGCGGATATTGGAACATCGGTTTACTATGTTCCTGGTATCCTCTATGGCAATGTTGGGAACCTTGCAGGGTTCTTCGTATTATTAACCATGTCTGTCTTTGTTCTGCTTACACTTAAGTATGCGGAGGTGACGCATCGCTTTCCGCAGGGCGGCGGCGTGGTGACAGTAGCTGCTTCTGCGATTAACAAATGGGTAGGCGCGTTAGGTGGCATGTTCATCCTTGTCGATTATTTCCTTACAGCTGCTATTAGTTGTCTGTCAGGCATGCAATATTTAAGTGTTGTGCTTCCAACAATTGGTGTAAGCCTTGCCATACCATTCTTTGGGTCAATCCAATTGCCATTACTTTTCCTCACAATTGGTGTCCTGATACTGCTCGGCCTGCTTAATTGGGTTGGTATTAGTGAAAGCGCGAAGGTCAGTTTCGTTGGTGCGATCATCGCGTTTGTAAGCGATATAGCTATTCTCATCACGGTCTTTACCCACCTTTCGCTCTCCACTTTCTTAACACTCTTTTCGGAAACGTTTGCATCGAATGCTCTTACGCCTCAATCACTGCTCATTGGATTCGCAGGTTCCTTTCTCGCCTTTTCTGGTTTGGAGAGCATTTCCCAGTTATCTCCAGTGATGCGAACACCGCGCAAAAAAGTCGCGGGCATCGCGCTTTTACTGGTCGTGCTCACCATTGGAATCACCAGTCCCTTACTTACAATGTTTTCAACACTGTTACAGCCTGACGCTGCAAAGGATCATATTCTTCGGAGCCAGCTCATCTCTTTGCTCGCCGGACATTGGGGCAATGGCTTCTTACAAACGGAAGTGGCGATTAGTGCGAGTGCGTTACTCATCTTTGCAAGCAACACCGCCATTATCGGTGCTTACCATGTGTTTATGGCCTTGTCTCGTCTAGGCTTTTTCCCTGCCTTCATACTGAAGCGCAACAAAATACGTGGCACTCCGCACTACTCCATTATGCTTGCTACTGGTATTCCGATTGTAGTGCTACTCTTAGTTCTTGGCAATATTGATGTACTTGGAGATATGTATGCCTTTGGCTTATTGGGTGCGTTCACACTTACATGTCTAGGACTAGACATTGTACGCTATAAAGATAGACGTGCCTCACGTATACGTCCACGCATTCATCATACACAACCTCTGGAAGAGGATGGCAAGAAAATAACCGCAACGCTGGCACCGCTAGACATATCACAGAATGATGAATTGCAGAATACTATCTCCTCTCTAAACGGCAAAAATGGAGCACATAGCACGAATGGAACGTATAAAGTTCCTGCACACGTTTCGCTACGCGACAGGCTTCATCGTGCATGGGGAACACTCGACTTTGGGTTGGGCATTCTTACAACATTCCTCGTCATGGTTGCATGGTCCACAAACCTCGTTGCTAAGCCACTTGCAACACTGTTTGGTGGCTCGGTAACAATCATCGGTATGGTCATTGCGTACTCTAACTACAGGCATCAAGAGGCGCAAGGTAAGACTCCTATTCACGTTGTTTCTTTAAGTAGTGTTGAGCAGATGTCGCATGCAACGCTTGCAGTTCTGCTAACAGGCAAAGAAAAACAGAACGATCTCGTTGTGCGAGCCGCCACAAAGCATCTCAATGGTAAACCGCTTGCCTTCCTCTACATTGGCGAACCCAAGAACGCACCACCACTACAGCCATTTGAATACTATGAACCCTATCTCTACGATGAGTCGGCAATTCAAACATTGAGGACTGCGGAGACGATGATGCTTGCAACCAATGCCAATGCAGACCCTCGATTTCTTTACCGACCAATTCAGCAGGTTTCCGAGGCACAGGAAGCCGATATTGTGACGCACATCTGGCAAACGATGCGCCCGCACGAAATACTTATCGCGGCTGAAGATGTCCCAATGCTAGGCAATATCAGTCCAAATCGTATCCGTTACGAAACATTATCAGGAGGAAAAGTGGCGCATCTTGTCTCGCAATGGTAGGTAAGTGTAAAGGAGACAAAAAGCTATGGCCCGTATGACGGTTGTCATACGGGCCATAGCTTTTTGTCTCCTTTACACTACACTTATATTCCGCCCCCTGCGCTAACAGAAATGTTGTTTTTCTCCTTATGGTCCTCTTGATGTAGCACTGGTACACCAGTGACAGCCTGCTTGATGTACAAGAAAGCAAAGCCAATTACCAGCCAAGCGACACTAAAGACGCCCGCGATAATTGTGTTTACCTGCGAGGCTCCACCAGCCGTGATCGCATAGTAGAGAACGGCGAAAAGCATACCAACGTTAAGAATAGCCCCTAGAATAGGTGCTATCACTGTTCCGAAGACATTGCGTCCTGCCACGCCCGCGAAGGCGATAACACAGATGATACAGGTCATGCCGTACAAGACGAACGTTCCAATGTTAGAGATCAGCGTGATCTGCGTCAAGTTGTTGACGTTTAATACACCATATGAGCCGAGTACAGCAGAGATGATGGTCAGCACGATAACGCCGATGTGGGGTGTACGATAGCGGCCATGCAAGAAGCCAAAGATAGCGGGCAGTTCAGTATCTTTGCCCATTGCATAGGTCACGCGAACACCTGTGTTGAGACAAGAGAGCGAAGTGCCCACAAGGGCAATGACAACCGTTGCTGCCAGGATAATCGCAAACGCGACACCATTACCGCCGAGCATCGCATCACCAATGATCTTTGCCATATCACCGATTGGTGCCGCCGAAGGTGTTGTCGCTGCGGCATCAAGACCACTCACAAGAGCTTTTCCGGTCCCAACTGTATAGCCACTATTGATGAAGAAGTTGGCTGCGAAGTACTCGAAAAAGTAGAAAATGACGGCCTGGATAATCAATGAGAGAATCACACCACGTGGAATATCGCGACCAGGATTCTTTGTCTCAGCCGCTAGTGCGGTCGCTGACTCAAAACCGACAACGAGCAGGATAGCGATACTCACCTGGAAGATAAGGCCGCTTAGATCGTGAGGAGTGATGACACTCAAAGCACTTGGGTGAACATAATGAATGTTTGGATGGGTAACGCGGTATGCAATAGCAAGGATGGAAAATATTACGAGGGACAAAATCTGAATGACGTTGATGATGATGTTAGCAACCGTCGCACCCGACACACCAATGTACGCGATAGCACCGACAAGAGCGGCGAATAGCACACAGACGATAACCTCTTGCCAAGGAGCACCAAAGGCAGGGTTGAATGTCTGAATGATGTAGGTGATGACTAAGCCCATGAAGGCAACCATAATACCTGGGTAGACCCAGTAGTAGAGGTGCGAGGCCCAACCAACAATAAACTTCGCCAAACGTGCGAATTTGAAGTGACGATGCTCTTCTTTGTGCAGAATAGCAGCTTCCGCGAAGTAGTACGAACTGCCGGCACCCGCTTCAGGATAGCGCTGGGCAAGTGCCGCATATGCGATTGCAGTCAAAAGTGCAATCGCAGTTGCGACGAAGACGGAGAACCACATATTCAATGCAGAACTTGACGGTGCTTGCAGTTGATAGGTGGTCCAGAGGAAGGCACCAGGTGCAATCAACGCCATTGCGTTAATCGTCACACCAGTCAGGCCAAGAGTTGGCACCATTTTGACTTCGGAGGATGCATCAGCAGCCATGTAGTAATCCCCTTCTTGTGTTTCACACGAACGAATGTCAACACTTGCGGCGTCGTTACCACACAAAAAGCGCACATGGCTTTGGGTAAGAGGAGGCAACGCAATCATTGCGTTCCCTGTCCTTCTCTGCTATACAAAGTATATGGTCATATCGACAATAATTCATATGGATAAAATGAAAGAAGCTTATGTATAAATATTTGTATAAAATGCACAAATATGTATTTGGAAGCATAAGAAAGAGGGATATTTAAAAGCGAAAAGGGGTTTTTTTATTTGTAGGCAAGAAAATATATGTGCGAAATGAACATGTAGGGGTCTATCCTGATTATTTCGTTCATTTGCATAATTATAGCCCCTACAGTTGGTGTTAATTATCGTATTTGGTTATCCATACTCGCTAGCGAAATTCAATAGATATGATACAATTGTGCCTGAAAGCACAACGGCGTGTCGCTGGCTCTTTGTTTATTTCTGAGAAAAGGACTACTTCTTATGGCAGAACGGCATGACCGCGCTGAAAAGGACGCTCCACTACGGCACGACATTCACACACTAGGCGACGCACTGGGTCAGGCGATACGGCGGCATGGCGGTAACACAATGTTCGACACCGTTGAACAATTACGCCATGCCTGCAAGCGTCTTCGTGATGACAGCCTTAGATTGAGCCAGGATAGCACAAACGCACACCTAAAGAATGAGATAGCCGCACTCGACCAAGAGATTACACGCGTCGTACAACAATGTAGCCTGGATACTGCTATTGGCGTTATCCGCGCCTTTACCGTTTATTTTCATCTCGTCAACACGGCAGAACAGTACCATCGCATTCGTCGCCTGCGTGTGCATGAGTTACAGGCAACATACACACCACCACGCGGTTCAATCTCTGGCTTGACCGAATTTCTTCAGCAAAACGCTCTTGATGAACCTGCGGTACAAGATTTGCTCGATACTCTTTCCATTGATCTTGTCTTTACTGCACATCCCACCGAGGCTACGAGACGTAGCCTGATTACGAAAACGCGCCGTATCACCGAACTACTGGAGGAGCGCGACTTTAAGAAAATGACGCCACGTCAAGAAGCACAATGGCAACGCGAACTGGAAAGCATCGTCGCGCTCTTATGGCGCACTGACGCAGTGCGACATGTGCGACCAACACCCGTTGACGAAATCAAAATGGGTATCTACTACCTTGATGAGGTGTTGTACGATGCTCTACCAGACTTGTACGAGGAATTTGAAGAAACACTGCATAAAGCCTATCCCTCTGTACAAGTGCCCTCATTTCTACATATGGGGTCCTGGATTGGCGGCGACCAGGATGGCAATCCATTTGTCGGGCCAGAGACGTTGCTAGAAGCTCTGACCTTGCAACGTGGCTACATCATCGAACACTATCGCGCCACTATCAAGAATCTCGCGCAAGAGTACTCGCAGTCGCTGAACCACTTACAAATCACGGATGAACTTCGACAATCGCTGCAACAGGATGCGCGCCGCTTGCCAGAGTATGAGCAAGTCTTCGGACCTCCTATGGCGTTAGAGCCGTATCGTCACAAATTCTCCTTTATGTGGAATCGTCTGGAAGCCACAAAGTCGGCTACGCCTGTGGGTGGGACGCAGGGAGACCGCAAGGGTCTCCCCTACATCTCTCCATCATCTCAAAATGTAGGGGAGACCCTTGCGGTCTCCCTGCGTCCCACCGTAGCATACGCAAACGCCGAAGAGTTACTTGCTGATTTACGTCTTGTACAGACAAGTCTACTTCACGACCATGAAGACGATCTCGCGTATGGACAACTTACGAAGTTGATACGACAGGTCGAAATTTTCGGTTTCCACTTTGTTGCCCTCGATACGAGACAACATAGCCAGCGTCACGCCACCGCACTAGCTGAACTGTTACAGGTGACAGGGTTACGTTCAGAAGACTATACGAAACTCGATGAGAATGAGCGTGTTGAAATACTTGAATACCTGTTACGTGACCCACGCTTACTCACACGCTCCGAGCTTCCATTGAGTAAAGAGACACGTCATATTCTCAATACGTTTCACGCCATTCGGCAAGCAAGAGAAATATTTGGAGAAAAGGCGGTTACATGCTATATCATCAGCATGGCAACAAGCTTGAGCGACCTGCTAGAGGTGCAATTCTTCTGCAAAGAAGCGGGGATCAATAACTTACCGATTGTGCCATTGTTTGAGACCATCAGCGATTTACGCTCCTGTACCTCGATGTTGGAACGCGCCTTCACACATCCAGATTATCAACGCTATCTGCACCAGTGTCATAATCAGCAACAGGTCATGCTGGGCTATTCCGACAGTAGCAAAGATGGTGGCATCCTGACCTCCGGTTGGGAGTTATACAAAGCACAGGAGCGTGTTGCCGCGTTAGGAAGACAATTCGGCATTGGTATTACCATGTTTCATGGGCGTGGCGGCGCAATTGGACGCGGTGGTGGTCCCATCTACGAAGCGATTCTTGGTCAGCCACCACAGACGGTCAATGGACGGATACGCATCACAGAGCAAGGTGAAATGCTCTCATTCAAATACGGTCTTCATGAGATAGCTATTCGCAATATGGAACTGGTCGTGGCGGGCGTGGTGCAATCGAGTATTCCCGAAACATTGCTCATGACGGCTCAAATGACTACACCAGAATCTTGGATACAAACGCTCAATATTCTTTCAGAGAAAGCGTATGCCCAGTATCGTAAATTCATTTACGAAGACCCCGACTTCGTGCATTTTTTTGAGCAGGCAACACCCATTCTTGAATTAGGTTGGCTCAATATCGGGTCTCGACCAGCACGTCGCACCACAGGTCATAGCATCGAAGAGTTACGCGCCATTCCGTGGGTCTTCTCTTGGATGCAGAGCCGCTATGTCCTACCAAGCTGGTATGGAGTTGGGACAGCTTTAGAAACGTATATAGCAGAGAATCCATCTGTACATATTGCACAACTACAAGAGATGTATCAAAAATGGCCTTTTCTACGTGCCTTCCTGGACAATATGCAGATGACGCTCTCAAAAGCGGACATGCATATCGCGCACCACTACGCTATGCTTGTTGAGGATGGAGAGTTGCGACAGCACATGGCATCAGCGATTCAGCAAGAATACGAGCGTACCGAGCGAGCAATCCTGAGTATCGTGAAGAGTCACGCGCTCCTTGACCATACACCTGTCTTGCAGGAGTCCATTCGGCGGCGCAACCCCTACGTTGACCCGTTGAGCTACTTCCAAATCATGCTACTACAGCGTCTACGCGATCTTGGTGGCCCACTCGCCCTTCCGCCAGAGCAAGAGGAACGTGCCAGTGGTGAGGAACAAGAACGAGTCCAGTTGACACACGCGGTTCTGCTCACCATTAATGGCATTGCGGCGGGAGTGAGGAATACGGGTTAGGAAGTTGATGATAATGTGTAACGAAATAACATAGATATTGTAGGGGCCGATTTATCACGTCCTCTTGTCATCTCGATTGCCAAAAAGGACGTGATAAATCGGTCCCTACAGTTACCACCTCTCACGAATAGACGTTAGTGCAATATAGCCTCTAAACAGATAGAGGCTTACGTTGTGTTGATAGCAGAGGTATTTTTCTATTCAATGGCACTATTACGAGGAGTTTTCTAAACTGTGAACGATAAAGAGCAAAACAAAACAGACGAACTTACGTGGGGACGTAGCTATTTGATGTGTCCACCAGACTACTTTGGTGTGTTTTATGAAATCAATCCCTGGATGCATACAGATGTTGCCCCTGATCGGGACCTTGCGCAAAGACAGTGGCACGACCTTGTAGCTAATTTGAGGCAGGCTGGTGCAACAATACACATGATGGAGGCGGTTGATGGCTTGCCCGATCTTGTATTTACCGCCAATGCTGGACTCGTAAACGGAAAAACGTTTATTCCTAGCAGGTTTACGTGTTCAGAACGCCAACCAGAAGTGCCGTACAACAACGCATGGTTTCGTGGGCACGACTTCGAGGTTTCGGACTTCTCAGAAGATCCCAATTTGTTCTTCGAGGGATGTGGCGATGCATTTATTGTATGCAACACGCTTGTCGCAGGTTACGGTTTCCGCTCTGATCGTGCATCGCATGCAGTACTTGCAAAAAAATTAGGTGTCGAGTATTACTCAGTCAAACTTGTTGACCCGCGACTCTATCACCTGGATATTAGCTTTTGCCCACTTGATGATCGACATGCGATTGTCGCACCAGATGTGTGGGACCGCAGAAGTTTTACAGAACTTGAACGACTCGTACCTGAACCACTTGTACTTGAACTTGATGAGGCATTAACCTTCTGCGCCAACTCGGTTGTCGTCGGCAAAACAATTGTGATGCCACATTGTCCGCCGCGTGTGGGGCGTATCCTACAAAAATGGGGATACGACGTGTGCGTATCCCCTGTAACAGAATTTCTTAAAGCTGGCGGTGGTGCACGTTGCCTTACCTTAGCCCTTGATGTTTCCTATCAGAAAAATCATGAATAAACTTTGGCAACAGTAAAGCGTGTGACGAGAGCGCGATAATCCAGAGCGCAATCGTCACTCGGTTGCCGAGTTTATTCGAGAGCACATTCTTGGGCGCAACACTGTTCGTATTTGGCATTGTTGTATATCATCCTATCTTTAGAGTGTCTTTGTTATAAACATATCTCTAGTTATAAGAACAAAGAAGTAAGCTGTTTTTATCCCAGGACAAGGTTTTAGTGTGCTTTTGACACTAATACTTCTTGTTACAGATTGTAGCGTGGCGGAGGTTACAGAGACAAGCAAAAATAAAAAGAGTCTCATAAAGTGGTGGAATCGGTTTAACCGACACCACTTTATGAGACTCTTTTTATGACTAACCGAACAAAGATGATTTATCTTTATTCAAGAGAACTTGACGTACAAACAAAGGTATAAGGACAGCATGCGAACCTAAGGCAATAGCCCACAGGACAAGTGTTGTAATGTTCGCAGGATGATTATAGATGTGTTTGTTGTCGTTTACATGTGAGGTAACTCTATCAAGAACAGAAGCCATTATGTATCTCCTTCACATTAATAAGCTGAACAATTGTATTTTAACTGAATGTCATGTACCATATATTTAAACATGTATCCCTATAATCACGGAATAGGAACATACAAGGTTTCATTTTTTATATTCGTTGTGAGGTTGACAAACCAATAAACAACCTGTTATGCTTATTGCATCGTACAAGCGATGATAAAGACTGACCCGCGTTGAACGAAAAAAGTATGCGGAAGGCTCTCGACAGCGATCCGAAGTTGGTGAAAGTTCGGAATGAGTATGCACATGCAGAACGCCTTCGGAAGCGGCTACCCGAAGAAAGCTCTCATCCTCGATGACAGCAAGTAGGGCAGATGGGTGGTTCCCATACAGCAAAGCACCAAGAAAAGTGGTCTTCTCACCCACGCTCCTATGTTGTAGCGGCGGTGGTTCACAGGCGATGTGAACGCTCATTCGAGTTGCGAAGGCAAGTAGGGTGGCACCACGGGTGTGTTCAGGGCTAACAAGCCGCTTGCGCTCTCGTCCCTTCAATGTTCAGGAAGGGTCGGGAGTTTTTTGTTGCCCGCCTCCTTCCTCTGTTCATTTCGTTGAAGGAGTACAAACACAATGGCGACTCACACGACAAACAATTCGACAACTCCAGTATCTCCAAGCAACGCACTCGACCTTGCGTTGCAAAAAGTTCATTCCGTCGATGTTCCTCAAAGCAATCACATTGCCATCGCCTATTCTGGCGGTATCGACTCAACTCTCTGCGTCAAGCTGTCCGAGGAAAAGTATCACGCGAAAAGCATCACCGCGATTAGCGTCGATGTCGGACAGGGTGAGGAATGCGCACCAGCCGCACACGTGCGCGGCCTACCTTACGAACTGATTGCACGACGCAACAAAGCGGCGGATCTCACACAGGAAGGAATGTAACACTCATGACCAAACTGTGGCAAAAAGGCTACCGTTTGAATGAGCAGATCGAGCGTTTCGAGGCGGCTCAGAACAGTCTCCTCGACGCTCGCCTTGTGCGACATGACGTATGGGGATCGCTTGCCCACATCGCCATGCTCGCACATATCGGCATTCTCACGGAAACCGAACATTCCATGCTGAAAAAAGCTCTACAAGACATTTTGGAGCTAGAGGCGCAGCACGAGTTTATCATTCGTCCCTCTGATGAAGATGTACATACCAGTGTCGAAAATTCTTTAGCCGCGACAACGGGAGCGGCTGGCAAGAAAATACATATGGCTCGCTCGCGTAACGATCAGGTCCTGGTTGATCTGCGTCTGTATGGCAAAGAGCAGTTACATGCCGTCGCGTTAAAGCTCTGTCAGTTTGGGGATGCACTCCTCACTTTTGCAGAACAGCACGCACAAGTTCCAATGCCGGGCTACACACATATGCAACGCGCGATGCTCTCATCAGTTGACCTATGGGCCGCAAGTTTTGCCGAGGGACTACTTGACGATGAGCAACTATTAGCAGCCGCCTATACCATCAATGATGCATCACCGCTTGGCTCGGCGGCTGGCTATGGCGTGCCTATTGCCATTGATCGCCAATATTCTTCTGACCTGCTCGGCTTCGCGCATGTACAAAACAATGTTATCTACGCTCAAAATAGCCGTGGCAAGGTCGAAGGAGCAATAGTACAAGCTCTGACACAAATTATGCTTGACCTGAGCAAGTTCGCTCAGGACGTGTTATTGTTCTCGACTGTTGAATACGGCTTCTTTGCTATTCCACAGGAATTATGTACGGGTAGTAGCATCATGCCACAGAAGCGCAATCTTGGCGTAATGGAGTTGGTACGCGCTCGTACACAAACGATGCTAGCACTACAACAACAAATATTAGGCATTGTGACGGGTTTACCCACAGGCTATAACATGGACTATCAAGAAACAAAACGTCCGTTTATGGAGGCTCTTGACCTTGTGCAAGAGAGCCTGGATATCTGTACGCTTGTGATAAGCAATATCGGCATTAATAGCGAACGTTTAATTGCCGCCTGCACCTTTGAATTGTTCGCGGCAGATAGAGCGTACAAACTCGCCATTGACGCCAATATGCCATTCCGCGATGCATATCGTATCGTAGGGGCAGAGGTCACAGCTCAACTTGATCGTCACAACGCACTTCCTGTTGAAAGTTTAGATCAACTGGTCGAACGTTTAAATGCACGCAACCATCTTGGTGGTGCTGGCAATATCGGCATAGAGCAAGCCTTAGAACGCTTGCAACAGGCACAAGCGCAATGGCAACAGCGCACAACTACATTTGAGACAACAATAGAGCAGCTCGTTGGCATATCAATGTCATAACTTGCAAAGGAGTAATCATGGGAACAGTGGTACTTGCCTATTCGGGTGGTCTAGACACATCGGTTGCGATCCGTTGGATAAAAGAAAAATATGATCTGGACGTTATCGCGTTGACGATTGACGTAGGCAACGAGCGTGACTTGCCAGCTATCGCGGAACGTGCGCGGTCCATTGGCGCAGTCAAAGCACTGGTTGTTGATGGACGCGAAGATTTTGTCCGCTACTTTGTCTGGCCTGCATTACAAGCGGGAGCCATCTACGAGGGACAGTATCCATTGGCGACCGCATTAGCACGTCCCCTAATCGCACGCTTGCTCGTAGAGGTTGCGCGCGCGGAAGGTGCCGTCGCCGTTGCACATGGTTGCACGGGCAAGGGCAACGATCAGGTACGCTTCGATGTGTCGATCAACACGCTCGCGCCCGACCTGAAAATCATCGCACCCGTCCGCGAGTGGAGTATGACACGTGATAACGAGATTGCATACGCGGCGGAGCATCAGATTCCGATTTCAGTCACGAATGCTAGCCCCTATTCAGTTGACCAAAACCTGTGGGGTCGGAGTATCGAATGTGGCATCTTGGAAGACCCGTGGGCTGAGCCACCAGAAGAAGTTTATGCGTGGACGGTCAACCCCGACCATGTTGAGCAAGCGGAACCGACATATGTGGAAATCACCTTTCAGCACGGTATCCCGACCGCACTTAATGGTGAAGAGATCGAGGGGTATACACTCATTGAGTCACTGAACAAAACGGCGGGACAATACGGCATTGGTCGCATTGACCATATCGAGAACCGTCTTGTTGGCATCAAATCGCGTGAAATCTACGAAGCACCAGGAGCCGTTGTGTTACATGCCGCACATAAAGCATTGGAGAGCCTTACGCTGAGCCGCGACCAGATACGTTTCAAGGAAGGGGTTGTTTCCGAATACTCACGTCTCATCTACAATGGGCAGTGGTATAGTGCCATACATCAAGATTTAGCGGCGTATGTACAAAGCACACAACGCTTTGTAAGCGGTGTAGTACGCATGAAATTTTCACATGGCAACTGTTCCGTTGTTGGACGTAAATCTGATTATTCGCTCTACGATCACGGCCTAGCAACCTATGATAGTGGTGATCAGTTCGACCATAACGCCGCCCTCGGCTTTATCAAGCTCTGGGGTTTGCCACTTACTACACAAGCACAAGCGCAATTATTACCATCAATTGGGGTCGAGGAAAACTTGCTGAGTGGTGGCAAGAAGATTGTAAAGTCTATCGAAGGCTAAAAAGGACTAATAAAAATATGTGTACCCGTACTTTGCGCTGAAAGCGCAAAGTACGGGTACACATATTTTTATTAGTTCGCAAGATCCTTCTGGAACAGCACGTGTGTGAATGTCACGCGTACAAGCAATTCACCTTCTACGCTGTTGCGTTTACCATAAGCTTCTGCTTGCTCGCTACCCATATATCTACCACCAAAGCGTGTCGCCCAATAGAGCGAAGCTTTGGGGTCGTCAATAAATTCGGCGGTTCCCTCAAGCATGGCAAACGCAAAGGGCGGACGCTCATCATCGACGCTGATACAGACACGCGGGTCACGACGCATATTTTTCCCCTTGACCGATGCATGCCACGTATTGAAATATAGCCTGTTCTCATCATCTAAATCGAACCAGATGGGTACAACATGCGGGCGTCCATCCGCCCGTACAGTCGCTAGTTTGCCTGTGTGTACTGTATCCAAAAGAAACGCTCGACATTCAGGTGTTACGATATCCATGTGAAGTTGTTCCTTATTTTGTTTGATTGTTGTTACAAGACTCCAGTCTCCACTAATTCTATCACCAAGTATAGCCCTCCTGTTCTAACACATTTTGTGTAATGGATTATTGTAGGGGCTCCATTTATGGCATCCGAGTGCGATTTATCGCCTATAATCGTAATGAGAAAGGAAGATGTAAAGATATGCAAACGCAATTAGAGCAGTATTATTTTGAACGATACGTCCTAGATGTCGCTATCACAACCTTAGAAAAAGGAGGAAGTGCCTCGAAGTTGGACACCTACCAATTTCTAACTCCTGTCGATGCATGGGGATTTCCAAAGTATCCAGGTAAAACTGCAATTCTTTCACCTGATGTGGACTTGGTTCAAGAGCTTAAAGTATTTATCTTAGCACATCAAAACGTTCTCCTGGAAACAGACTCCTGGCTTGGCACATGGATTCATCCCTCTACTCGTCACTATTATCTTGATATTACGACAAGTCGAAAGGACTTGGACGAAGCCCGCAAAGAAGCTGTAGAGCGAGGCAAGCAAGATGGACGCAAGATTGTTGCTCTCTATAACTCAAAACGAGAGCAGACAGTATATTTATAAGATGTCCAGCAGCTACAAGCAATAAGGGCTATAATCAAGTGGTATCACTTGCAACGTAGGCCATCAAGACATACAACAGCATAAAAAACAAAAGGAAGACAGTATACACCATGAGCGTATTCGACATCATACAGCGCAGGCGTAGCATTGGAAAGATGACCGAGCAAAGCCCAACGCGCGAACAGATAGAGCGTCTCCTAGAGGCGGCAACACACGCACCTGACCATCACAAAGTGGAACCGTGGCGTTTCTTTGTGCTGGCAGGTAAAACGCGTAACGAACTGGGCGAGATCATGGCCTCATCGTTAGCCACACGCTTACAGGAGACGATGGGCGAGAAGACACAGGCAATGCTGGATAAAGAACGCAATAAACCGTTGCGTTCACCTATCGTAATCGTGGTCGCATCAGAACATCCCACGGCATCAAACGCAATGGATATTGAGAATGTCGAAGCGGTGGCTGCGGCGGTTCAAAACATGCTATTGGTAGCGGAGGAGATGGGTTTAGCATGCATGTGGCGTACAGGAGATGGGGCTTATGATTCACGCATTAAGCAGTGGCTAAGTCTTTCAACCGAAGATACTATTGTTGCGTTCCTCTATGTTGGTTATCCCGCTATTCCTCGTACAGAGCGTCAGCCAACACCTTTCGAGGCTAAAACAACATGGTTAGGATGGGGAGAATAATACAGGACCTATGCAACGTCTGGTAGTGCCAGACGTTGCATAGGTCCTGTTATTCCTAATATTTTATTAAAGCAAATACATCATGGCCTTTGAGATGGTCACGGCCTTTGAGGAAGGTCAATTCTACCAGGAACGCGATGCCTGCGATATGCCCACCAAGCTTCTCCACAAGCTCTATCGCAGCTGACACGGTACCACCTGTTGCCAACAGGTCATCAACAATCAGAACACGCTCCCCTGGCTTAATCGCGTCTTTGTGAATCTCGACAACATTGGTGCCATACTCAAGGGCGTACTCGACGCTTACCGTCTCGTTGGGAAGCTTGCCGAACTTGCGAACAGGTACAAAGCCGGAGTTTAATTGATATGCAAGAGGTGCCCCAAAGATAAAACCGCGTGACTCCACGCCCACAACGGTCTGAATACCTGCTCCAGCATAGTGGGCGGCAAGACGATCTATAGCTGCACGGAACGCTGGTCCGTCTTGCAGCATGGGTGTGATATCCTTGAACAATACGCCTTGTTGCGGAAAATCTTGTACGTCACGAATGTAGTCTTCAAGACGTATGTCAGGTATTAATGACATAAGCGGTGCTCTCCTCCACAGCTACTAAATAGTAACTCTGTAGAGACCGATTCATCACGTCCTTGTTGGCAGTCGATTCACTTTTAGACGCGATAATCATCTTTAACAAAATGTAGGGACCGATTTATCACGTCCTTATTGGCGGTCGATTGCTGAAAAGGACGCGATAAATCGGTCCCTACAGAATTAATCTCAAATGTATAATGTCTATATTCCGTTGTAAAGTATACGCCAGCACACTAGTGAGTGCAAGACAAGCAGAAAACTTGTTATCTACTACCCGCTCCCGCCGCAGCAGTATCCGCAGGTGGCAATTGCGCTGTACAATAGGCACACCTCGTTGCCCCAAGTGGAACTGTACTCAAGCAAAACGGACACTCACGTGTCGTTGGCGAGGCATCCTTATGAGGAGTGAAACGGTCTGTTAGTGCATTAACAGGTTTCACAACAAGAAAATACACAACAGCAGCTACTAGTAAGAAGTTTACAAGAGCACCAATAAAATCACCTATGAGAAATGCACCTTGTGGACCTACAGTCCATCCGAATTTAGGTGTTCCAAAGATAAGACCAATTAATGGCTTGATAAAATCGTTTACAAGAGCATTAACTACAGCAGTAAAAGCAGCACCAATAACAATACCAACGGCTAAATCGACAACATTACCACGCAGAATGAACTTCCTGAAGTCTCCTAATTGACTGAGACCTCCACGAAATCCGCGTTCTCCAAAGTCTCTCATACGATCCATAAAATAATACCTCCAAATATAAGAAAAGAAAACGAATAGAGCATTGAGTGCATACTCAATGCTACTTATAAAACGCGTGGAAAAGATAATATGGTTCCAAAACAGACAATAGTTTCTTACGCATGGTTAGAATGATAAAATGCGGCGAATAGGGCTGGAAGAAAATGTATATTCCTTCGCATTATCGTAGTAACATGAGAGATTACATAAAGCAATCTCTCACATGGGCATTTATCGGTAAAAGCGTTGTACTTCTCACAACGAAAGGGTATCTATTTCATGAACATAGGGATAATCGGGGCTGGCAATATCGGTGCGAGATATTGGTTTCGCACCCGTCGATACAGGTTCTCTACGCGAAGGTGGTCGTTTACAGCAACCTAGCTCACCTATCTACAATAAACCATTAACAACTGAACAAGCACAAAAACTACTTGCCGAACAATAAACGACGATGTAGGGGTCTAATTCATTACGTCCTCGTCGCGCCTGTGATGCCGAACAAGAGTATAATGAATTAGACCCCTACAATAGCCGTTGTTTTTATGCTGTTAATTTTATGACCGTGACGCCATCTCCGCCCTCTTGTGGAGTTGCGGAGGTGTACGATTTCACAAGTGGATGATGCGCGAGCTGCTCACGAATGGCAGCGCGTAACGCGCCTGTTCCTTTACCATGCACAATACGCACAGCCGATAGACCGGCCATTGCCGCATTATTCAGATAGCTATCAAGTTCTTCCAGCGCATGTTCAACACGCCAGCCACGCATATCCATTTGCATATCTACGGCTGGACGGTCTTCATAACGCGGAATATTGATATCAGAGGAGACGATACGTAATGGTCGCTCCTCTGCCTGAGTAGCTGCCGCTTTCCGCCTGCTCAATCGCTCGATGTTGTCCACATTGACACGGAAGCGCAACGCTCCCATCTGGACTTCGGCCTCGCTACGGTCTGCTGAAAGACCAACGAGTTCGGCGTTTTGCCCAAAGTTTTGCACATAGACGGTATCGCCAATCTGCAATGGTGCCTCACCTGTGCCAACACTAGCAGCCTCTGTATTAGTCGTTCCTGCTTGCCGCTTTGGACGAGCGGGTTCGGGAGCCATTGTGATTTTATCATCGAGGTGCCGTACCTGCTGGCGTAGTTCACCTAAACGTTCACGTGTCATGTTCACACGGCTCACATCAACTTTGACCTTCGCCAGCGATGACTGGACCTGCTCAAGTTCGCGTCTCGCCTGCACACGCGCCTCGTTAAGAATACGTACACGCTCCTGTTCGAGCTTGTAGCGATCCTCTTCGAGTTGCTTGCGCTGATATTCAGCCTCGACACGTTCCATGTTCAGACGGTAACGCTCATCTTCCGCCGTTTTACGCTCGGTTTGTAGCCCTTCCAGCAGGTTCTCCATACGCACGCCCTCGCTGCCGAGGAACTCACGTCCCTTACTGATAATGCGATCATCCAAACCGAGACGATTCGCAATAGCTAGCGCATTACTACGCCCAGGTAAACCGATACTGAGCTTGTACGTTGGTGAAAGCGTCTCAATATTGAACTCAACTGAGGCATTGACGACCCCTACTTGCTCATGAGCAAATGCCTTAAGTTCGGAATAGTGCGTCGTGGCAACGGTTGTCACATGACGCTCTAACAAGAACGTTAGGATGGCACGTGCCAACGCCGAACCCTCGCTAGGGTCAGTGCCTGCGCCTAGCTCGTCAAGCAGAATCATGACCGACGCTGGACGCTGTGCCTTCTTAACAAGCGTCTCAGCCATCACACCACTAATCGCAGGTGTACTACGTTTCTGCTCTTCATCGACGCGACGCAGTATCTCAATGATACGGCTCAGATGCGATGAAAAGGTACTCAGGCTTTGCTCGATGCTCTGTTCATCGCCGATATCGGCAAAGATGTCCTCAAAGATTGCAATCTCTGAATCGTCGTCGGCGGGTATATGCATACCTGCTTGCGCCATCACGGTCAGTAGTCCAACGGTTTTGAGTGCAACCGTTTTACCGCCTGTATTTGGACCGGTAATGACGACCATGAAGAAGTCGCGTCCAAGGTGAAAATTTGTTGGCACAACCTTACCTGTCAAAAGTGGATGTCGTGCGTTACGCAGGTCGATGCGTCCCTGATAGTTCAGTTTCGGTGCGGTTGAACGCGTCATGCGTCCATAACGAGCTTTGGCAAGGTGCATGTCAAATTCCGCGAGCAGTTCAACCGCGACCTTTAATGACTCGGCCTCGCGCCCAATCTCGCCGGAAAGGACACGCAGAATACGCTCGATCTCCTGTCGCTCCTCAATTTGGAGTTGACGCACTCTGTTATTGAGTTCAACGACAACCATCGGTTCGACGAAAACGGTCGCACCACTTGACGATTGGTCATGCACAATACCGCGTACCTGTCCGCGACTCTCGGAGCGCACAGGCACAACATAACGGTCATTGCGAATCGTCACAATCGGCTCTTGTAACGCACCGCCAAATTCACCAACAAGCGTACGTAAGCGGTCCTGTAGACGCTGGTTGGCTCCGCGCACCTCAAAACGTATCTTGCGTAATGCGGGACTGGCGGTATCAAGGACCTCGCCCTCTTCGCTCACCGTCTCTTCGATACGCCGCACAATCTGTGGACGCATAGGAATATCGCCGCCAAGCATATGCAGTAATGGGAATGTCTCCGCATCTATCCGCTCAAGCATACGTGCGACGACAACTGTACTACGTACCGTTTCCATGACCTCAACCAAATCAGTCGGACTGAGAACACCATCACGGGCGGCACGAGCTAGAAAGGGACGAATATCATGTGCTCCACCAACGCCTGCATCTGCGTTCAGATCGATCAGGCGCGAAGCTTCTGTTGTGTAGGCAAGGCGACGCCGCGCCTCATCCAGGTTTGGTGTTGGCTCCAACGCCATCACTAGTTCTTTACTGGCGGAAAAGGCTGCTTCGCGTGCAACTTTTGCCAATATCTTCGGGTACTCCAGCGTGAGTAAACTTTTCTCGTGCATGGTGTGTAAATGAGTCCTCTACATGTATGCTCTAATAGGGAGACCGCAAGGGGGGGCGCCGCCAGTTCGGCCCCCCCTGGTGGGGGGGCCCCGTGGGGGGGCAGGGGGGGGGGCCGGT
>CAXUHF010000040.1:0-8373 GCA_964250765.1 uncultured Ktedonobacteraceae bacterium | reverse complement strand
CCCCCCGCGCCCCCATAATATTCCCGACCCTTTGTCTCGGTCAGACCTTTGCGGTCTCCCTGAGTGGGCAATGCTTCTCTATATGTTTATCTTCGTAAAAATGTCACAGTTACAATATCATATTAGTGGGGGGAATGAAATAGGATATAAGAAATGTGTCTACTCTCTATAACAATACGCAAGGCTTTTTTGTTTCCTCACAAGGGAGTTTGAAAATCTCCTGCTTCATACGTATGCTATTATAGTGTAGTCAAAAAATAAGATGAATAAAAGACCAGAAGGGAACGAATGGCTATGATTCTCCACGTAGGAGAGCGCGTCTTCTGGGGCGCACCTGAAGTGATTTATCTCGAAGGCACAATTACCTCGTTAAACGAAGAAACGCAAACCGTCATGGTTCATATCGACCGGGCAACCGAGTATTCCGCGCACCTCATCGACACGGATATTCCCTTTGCCGCCGATGGTGTGACGCCGTTAAAAACTGATAGCCCACCGGGAACAACGACGCAGCGTAGTGTTGAACGCCACCCACCACGTATCATGAGCGACGATGAGAAAGTACGAAGTGCTGCCGCCGTCGCTGTGCATCAGCAGTATGGATATACACTTTCACAAGAGCAAGAGGCAGCTTTCATCGAGCAGGTTGCGGCTGCGCTTAACGGAAATCCTGCAATGCGTGCACAAATCATCACCTCTATGGACGCCATTTTGCAACGCGAGTTTTGAGTATCCCGTAGAGACTAATTATGCAAGTTAACGATGCAATTTGGTAATAAGACGCACGGACGCCCCTTGTGGGCGTCTGTGCGTCTTATTACCAAATTAATTTTTCAATCGGCATTATCACGTCCTCTTAGCGATTGATACACCAACAAGCACGCGATAAATCGGTCCCTACAGAACGTTCTATTCGTAGACATCGCTGCTGTCCTGACATATAATGCAACAGAAGAGCAGTAGACAAGACATGCTTGAAACTGTGGAGAGAGAATGATGAGTTGTGTACAGTGTGGTGTACCATTAGAAGCAAACGCGCGCTTCTGCCGCAATTGTGGTCTGCCTGTCGCAGTTTCCCAATCGCAACATGTTCTTATATCTCCACCGGAAGAGCAAGACACAGAAAACACAATTCTTATCTCTTCACTGGTAGAACAGCTTCGTACACAAACCCCCTCTCAGCAACAACAAGCTCAAGTGTCACCAGAAGCCACTACACCACCAGTAACATACACTCCTACACTCACATTCCATCAACCATCAACGCCAGTGCAGCCACTACGAGACTTCTACCAACCGCGTGAAGGAAACAGAGGAACACGAGCAGCCGTAGTCAATGCACCACGGCAACGCAATCGCGCAGGGTGCATTTTAGGATGTCTGGGTACACTACTCGTCCTCGTTCTCCTTGTAGGAGCTACATGGATTTTTGCCTTACGTCCATATGTTCATGATGCAGCCGTGACACAAATGGATAATGCGATAACAAGTGCGGTCAACCAAATCCCTGCCGTAGGACTGCCCATTCCTCCGGGCACAACACTTCCAATATCAGACGATACGGTCAATACTTTACTTTCTAATACCAACACCGACTCTGCCGCCGTTCAAAACACAAATATACAGTTTACTTCCAATCAGGTATTGCTCGACTTTAAGCTCTATGGGCAAGATTGCACAATTACAAGCGTACCTCAAGTACAAAATGGAACGTTAGTCGCAACACATGTTGCCATTTCAGGAATTGCAAGCCTTGTTCTATCTTCCAAAGATGTTACTACATTGCTAAATAGACATCTGGCCGAGGTAATAACACGTATCAATCACAGCGTTACAAAGGTTCACCTCGTAGACCATGAGATAGATATCACTGTTTCGTAGAGTGTCTACGTCGTGAATAGGCAACAAATACTCCTGGCATAACCAGCAATAGCACCATGTTCATATCCACTGATCCACTTACAGGTGAGGTGATGGTAGCAGACACATTGTTGTTGGGGCTAATCTGGCAAATGTTGGTAGAGTTTGTTTGTGGGGGAGCGTGAATACCGGTATATACAGTAGCTTCGTTGGGCAATAAACCATTATTGTTTTGTCCAAGAGGCCAGTAGACGAGAGCCGCCCGTCCGATAACGTTTGCACGAGGTAGACATCCCCAATCACGCGAATCAGAGCTACCATTGCGATTATCGCCCAGTACAAAGTAAGTATTAGGTGGAATGACGCGGTTTGTAAATGAGGGATAAGGATTGCCTTGGTTGCTTGGTTGTACATATGGCTCGTTAAGTGCTGTTCCATTAACGTACACAGTTGTATCTTTAATCGTGATCACGTCCCCCGGCAAACCGATAACGCGCTTCACATAGTCCAACGACGGCTCAGGTGGAGCCTTAAAGACAATGATATCACCACGAGCGGGCGGATGGAAAAGATAGGTCCATTTATCAACAAGAATAAGCTCCTGGTCATGCAGATTTGGCTCCATACTATGACCATCAATGTTAAAGTTCTGCACCGCCAAACGAATAATCAGGAACATAAGCACAGTCAACACAAGCGTCTCTATGACCTCTCGTATCAGTCGGTAACGTTTCTCAAAATCAAGATCTGGATTCACAGCTTACTGTTCCTCTTGTTGCATCCCATTATCGCGCCTTACGTTTTCGATACCTAGAGAATATCACGAATAGACCTGGCATGACTACTATAAACATCGTGTCGCCATTAGAAACAGGTGATACTGTCTGCGCCTGCTGTACATGGGTAAATACGGGCGAGACGTTAGGCAACAAGCCACTATTATCTTGTCCGAAGGGCCAGTAGACCAAAGCCGCACGTCCGATAATATTTTTTCTGGGCAAGAGACCCCATGTACGTGAGTCCGAACTACCAACACGATTATCGCCGAGCACAAAATAATCGTTGGGCGGCACAATCATTTTGTTGATCGCCATGTCACCAGGAGTCGCCCCCATATTCGCAGGTCGAACATAAGACTCTTTTAAGGCCACGCCATCAACGGTTGGTGCTCCATTATTAATGGTAATAACATCACCAGGGACACCAATAATACGCTTCACATAATCTTCGCTAGGTGCGGGAGGTGCCACAAATACAATCACATCACCACGCGCAGGTGCATGAAAAAGATAGGTCCATTTATCAACAAGAATGAGTTCTTTGTCGTGCAGGTTCGGCTCCATACTATGACCATCAACATTAAAGTTCTGGACCGCCGAATGAATCACCAAAAACATCAGCAACGTCAAAACAGCTGTCTCTATGACCTCACGCACTAGGCGATAGCGTTTCTCAAAATTAAGCTCTATATCCATGTATGTTCCTTATACTATCAAGGCGTGGACCAGGGCACCCGCAAGAGGATGCCCTTGCCTTTGACAAATCTGCTTTGACGGACTAGTAGGGACCGATGTATCGCGTCCTCCTGGCGTCTCGATTGTCAACAAGGACACGATACATCGGTCCCTACATATATCCTATCGTCTTGCTCTCGATTTCTCTGTACCATTGTATACGATGTTCTTATAACTCTTGTTGCGTCTACCCTTCTCAAGATTGCGAATAGGAAATATTACTCATAGCTACGTTGTTTTCTATAGGAGAACAAAAACATGCTGATGTGCAGGGGAAACTTAGTTTCGTGCTTGTACACCAGAATATAGTCCTTATTTTACCCATTTTTCTATACTCTTACCTCTTGACGTTAGACGATTTGTATAGTAGTGTTGTATGGAACGTTTGTTTGTATTTCACTACTGATGGACATTCGCTGACAACAATATAATGCTATATGCTCCTGTCTGCTACAATGATACATAGCCATAAAATGACGGGGATGGACGGTATAATACGATGCCATTAGATAAAATTGTGATTCGTGGTGCGCGTGAGCACAACCTAAAAAATATTAATGTGACCATCCCACGTGATAAGTTGGTGGTCATCACTGGTCTTTCCGGTTCAGGCAAGAGTAGTCTTGCCTTTGACACCATCTTTGCCGAAGGCCAGCGTCGCTATGTCGAGTCGCTTTCGGCCTATGCTCGTCAATTTCTTGATAAGATGGAAAAGCCCGACGTTGATCATATCGACGGTCTTTCACCTGCTATCTCTATTGATCAAAAGGGCGCAACGCACAACCCGCGTTCAACCGTCGGCACCGTTACCGAAATTTACGATTATCTCCGTCTACTTTATGCGCGTATCGGACACCAACACTGCCCTAAGTGTGGACGTGAGGTCAGTAAGCAGACGATTCAACAAATAGTTGACTCCGTATTGAGCCTCGCTGATGGAACGCGTATTCTTTTACTCGCACCACTTATCCAGGGACGCAAGGGCGAATATAAGAACGTCTTTGAGGATATGCGACGCGCAGGCTACGTACGTATTCGGGTAGATGGCACAATCCATGATTTGAGCGACGAGATTGAGCTAGATAAGCAGAAAAAGCACACGATTGAAGTGGTTGTTGATCGCCTTGTCATTCGCAAAGGCCCAAAACCTGATGCTGAGGCAACGGAAACGCAACGAACACAACTTCAACTCGTTGCTGAGCGACCAGCCCTCTATGATGTCAATGCAGCGAGAGAACCGCATATTGATGAAGATGGCGAACAAGAACCAACACTTGTCTCAGTGTTACACGACGATATTGATCCTTCGTTTCGGCAACGTGTTGCGGACTCACTGGAGACAACTCTAAAGTTGGGCAATGGTGTTGTGCTGGTTTCCGTCGTCGATGGTGAAGAGATATTGTTCTCGGAGCGCGCCGCCTGTGTCTACTGCGGTATTAGTTTACCAGAGATTGCGCCACGTACCTTTAGCTTCAATAGCCCTCACGGTGCCTGTCCGACCTGTACAGGTCTCGGTATGCAGCAAGAGATTGACCCTGAATTGATCGTATCTCATCCTAACTTGAGTATCGCTGAGGGTGCCATTTCTCCCTATGCAAAGGTGGTCAACAATAGCCAGTGGCATGGTGCGATTATTGAGGCAATGGCGGAACGCTACAGTTTCAACTTGAATACAGCGTGGAGCGACCTCAATCCTGATGTCCAACAAAAGTTATTGTACGGCACACCTGATAGCTTAACTATTCGTTATACACCCCAGCATGGACGTACACGCACGTACAATGTACATTTTGAAGGCGTCATAGCCAATCTTGACAAGAAGTATAAAGAGACGACAAGCGAGAGCGTACGCGAAGAGATTGAGCAGTACATGTCAATGCGTTTATGCCCCGAATGTCACGGCGCACGTCTGAAACCTGAAACTTTAGCAGTAACCGTTGGCGGACGCAACATTGTCCAGGTCACACAACTTTCTATCAACAAAGCGCAACGCTTCTTTCAAGAGCTAGAACTGGATCACCAGGAAACACCACTACCAACTGCTGCTGTGCAATCTAATGGGCATGGCAAAAAGAAGAAAAATACGACTACGCCTGAGATCAGTTCACATCTCAGCTTATTAGGTGATCCCTTAGCAAGAATTGACTTGGATGGGACGGCATTAGTGTTGGGCACGTTGACCGAGCGTGAACGCTTTATCGCACGTCAGATTCTCAAAGAGATTCGTGCTCGACTGCAATTTCTGCTCGATGTGGGTCTGGACTATCTGACGCTGAACCGTGCCGCCATGAGCCTTTCAGGTGGTGAAGCACAACGTATTCGTCTGGCAACACAGATTGGATCGGGTCTAATGGGTGTCCTCTACATTCTAGACGAGCCGAGTATCGGTCTGCATCAGCGCGACAACGAACGTCTTATCAAAACATTGACGCGGCTACGCAATCTTGGCAACACACTTCTCGTTGTTGAGCATGATGAAGACACGATGCGAGCCGCCGATTATATCATCGACATTGGACCAGGGGCAGGAGAGCATGGTGGATATGTTGTCGCTGATGGCACCTATGAAGAGATTGTTGCAAACACAAATTCGTTAACGGGTGACTATCTTTCACATCGTAAGGGTATTCGGATACCGGCAGAGCGACGTAAGGGCAATGGTAAATCGCTCATCATCAAGGGCGCAAGCGAAAATAACTTGAAGGATGTAACAACTGAAATTCCACTTGGCACATTTGTTGCGGTAACTGGTGTATCAGGTTCGGGCAAGAGTACGCTCATCACCGATATCCTGTATCGCAAGCTGTCGCATACATTCTTCCGTGCCCACGAGAAGCCAGGGGCACATGACGCTATCGAAGGTATGGAGCACCTGGACAAAGTCATCGACATTGACCAATCGCCAATCGGACGTACACCACGCTCGAATCCCGCGACCTATACCAATGCCTTTACCGCAATCCGCGAAATATTCGCACAGGTAGCGGAGTCGCGCATTCGTGGTTATACTTCTGGGCGTTTCTCGTTCAATGTCAAAGGTGGACGTTGTGAGGCATGTAGAGGTGAGGGCATTGTCAAAATCGAGATGAACTTCTTGCCCGATGTGTATGTGCCATGTGAGATATGTCAGGGCAAACGTTACAACCGTGAAGCCTTAGAGATTCACTACAAAGGCAAGTCAATCGCGGACGTGCTGGATATGACGATTGAAGAGGCGACAAAATTCTTTGAGAACGTGCCTAGCATCTACAACAAAATGAAGACACTCAACGATGTCGGTCTTGGCTATATGCGTTTGGGACAGCCTGCTACAACACTCTCAGGTGGTGAGGCCCAACGCGTCAAGCTGGCAACTGAGTTATCAAAACGTGCCACAGGACGCACCGTCTACATTCTCGACGAGCCAACCACAGGATTGCACTTCGCCGACGTAGACCGCTTGCTAGAGGTGTTACAACGGTTGGTGGATGCAGGTAACTCATTGATCGTCATCGAGCATAACCTTGATGTCATCAAGAGTGCTGACTGGCTGATTGATCTCGGTCCCGAAGGTGGCGACGCGGGCGGTAACATCGTCGCTACAGGCACACCCGAAGATGTCGCGGAAAACGAGACATCCTACACAGGACACTTCCTCAAACGCATGTTCATCGAAGAGGCCGCGCACAATACGATGCGGGAAAAAGAGATGAGCATGGTGAGGGAAAGTTAAGTAAATGGAGTTAATAGTATGCCTAGTTTCGGCTCATGAGCCGAAACTAGGCATACTATTAACTCCATTTACTATCTCATTAAACCGCCGATTGTAAGGTGCCGAGTGGATAGAGGAAACGACGCTTGACAGACAGAAACGTCCTGTGATAAAGTGAGCACATCTTTTTCAAAAAGCAAACAGCAAATGTATCACAGCTGATATAACGATAAGCAAGGGTGAAGCGTTGACAACTCCTCCAACGAATGTTCGTTGTCAGCGTTCTTGCTCATCATGCGAGTGTGTTCGCTCCGCATGCGGAGTATGGCGAGGAGAGAGAGCAGAAATACAAGCTCTACCGTTATCCATTCTTTTTGGGTACAAACCATTTCTTCTCCATGAATACAGTTCGTAAACAGGTGTTTAGCGTATTCTACCGCGCGAAAACAGCTCGAACTTGTTTGAAAAGGTTCATGCTACTCCTCCATCTGTGAAGGAGTAGGATAGAATTTTTTTGAAAAGGTAGAACACCTGCATGAACAAGTCAGCAGGTCCTACGTCTGTAGGACGCACGTCTTTCGTGCTTCTTCTCGTTATCGCTCTTTTGAATACGATAGGTATAACAATCATTGTACCTATTGTTCCGTTTCTCACGCTACGGTACCTGGCTCATCCGAATAATCTCGCAGCTATTGTGGGATGGCTGTTCGCAGCCTATGGGATATGCCAGTTGATCGCTGCGCCAGGTTTAGGCGTTCTAAGCGACCGTTTCGGGCGACGCCCCATTCTCTTCATCTGTCTGCTTGGTTCCGCGGTCGGCTATCTCATCTTCGGCCTTGGCGGTGCGCTCTGGGTGCTCTTCCTCGGACGTATCATCGATGGCTTGACAGGCGGCAACATCAGCGTCTTGTTTGGCTACGTCGCCGATATCACGGAACCACAGGACCGTGGTAAGTACTTCGGTAGGTTGGGTGCTGCGGCAGGTGTAGGTTCTCTCATTGGCCCTGCTGTTGGTGGACTGCTGGCAACGATCAACTATAGCGTACCATTTCTTGCCGCTGCTGGCCTTCTCCTGCTGACGCTCGTCTGTGGGTACTTCGTGTTGCCAGAGAGTTTGGAGAAAGAGTACCGCACCACCTCGATTGCTGTGAGCGAACTCAACCCCTTGAAACAACTGGTGTCCGTGTTTCGTTGGGCAAACTTGCGCTGGTTCCTGCTGGCCTGGTTCTTCTATGCTTTCCCAGTGGGCATGTTGCAGGCGACGCTCACCGTCTTGATGAAAGACAGCCTTGGCTTCAATGTCACGCA
>CAXUHF010000039.1:0-42044 GCA_964250765.1 uncultured Ktedonobacteraceae bacterium | reverse complement strand
GATATTTCAGTGCTATAGGTTTAAGCCTTGCTCGTGCTGATATACTGATATGTAATATTAGATAGCTTTCCCCTTTACCTCATCCTCTAAGATGCCCTCATATATTATCAAGTAAACGTAGGAGCCAAGCCAAAGCAAACAACCGCTAAGCGTTTCTACTCACTTAACGGTGTTTTTCTCTCTTTTTTTGAAGGTGTAATATCAGTTCAAAAGAGCGTTGAAACTGATATTATCACTCTTTTTCAGTATCCTCTTGCTTTTTCCGCTTCTTAGAAATCTTTTTCAAGTTAATGCTTCCAATAGGAGAAAATGACGCATGGTCTTTTCGTGCATCTGTACTATTGAAGTCTTCGAGATAGATTTTTGTAGTCATAATATCGCTATGACCTAGTTCACGCGAGAGCTTGAAAAGGTCTCCACCACTTTGCATGTACATCTTTGCGAACGTGTGACGGAACACATGAGGAGAAATCTTAACATCCTCAAGACCTGCGCGAGCTTGAGCACGTTTCACAATCTCGTGAATACCACTATGCTCTAACGGTCCTCTATGACCCATAAAAAGATGCGTTTCATTCTCATCAGCTTGCCGATACTTATGTACATACTTCCAAAGCATCTTAGCTACTTCTGGATGCAACCCTATTTCACGTTCCCTACGACCCTTACCAAAAACCTTTATGTAATTCCCCTGTATATCAGAAATCTTGAGCTTAGAAATCTCTCCTAGACGCATACCCGTATCTAAGAGCAGAAGGAAAATCACGTAGTCTCGAAATCCATAGTTAGTGCTTCTATCAAAAGAAGACAACATACTCTCTATTTGCTCAGGTTTAAGAGTTGCCTTAATGAGCTTCGATGAGGTAGGCAATGAAAGACGGGTAGCAGGACTTTTTTCTATTAATTCTTCCTGATAACACCAGTTGAAAAATGCCTTGACCACACGAACATACGCACGAACGGAATTAATGGAGAGCGTTCCATTATCAGGCATTTGTATCCTTACACCAAGAGGTTGAGTCAATAAGTGCTGGGCGACCTGACGCAGATGTGACACTGTAACTAACTCAAGTTCAGTTACCTTACAAACCTCATTTAACAGACGAACGACCACGCCCAATTTCTGTCTATAAGAGCTAATTGTGAACTTTGAACGCGCTCTAACCTCAGCATCAAGTAAAAATTGTTCTATAGTCTCATCAATTTTCATAGTGCACCTCTTTTCTCTCTAAGCTACATCAGAAGAACCGTTAGGGTTCAACCAGACATCAGACGGTTTCATACGCAGTTGGTCTATCATGTCCGCGAGTTCGGCCCAATCGGCTTGGTGCAGGTCTACGCCATAATGCGCCCGTTGATGCTCCAACTCTTGCGCCGTGATGAAGTTGTACGCCAGCCGCTTTTTGAGCACCTCTTCGATATGCACCCGCCCTTTTTTGTCATCGTACTTTTGCACTTGTCCAAAGAACCAGATTAAAGAGGTCATCAGGTCAGGGAGTGAGGCTTGATGCTCTTCAGAAGAGGCACCAGGACGCACACCGCCGACCTCATCACCTGCTAAGGCCACCGCCGAACGCATATAGCCAATCGCACCCGCAATACACGCTTTTCGTTTCGCCATCGTGCGAGACCGCTTGATAAGCCCCGCTTGCACTTCGTGAAAGGGTTCAGGGGAGAGGTGCAGGACCAGCCGTTCTATCTCATCAGGTCCAAGCGTTGCCACCGCTTCATGTGCCGCTTGCTGCACTACGTCTTTTTCTTCATGCTGGAAGGTTTCACGCACCGCGAACAGATTGTCCATCATCGTTGTTTGTTGTTGCTTTTCCATGATGGAATGCAGGAAGGCCACCGAGAGCGCGAGACGTGGCAACGACCTTGCATCGTGATACACGGTGAGTGCTGCAAGGTCAGCATCAGAAAGAACATTCTCATTCTCTGTTTGTGAAAGCACCAGCGTAGACGACGCCGCTTGCTCTAACACCTGTAGCGGTTTCTCATCCAAGAGCCGTGCAAGACGTGCCGAGCGTTCGCCCTGTGCGTCACGAGTCGCCGCCGTGTCACTCTCGACGGAGTACGCTTGCTGAATGACTTCCCATGCTTCATGCGTTGGCAAGCGTGACTTATTCGTATCGCTCGACTTCGAGAGGTCCACATAGCGCAACCATTCCGTTGTGGCATAGGTCCACAGCTTGTCGAGTTGTCCCAGGACACTAAACGCCTCATTCAGATTGAAGGATGCTAAAAACTTGCGTTTGAAACGAAATTCAATACGCCATACTGTTAGGTCAGGATTGTAGCCATTCGCCGCCCAAATCGGTTCAAACCAGTCTTTTTTATGGACTTTGATTTCCGCCGACTTGTTATAAATCTGACACGAAATGTTGGAGCCATGAGAGCCAAAGTCAAGCGTTGCCAGCTTGCGATGCACCGTTGTAGGAAAGGCATAACAGGGAGCATCATGTATCTGGTTGTGTATCGACTCTTCCAGCTTGCGTATCTCGTTTGGAGACATGCCGCCCGTTTGTTCCTCTTCCGTTGGCACTTCTGGACGTTCCCGAATACGCACGACCCGCGAGACAAAGGCATGTTGCCAGTCAAGCGTAGTCATGTCCCATTCTTGCACGTCCACGCATAAATGTATCTCTGATGCTTGTTGATACACCATCGAACCGAGCAGGTCATAGAGCATCGCTTCAAGCGCAATTAAGGCCGACTCAGGACCAATGGACCAGAGCAGATGAGAGGAAAACCGAGCTTGACAGAACAAGCCGTTATTCATCGTGCCATAGGACAACGAGAGTTTCACATCATCACAATAGAGCAACCAGGACCAGATACCAGAGCCATGCGGACGCATCAGTAAAGATTGTTTGTACTCTTTCTCACCAACGCGATAGGAGAACAACACATCCGTTGCTACTACGTCATGTTCCTTACGGGCGAGAGCTTGCCACTCTTCCAACTGTGTTGCGACGTGCTCTGGTAGAGTCTCACCATTCGGTCTATCATCCTCACCCGCAAACTTATAATTGACAATAAAGGTATCAGGACCAGCGTTAATAATTTTCGGTTTCGTCATATACACCCCCTTACTCTCAAATCCTATATGTACATGGCACACCACGTGTTACTGGTTTCGTGGTGTGCGGTTCATGAAAACGACTCACCCGCGAGAATGCGCGACCACAAGGACCGAGCATCGACGCCGTGATACATGGACAGGAAGTTAAACACGTTGCCACCCTTGCCCCAGGTATAGCAATGCCAGGAGTTCCCGCCAGGAGTCGAAGGCGAATAGACACGAAAAGAAGGATGACGGTCTTGTCCATGACGGTGATGCTCACCAAAGGGACAACACGCCATGCCGCGACGGTCTAGCTTGACATAGCGACTCATCAACACAAACGGGTCTTGCATCGCACACCACTCAGTAATGGATGAGGACCGCGCAGGTGCAACAGGGTTAGAGGTAGATGCTCTTTTTGTTTTCGATGTGTGTGTGTTCATTGCCACATCACACCCGCTCGTGGGCACTGGTTCATCTGGAAGGCTTGCCCGTTCACATGTAGCCAGCCATGCAATCATGGTTTCTACTGATGACGCAAGAGGAACCGCGCCGGTACCAGCCGACCAGGACACAAACGGATACCGCTCACCTGTCAGTTTGTGTACACCAAATGGCAAGCGAATAAGCGACCCGTACCCGTTGCCCTGTTCTTGTTTGGGATAGAACTCCACACCCGCAGGACAGTAGGGCAGCAACCACGAACGCACCACCGACGCCGACACACGCATCGAAAACAAGACCCACAAGTGACCACCGCGCCGCGATTGCTCCAGGTAGGAAGGCACACCCGCGAGAGCCAACCGCGATTGGAGACGAGCCAGGACCGCGAGACCGTCAGCACTATCACTATCAAAGACCGCGAAACAGCAATATCCTTGCTCATCTATCACATAGGTGCCGAGCGTGTGACGACCTTGCAGGTGCAGACGCAACGCATCGAGGGTGAGAGCAGAACCGACACGCACATACCGCCCATTATCACGTTGCCGAGCATAATCATCACGCCGACTGACAAACATCGGTGCATACGCTTGTATCAACTCATCTGTTATCATAGGTTTCTCCACTGGGACAAAAACGCTAGACAGTCATGCACACGGCGTTGTGAGATGAGCGTCTAGCGTGAAGCGTTGAGCGTCTAAGGGTTCTGTGTACTTGCAGGCCACACCCGACCAGGAGTCGTTGACCCTTGTGCGGGAAGTTGCTGCACCACGTTACTGGTGACTATCGTTGGTTGTGGAAGTTGTAAGCGACCAGAGCCAAAGGACATATCCCCGTTGCGTACATCCTCGATGAAGGTTTGTGCGCGGTCTTCGGCGACCTCTTCATACGCCGCTTCAATTTCCTTGCGTTGCTTTTTCTGTGCTTTGAGGTAGGCAGTACGGTGCATGTGCCGTTCGTCTACCTGTAGCGCATGGTTATCTAAATGGTCTTGCTCTAAGGCATGTTGAAAGAAATGGTCTAAGGGAACCAATGCGATAGCCCCAACCGCAAGCGGTAAGAGCACCGCCAGGAAGAATTGATAGCCGTGATACAAAGGACCAGGGAGCAAGTTCCCCATCACCGAGAACAAGCCAGCTAAGTCATGACCCGCCATGACCCACCCCAGGTTATTCACCGCACTCACATACACCGCCGACACCGAGACGAGAGCCATCAAGCCCATCCCAAACCAATTGCGTTTATGCGCTAAGAGGTAGGCTTGACGAGCCGTTGCATAGGTGAGAGCTTCAAAGAAGAACCCGCGCAGCAAGCCGATAGCCGCAAGACGCCAATCAGAAAACGAGCCACCAGCATACACCCATCCGTTGGCAATGCTGGACTCTAAAATGAGTCCAGGCACCAACAACGCGATGATAGCCACTTCGATTTTTTGCCAGGAGAGATGAATGTTCATCACAAATCGCATCATCACGACACCGCTTTCTATCTGCTAGGAGCAGACGCCAACACTTGAACAGACTTCGCGTAGAACCGCGCTTGCGGGACTTTTTGACTGGTCTTCTTATCGTTGCGATAGCCAGCCGAGAAGGAACGGACACCAACCTCGACCCAACGGTCTACCATGTCTTGCTCGTGGGCGACCAGTTCGGCGAAATCCTTATGGTCATCCTGCACTTGCAAAGGCCAGCGCACACCCTCTTCTGGATCGAGCACAACAAAGGAGAAAAAGCTATAGGGAGTTCCATTATTGTCGCCTTTCATATGGCGAGCGTACTTGACAATTCCAGTGATAACGACTGACATGAGCCACCTTCTTTCTAACTGTGGTGAATGATGTGGCCTACAGCACAGTGCTACAGGCCACGACAAGAACAAACAGAAAACATACTAGGAGCCGTGAGGCATCCGACCAACAAACACACTTTGAGTCGTCGCCCCGCATCGCTTGCACACCATCATGTTGGAGACCGATGTATGGACCCACTGATGATAAGCAGGACCCATCACATAGCAAAGACCGAGCGACGGTTTGGCACCAGAAACAGACGCGCTAGACGCATCGAATAACTGAGGTTGTGACACCCCATCAGGTAAGGGACGACGCCGCTTTTTCATAGACCCCCTTTCGTGACTGTTTGACAGAGCAGGGACCGATGTAAGATACTTGCATCGAGACCCCTAGCCACTGACCGTGAACTAGTAGACTCACCCGCTAGTGAGTGCTGTGACCACTCACTAGCCCCTACGAGAAACAGCTAACACGTACACTTGCCACATGAGAGACACGCGCCGCAACCAGAACAACGACGCGCACCACACCGACCACATGTGCCATACAACCCACTCACACGACGTGAGAGCAGAAGAACGGCACCAAAGCACGACCTACACATGTTTCTCATACATTGCTCCTCGAACAAAAGACGACCTACGAGAGACACCCCGACCAACTATCGGGAAAGGCACCGCTAAGGAGTTGAACCCTAGCCCCCGCCTGAACGGATGATGCACCACAAGACGAACGCACTACATACGGAAGAGATGAGCGACCAACGACCAATTGAGAACAATAAGCCCAATCACGAACGACCCAACCAAAAGCACCGTGATGTTATAAGCCGTTGGACGTATCCCCATAACTAACACATAGAGCAATAAGAAAACAACTGCACCAGCACCAACGAGAAGAGGCATCATAGACCACCAACCTTTCTTGACCGTGAACTCTTGAACACTACATCTGCTAGCCGTACATGCTGTGACATGTGTGACCTGACTACTACGAGAAACAATCTACTATATTTTACGATTATGTGAAATATAGTTCACATATGTGTATTATAGCAGATACTTTTGGATGTTGTCAAGTTTTTCACATTGAAAATAAAAATATTTCACATAACTGTTTTCAGGTGTAGAGGCATACATATTTGTTATTGGTTATTCAATCGTCTAAATTAATGTGTGTTATGTGTACTATGTATAACATGTGACAATTGTGTACTATGTGCTATAATGAATATACGTGTGAAATATTTGTCACTTAAAAGTAAGGAGAGCGCAAAATGAAGCTAGGAGATAAATACTATAGCGGAAGAGAAGTACAAAAGAAACTTGGTATCACAGAGCCCGCTCTACGCAATCTCGTAAATCAAAAGAGGATAAAGAAAGTCATACCACCAGGGAGGGAATACGGTGTTTATCTGAAAACCGAAATAGACCGTTACGCTGAAAAATGGGAAGCGTTTCTCATGGCAAAGGAACCACCTAAAACCATTTTCAGAATTGCTAGAAGTGAGGATATGCCTCAGCAAGAAGAATTAGACACAAGAGCTATAGGACCAGGAGGCTTATCTACTGAAAGGTTAAAGGAATTATCCTCTGTAAATGGGGATATTAACTTTCACGTATACCATGACAATAATCTAGTAGCATACATATCTCTTGTACCACTAAAACAGGCTAAAATGGAACAACTCTTACAAGAAAAAATTCAGTGGCGTGATATTAAACCCAAAGAAGATATAGAAAAATACGAACCAGGAAAACCCGTTAATCTTTATGTACTAGGAATTGCAGGCGACCCTAATATAGATGAAACTACACGCCAACACTATATGCTTGTCTTATTAAGAGGAGTAGGAGATGAGCTTAAAAAGTTAGGAAGACAAGGTATTATCATTAAAAAAGTCTATGGAAGAAGTCAAACACCAACAGGGATAGCAATGGCCTTACATATAGGTATGAAAGAGTACGAGCCTTTACCTCGCACAGGTAAGCTCATTAGATTTGAATTAGACGTAGATACATCCAACACGTTCCTAGCAAAAATGTACAGAGAAGGTTTTCAGGAATGGCAAGAAGAGCAAAAGAAGCAAGAGAGACAAAAGAAGAATAAACATACATCATCAGAAAAAGGAAAAGATAATGTCAGTTCACTTGATAAAAATGCCGTAGAACGGCTTCCCGCCTAATGCTAAAGTTACTGATTATGATATGTAACGTCGTACTGCCCTTTGCTGCTGCTATTGCCTTGTTTGAACACAACACTATGCTAGGGGAGCGAGCACAAAAACTGTATGAGACGCACCCTGGCTTGTCCTCGAACGCCATCACACGCATGATGTGTACACAACTTCTGCTTGCACATGAGCCACGTGGAAGTTGTCGGCAACAGGGACTCCACTACATTTATCAACAAACGTGCCAGGCTAAACACTGCGCCGAATGCATAATGGGAAGAAACATTTTATGAGCGAGCAATTTAATAGCGAGCAATTTAATAAAGAAGACAAACAAAGCACGGATACAGCATTACAGGAGGGTGAGAGTGAAGAGCGTTTAGCACGCTTCCTGGCTCATGCTGGCGTCGCCTCACGTCGGCATGCAGAAACACTTATCGCGCATGGGCGCGTGCAGGTTAACGGAGTGACTGTAACAATGCAGGGAACACGCATCGACCCTGTACATGACCGTGTGACTGTAGATGGCAAGCCGATACATGGTGCTGTGGAACATGTCTATGTGCTATTGCATAAACCCGAAAACTATGTATGTACGGTACGGGATGAGCGTGGGCGTCCAACCGTACTCGATCTACTGCCACCAGAGATACGCAAGTTACGCGTCTACCCTGTGGGAAGACTCGATGCCGACACAAGTGGTCTGTTACTTATGACAAACGACGGTGATTTCGCGCAACATGTCGCGCATCCACGTCACTCGACCACCAAGCGTTACGAGGCACTGGTAAAAGGTTGTCCCACCCTGGACGTGCTGAATGCGTTACGCACAGGTGTTGTCATCCCCGAAGACGATGGAGGTCAACATACCACTGCTCCTGCTGTTGTGAATGTCTTGCGTCATCTAGGGAGCGATTGTCTACTCTCTCTCACTTTACATGAAGGGCGTAAACGTCAGATACGCCGAATGCTTACCGTTGTTGGACATCCTGTGTCAACACTCACACGCGTTGCCGTTGGCACACTCACACTCAAAGGCGTTCCCAACGGCAAATGGCGGTACCTGACCGAGGACGAGGTGGGGGAGTTGCGTGCCGATTCGTAGGGATCGATTATGCCGTTGTACGCGAAGCTCAGATAGCGAGATTGCTCTTGATGCGACATCAAAAGGAGAGGTAATGTGGGAATTAAATCTCTCTAGAGTGCTGTTCCTAATATTATCATAAAAAGGAGCGCAAACGACCATGTGGACGGACGAGCAGTATCTCACTGATCCTCCTCTTTCTTCTCCTCAGACGGGCATACTCCATTCCAGTGAATCGCTTGGGTGGCAAGGAATTGTTGTCGAACGACACTCTCTCCCTGCTGGAGAGTATACTTACCCTAGTTCCTCTTCACACATGCTCTGTCTTCACCTGGGAAAGCCTATTTTTCTTGAGCAAGTTCACAATGGACGGAGCTTTGCTAGCCTTATCACACCCGGAAATTTTCAGATTGTTCCTGCTGGTACAGAGAACCTCTGGCGACATACAGATGCATCGAATTTTCTGCTTCTCTCTTTCGTGCCAGACATGCTTCAAGAGACTTCGGAGCGTACCAATCAGCAGAATATCGAGCTTCTTGACACTTTTAGCACCCGCGATTCACAGATCGAGCACATTAGTTCCGCCTTGCTTCATGAAGTTCTGTCGGATGGTCGTTCAGGGCGTAGCTACGCTGAAAGTCTTGGTATTGCTTTGGCGGCTCGCTTGGCACAGGCGTACACCAGGAACGCTAGCACTTTTCTCAGAAAAAGCGGAGGACTCCCTGCCCCTCTCCTGCACAGGACTACCGATTTCATTGAAGAGCATCTCTCTGTAGACTTCAGCATCGTTGATCTCGCCTCTGAAGTTGGCCTTAGCCCATCACACTTCACTTATCTGTTCCGCAAGTCTGTTGGTCTCTCTCCCCACCAATACATCGTACAACGTCGGCTGGAGCAGGCTCAACAGTTGCTAAAATCGACCAGAATCTCCATCAGTGAAATTGCCGCAGCCGTTGGCTTTTACGACCAAAGTCACCTGGTACGGCATCTGCGGCGTGTGATGGGTGTTACGCCCACAGACTTCCGAAAGCATCCTTTCTAAGGAGATACGATTTTCATTGGGATATTCAAATGTTCGGCGGAATATCCAAGCTCTGCTGCCTTGATCTCCCGTACACTCTACATAAGTGACGCGAGCAAACAGAAGTGATCGCACTCCTGCTATCAACCCTCGCGTGTGCGTCACTATGAAACATGCATTCAAGGAGACAGAAATGAGTATACCTTTGGCAAAAAAAGTCGCTCTTGTGACTGGCGCATCGCGCGGAATGGGTCAGGCAGTTGCGGAAGCACTGGCCGCCAACGGAGCGAATGTGGTCGTTAATTATGCTCACAACAAACAATTGGCTGAAGAAATTGTGAACTCTATCCAGCAGAAGGGCGGGATAGCCTTGGCGGTGCAAGCAAATATCAGCCAGGTCACCGATCTCGAAGCCCTCTTCCAGACAACTATTGAGCGGTTTGGACGACTCGATATTCTTGTCAATAATGCTGGTGTTATGACGACCAAACCCCTGGAACAGATCACGGAGCAGGACTTTGATCGGGAGTTTGCCACCAATGTGAAGGGCACGTACTTTGCCTGCCAATTGGCTGCTAAACATTTGCAAGCAGGTGGACGAATTATTAACTTCTCCACCTCTGTGCTTGGACAGATGATCCCGACCTACAGCCTCTATGCAAGCACCAAGGGAGCAGTCGAGCAGATCACTCGCCAGCTTGCTAAGGAACTTGGCCCTAAAGGTATCACCATCAACGCGGTTGCGCCTGGTCCCGTCAACACAGAACTGTTTACTGCGGGTAAATCAGAGGACCAGATTGAGACCTTTAAGCACATGGCTGCCTTCGGTCGCCTTGGCGAACCTGGAGACATTGCCAAAGTGGTGCTGTTTCTGACCAGCGATGAAGCGGAGTGGATCACCGGTCAGATCGTGCGTGCGAATGGTGGATTCATCTAAACACCCGTCTTTGAGAGTCCCTCTCATATAGTCCTGAAAAACACAATGGTTCATTTGAAACCATAATCAACAAACGTAAGGAGATACGTTTCATGAGTCAAGCGAGATACGTTATTCTCGTCACTGGTGCTGCTACTGGCATCGGTCAACTTTCTGCTCATAGCCTCGCCGAGGCCGGGCATACCGTCTACTCCACCATGCGCGATACCACTGGTCGCAACGCGGAGCGCACGCAGAAGGAGCGTGACTACGCGACAACACGCAAGGTAGACCTGCACGTTATCGAACTGGATGTGACCTCTCAGGAGTCTGCCAATCAAGCGGCGCAGACGATTCTGGCAGAACAGGGCCATATCGATGTGGTTCTGCATAACGCTGGACATCTGGTTGCAGGCTATTCTGAAGCGTTCACTGCGGAGGAAATCGACCATCTTTTCAGCACCAACGTCCTGGGTGTTGTGCGAGTCAATCGCGCCATCCTGCCACACTTCCGCGAGCGTGGGGCTGGTCTGTTGCTCTACACCGGCAGTACGACCTCAGTGGTCCTGCCACCGTTTCTGAGTCCCTACGTGGCCTCCAAGATGGCGATGGATGGCTTGGCTCAGACGCTCTCCTATGAAGTGAGTCAGTTCGGTATCGAAACCTGCATCGTGATGCCCGGCCCCTTTACTCAAGGCACTGAGCACTTCCCGGATGCGACTCGTCCCGCTGATACCGCAACAAGTGCTGCGTATGCGCGCTTAGACAGCATGGTAGCGCGTAACGAAGAAGCGACGAGTAGCCTCTTCACTCCAGGCGTGGATGCGAATCCGCAGGCGGTCGCTGACGAGTTTGTTCGGATTGTGAGCATGCCTGCTGGAACGCGTCCGTTCCGCTCGGTGGTGGACTTCTCGAACGCGAACGTAGAAGAGGGTAATGCGTTGCTCTGGAAGCTCCAAGAAGCGTATCTGACACGGATGGGCTTCGCCAATCTGCTGCACCCTGTGATCACACGCTAAAACCTGATCCTGAAACAGTGCCACTGTAGGATTTATGTTCATCAAATTGGAGAAGAGGGTCTACGAAAGACCCTCTTCCATGATTACTCCCCGAAATCACTTAGACCCATCACATGACACAAACACTGTGCCACACTTATCTACTTTGCGGCAACGAAGGTCTTTCCTCTGAACGTAATATAAAATTGGGTGTCGGACATATGGTATAATCCCAAAGCAGAACTATCATAAATATAGGTATACGGAGGAGTCATGCACGGCACGTCGGGGCCAGCAAGAATCGCTATTGATGGACCCGCGGGGTCTGGTAAAAGTACCATAGGTGAGCAATTGGCCCATGTATTGGGCTATCTCTATATAGACACTGGAGCAACATACCGAGCGGTTGCATGGTTGGCCTTGCAACAAGGCGTGGACTTGCACGATGGGCCCGCTTTAGCGCGACTCGCACGGAACACGGAGATCGTCATTGAGCGGCCTGCAATCGCGGATGGTCGGCAATACACTGTTACTATTCGTGGTACCGACATCACATGGGCTATCCGTGATGCCTCGGTAACACGTTACGTTTCAACCGTCTCGACACATCCAGAGGTACGGGTTGTGTTGCGCCAATGGCAACGCACGATGGCACAAAGGGGACATGTGGTAATGGTGGGCCGTGACATTGGAGCCGTTGTCCTGCCCGATGCCGAATTGAAAATCTATCTTACCGCAAGCCTTGAGGAGCGTGCGCGTCGGCGTTATACTGAACTCGTGGCACGTTTGGGAGAAGATAATCCTACACTTCCGACACTACACGAACTGATACACGACATTTCGCGCCGCGACGATGAGGACCGCGAGAACATGCAGCCAGCACAAGATGCTATCGTTGTCGAGACCGATGGTTTGAGCGTACCACAGGTTCTTGATGTTATTTTAAAATACGTGGAGCAATAAATTATGAAACAAGAATCAGACGCAAGCGAAGCCGCTTCAATAGGAAGTACTGTTACGCCAATGAAGCCATCAGTACCTGAGCAGGTGAAGCAGACTGTAAAAAATTTATATGAACCCTATGTGACGCCGAGAATCGTGTATGAATTGATACGCTGGATCATCGCCTTTCCTATTCTCTCAATCGTTGCGCGCATTCGTCTAAAAGGGCAGTATAATGTGCCCAAACACGGCCCATTTCTTATAGCAGCGAACCATCTTGCATGGACGGACATTCCACTTGTTCCGTTGCTACTCCCTGGAAAAGTTGTCTACATGGCAAAGGAAGAATACTTCAGCAGTAGAATTGCATGGCTTGTACGCTTTATGGGGGCATTTCCGGTCAAGCGTGGTGAAGGTGATCGGCAAGCGTTACGAGCCGCAGAGGAGCAACTGAAGAAGGGCAATGTTGTTGTGCTATTTCCAGAGGGGACGCGGAGCAAGACAGGGGTAATGGCGAAAGGTCATGCTGGTCTGGGTATGATCGCGCTACGTTCTGGTGTGCCTGTGATACCCGTTGCCATTTGGGGCAGCGAAAAGGTTTTGAAAGAATTTGGTCCAAAGGTCATCATCTCCTATGGCGAGCCAATTGTATTTAAGCCCAAAGGAGCCAAGATGACCCGCGAAGATATCGACAATGCCACCGAACAAACCATGCGTGCGATAGCAGCCATGCTTCCTCCCGAATATCGCGGAGCCTATAGCGATCAATAAAATTATTCATGTGCTGTTGATGTCCGATGTATCGGACATCAACAGCACATGAATAATTTTATTTTATAACCATCCGCATTTCGGGGTGGCCTGTACTACGCTTACGTAGCTCAAATACACCTTCACACATCCTGACAAGAGATGACAGGTCCTTTTGTCCATAATCGTTCGCATCGAAGTGTGGGTCTAGTTGACGCAAGACAAGGCCCAGGCGCGAAATCAGTACCCACTCGCTCTCTTTTCCCTCGGTTGACTTCTTGTAGGCTCGTGTGAGTAGCGCAATAAGGTCTGGACTTGGTTTTGTCACCACAATGGGGGCTGAGACTGGTGCTACTGTTATTGGTGCAGGCGCATTATAAAGTGTTGTCGTAACTGGTGGAATTTGTGTTGGACTATCAATATGCAGCGGTGAATGCGTTACTTTGGGTTGATGATTTGGTGGCATAATCTGTTCTGTTGTTAAGAATACTGTACATGCCTTTGTAAGTGCAGGCGATGTGCCGAAACGTCCAATGCCAAGCACAATACAGCCGGCAGAGCGGAGACGCTGCACAAGAGGAGTATAATCACTATCGCTAGTTACGATACAGAAGTGGTCGATGTGATCGCGGTAAAACATATCCATTGCATCAACCACAAGCGCGATATCGGCGGCGTTTTTGTGTGAAGAGGTGACTTCAGAATGATGAATTTGTTGAAGTCCGTAATGCAGACTTAGCTCTTTCCAACGTTGCATTGTTGGTTGTGTCCAATTGCCATAGACCCGTTTGGTCGTCACGCCGCCGAACTTGCCAGCCTCGATAAGAATAGGGCCAATCAGGTCTGCCGAAATGTTTTCTCCATCGATCAAAAGCGTGAGTGGGGCAACCTGCGTCGTGCGTAAGAAAGAACGTACCAACCGTACACCTTGCGTTTTTACCCAATGGATAAGCGAACGCTTCGGGTAGCCGTGGAAGTGTCCGGTCGCTGAAGTATTGTCACTCATCAGTTTCGCCAACTTCCTTATTTGTACATACATATTGCTGTACGTTGTTTTGCATATCTCTTCTTAGTAAGACGGAGAGCATAGGCAAATACAAAGTGTGTAACCTTATTACACATACGTCTAAGGGATAGTGAAAGTTTCTTGAATACGATAATGAAATTCGTTGTAGGGACCGATGTATCGTGTCCTGGGGGTGGGGTAGGGCAACGTGTCGGATATATGAATTATCGCCAACGTGTCCCCCCACTCCAGGACGCGATACATCGGTCCCTACAATCGTGTTATATATACCTACCATATAAAACATTAGAAAAAAGAAAGGTCAAATTATCATGATTCTTCCACAATCGTTTTATGCTCAAGAGACACCTCTTGTTGCAAAGCAACTATTGGGTTGTTTCCTTGTACATCTTCAAGGAGAGGAAACAACGCTTGGACGAATTGTGGAGACGGAAGCTTACCTGTGGGACGATCCAGCTTCACATGCGTTTATTGGAAAAACTCACAGGAATCATGTGATGTTTGGACCAGCCGGACATGCCTATATGTATTTTATTTATGGCATGCATTATTGCGTCAATGCCGTCACTGGCCTAGAGGGAAAGGGTGAAGCGGTCCTGATACGGGCATTGGAACCGTTGCAAGGTATCCCCGTCATGCAAAAAAGACGGAAGACAGAGAAAATTCCTCTTTTGTGCAACGGTCCGGCGAAGTTGACACAAGCTCTTGGCCTTTCTTTGTCTTTGAATGGCGGGCCACTATTTGATGGTCCCTTACAGATTTGGTCTGCTGACAGCCTGCCTTCTTTTCCTTTGATTGAACGCAATGATATTGTAGAGACTACTCGTATTGGTATTAATAAAGCGAAAGAACTCCCACTGAGGTTTTATGTAAGAGAAAGCCGGTATGTTTCTCAGAGGTAGAGTGCTTTCCAAAACAGGGTTCTATCGCTCGTACAAGGATTATTTTCCTTCTAAGATTGCTGTAGATGCCATAATTCATTACGCCCTGGTTCGGCTTGTGACGGGTGACGAGGGCGTAATGAATTATAGCCCCTACATCAGTTATATATCACGCTGGACAAATCAAGAAAAAGGGGCATGTTGGGCAGCGGAAGGGTTCGGCAGGACGTGCGGGGTATTCGTTACGCTCCATTGCTTGCATCGCTTGTACCACTTCCTCATACAGGCTCTGCTCTTTCTTTGATGTCATTGTAATTGGTTGCGTCTCGCCTGTACTCATGTTATGAGTTTGTAGTTGAGGCGTCTGTCCAGGAAAGTGCTGACGATAGGCGAGCATATAAAAGAGTTCGCGTGTCTCCGCCGTCGGTTTCTCTTTGCGTTTGCCAAAGCGTGTACGTTTGAACGCAGGTGCTACGGATGTTGCAGGGACATCTTGTTTTTGTTGCGCTTCTACCTGTTGCTCTCTTTCGACACGATCAATTGTGACCTGCACCGTCTTGCCATTTACCTCAACCGGATAGTGCGGACGCATCTCCCATGTCATATTGCTATGCTGTGCGAGGTCACGCTGAACTGCCTCAAGCACCTCATGTCCATGCCGCTCGTATAGTTGCGCAAAGGGAGCTTTGTCTCCACCCACCTCTTGCCACTGTTGCGTGTAGAGGGAGCGAACCTCTTCGAGCGAAGGTGCATTCTCCTGGAAACCCTGCGTCTGGTTACGCACTATCTCAACCGTTTTCTGCGTCGCTTGCCAGAACAAGAGGTAGCCATCTTCTTGATTGCCAAAGCGATAGAGCGTGTTATAGGCATATTGACGTGGACAACGTAGGTACGCCTCGATAGCTGCTATGTTCAGAGTCGTTGGCTTCATCGCACGAACAAACTCATCGCTTAATCCATTCTCCGTGACGCTTTGTTGCCTGTCTGCATTTTGCGGTATTGTTGTGCTTGACGTGTTTGTCCAGGTTACTTTTGTGATGCGTCCCTCTGGTAATCCTGCCTCTAATGCATCCAGGTAGAGCGAACGTTTATAGTTTTTCTTGCCATAGCGTTCACTATAACTTAGGATAACAGCGTCACGTGCGCGTGTTACTCCGACATAGAACAAGCAGGACTCACCACTTTCATGCGCCTTACTTTTATTGTTCTCTAGCTCGCTATCCAGCATACCCGTTGGTGCATTGATCGCGCTACTGCGTGCTGTAGTCGGGAAACGTTGCTGTACAAGCCCTGGCATATAGACAATCGGAAATTCCAGGCCCTTGCTTGCGTGGACCGTCATCACGCGTAACATATCGACCTGCGCCGCGCTCTCCTCTTCGTCGCTTTGCTGACGCTGTACACCATCTTGTCGTAACAAGACAAGCAGACTGAGATACTCAAGGAAACCATGTACCTGCTCTTCCAATGGAACGCGTTGTGCTGGTAGTGTAGTATCCATTTCTCTGTTACGTTGCGAGTCATAGTGACGAGCAAGTTGAAGCAGTGCGTCATAGTCGGTGAGACGGTTATCGTCAGGTGTGAGAAGCAGATCGCATATGATCGAAGTTTCGAGAAATAGGTATTGTGCTAAAAGTGACCAGACAGTCTTATGTTGTTGTAGGTCGTGCCAGATATCCGAGAGGCGTAGCAGGCTATCGCGTCCTTGCAAGCTTACTGTAACTGGTATTTCTCCGTTATAGAGCAACGTACCTGGACTTGTTTGTCGCCCTCGTGCCGCTATGAATAATGCTTCGATATCGCGTTGGAAAAGTGGATGATCATTCTGTCGTGCAAGCCGTAAGAGGCCAGAGCCACCAAAATCGGTCATGAGTAGTAAGAGCGAAACAACATTTTTGATATGCTCTTGCTCAAACATTCCACCGCGCTCAACTACGGGTAGACCTGCGCTTGCTAGTGTACGCGAGATATTCTGCACTTGTGCGCGTGTGCGACACAGCACAATCATATCTTTATAACTATAGCCTTGTGTGTGCTTGTCCTGGATATCTCGTAGTAGCCCATCGAGTTCTGCACTCTCGTCTGCTGCCTTCGCAATCGTAACGGCGGTCGTCTCTTGTGTCAAGCGTACTGGCTCGTTCTTTCCTGGCTCCTGTCCGAGTTCTAATTGCATACAACGGAACGACTCCGCGATACGTACAAGGTCAGGACGCGAACGATAATTGCGACTTAGGGGTAGGACAATCGCGCCAGGAAAATCATGCTCGAAGCGCGTAATATTCGCTGGTGAGGCACCCCGGAAGCCATAGATCGCTTGATTCGCATCGCCGACGACCCAGACGCGCCGCGCTTCACCAGCTAATACGCGCAAAAGTACACCGCTTGCACGGTTCACATCCTGAAACTCATCAACTAGAATATGCTGATACTGCTGTTGTTGTGTGCGCAACACCTCCGGTTGCTCTGTCAATAGCTGGATTGCCTGCATAAGCAAGCCGCCAAAATCACTATCGCCACGTCGCTGTAGGGCCTTTTGATAGAGCGCGTACATCTGGGCAATCTCGATGGACTTTTCCGCCTTCTGTATTGCCTCTTCGTCTTGTGCCTCCTGAAGCATAGTCTGTGCTAAGTGCATATACTGTTCCGGCGAAACAAGTTCATCTTTCGCACGCGAAATGGCTTTGAGCATATCGGGAAAATAGTATGCAGGGGCGTGAAGATTCTGGTAGTGACGCAAGTTCATCTGGTTGGCTTGTTGGCGTAGAAGAAAATAGCCCTCAGCCTCGTCAAGCAAGGTAAAATCAGGACGTAGCCCTACGAGTGTGCCATATTGACGAAGTAGGTCAGCGCAATATGCATGGAACGTACTCACTTTAGGTAGTAGTGGACCAACGAGGACCTGTTGTAGCCGCTCTTCCATTTCCTGTGCCGCTTTCCGCGAAAATGTCAGGGCCAAAATATGTTGTGGTGCTACACCACGTGTATGGACGGTATGCTCAACGCGTCCAATCAGTGTACTCGTTTTGCCACTGCCAGGTCCTGCTACAATCAGCGCAGGTGTTGGAGCCTCAATCGCGGTTTGCTGAAATGTGTCGTAGGTTTTACTCCTTATGGGTGTAGCGACTTTTGGCGTGGCTTCTTGTATAGAAGGCTTTTGCGGACGTTTGAGTAGTTCCGCAAGACGGTTCAGCAACGCAAGCGACGAGACAAAAAAGGTTGTAGCAAGACGTGTAGGTGGTATGCGTTCGATAAGATACAGCGTTTTTACACGTTCCAGAGGCATCAGTAACTCGGCTGCGAAGATATTTGCCGCTAATTCGCGCTGGCTACGTGGGTCATAACTCTGACCGATACCAAGTCGCTCCTGAAATTGTTCTGCATCCGTTGCGCTTGTCGAGCCTTCCTGTACATCTGCTTCATAACATGGGTCCTCATTGAATGGAGTATGTATAGCGTCTTGCGTTGCTATGTTGCCAAGCAGAGCGTCTATGTTTGAGGTAGGAGCGCAATGCAAGAGCGCATGCCCCAACTCATGCGCCAGTGTAAAACGGCGTAGTGTTTCGGGCAGACTGCGACATAGCCAGATCAAATGTTCGTTTTCGTCTGGGTCTACATAGCCGTATGTGCCCTCTGGACGACTTGCAGGATGAAATGTCTCAACCTGCAAACCAAGCCACGTCACCACGTCATCTATCGGCGTTTGATCATCGTTCCACGTTGGAAACGCTGCTCGAAACCGTTGCATCACGAGACGTGCCAATTCCTCTGCCATAGTCCGCATACGTTCATTCATACATGCCCTCGCAAAAAGAAATAATGCTATACTTGCTACTCATACATTATAACGTATAACGCTGATGTCGTGGGCCAGTTGGAAAATGACGAACATATATGCGTATAATGACTTTGACGCTGGATATAGTTTGCGTCTTAAAGGGTAAAGAAATCATGGCTACGAAAATTACCTCATTTCGTCGAATTAGTCTTGTCGGTGGGATCGCAATAGGAGTATCGCTTATTGTCAATCTGATTATAAGGTTTATTGCTCTCACCTGGCTGAATATATCTCCTAAATTTGGACCAGTAGGTATAGGCCCTGTGATTTTCTGGTCGATCATGGGTGGTATTGGAGCCATTCTTGTGTTTTACTGGGTGACGCGTCTGGCGAGTCAGCCTTTGCTCGTGTATGTGATCATTGCGTTTGTGGTATATGTGTGTACTTTTATACCAGATGCATTGCTTCTCACGCGTAACCCTCCAATTTTTCCCTACACGACAGCACCTGGCGTTCTCGTTCTTATGGCGATGCATGCGGCAGAGGCGACTATTATGTTGCTGACCCTTGTGCGAGTTGGCAGACCGAAGGCTATTTGAGTTAAATAATAGAACAAAGTACTAGAATTGTTTGCTTTCTTTCCTTTCTTGAAAGGCTCTATATGCAATGAATGCAGATGAGATACTTGAGACGGCGAGAACAAGCACAACGCCTCCGCATGGCTGGGTTGTGTTACCCCTCTCGCGTACGAAGGTTATGCTTGGCATCGCTGGCTGGTTGTTTGGTATTGTCTTAGGGCTTGGCCTCTTTACTCTCGCGGCGTTTGCTACCATTCCCTCTAATTTTCAACATGGTATAGGCATCGCAGTGTTTACAGTGTTCTTGCTCGCGGCTTTTTTGTTTGTTGGACTTGGCAGTATCTGGATGCTCATACTGGATGTGCTACGTTTAATGCAGTCGCAAAAGCATTTGATTGTGATTACACCACAGGATTTTGTAAAGCAAGAGGGACAAAAAATTGTCACTGTTCCATTGACGAACATACGTTATGTAACAGCACGCGGCACCCCTCCGCCGGACCGTACTGTTCCGAAGGGTCCCGTTATAGCGCAATTACCGACGATGGGAGAGCGAATGGGCAGTTTCTTCTTAGGCCACGCGATAACACGCGAGGGTGCTAGTACCCAGCGTAGACGGAGGCGCACTCCCACCACACTTGCCTTTGTCGATACACGTACCGATGATGAGGTTGTTGTCGTCACTGACGGTGCCTATGGCGATCCATTCATGATTGCGGCTCTACTGAAACAATATGCCGCATCTGTAATGTGAACTTATTAAACAAATTGTAGGGACCTATTTATCACGCCCTTGTCGGGGGTCGGTTGCTACCAGGACGTTATACATCGGTCCCTACAATGTGTTTTGTCCTTGTTCGTAGACGAATTTCACCCAACGGAGGGAACTGTGTTATTAGCAATTGATATCAGTAATACGAATATCAAGTTTGGTTTGTACCATGATACGATCATGAAGCATCACTGGGTGGTATCCACTGCGCGGCAGCGTACCACTGATGAATATGCGATGGTGCTGTTTGGCCTGATGCAGCATGGAGAATACACATTCAGTGATATTGACGATATTATTATTTCCAGTGTTGTCCCACCGCTCACGCCAGTATTTCGTGACCTTGCTATACGTTATTGCAATAAAGAGGCATTTTTTATCAACTATGAAGTGGACCTCGGCGTAAAACTATTGGTGGATAATCCCTGGGAGATTGGGGCAGATCGCATTGTTACTTCGCTTGCCGCACATCACCTTTATGGTGGACCCGCCATCATTATCGCTTTTAGTACCGCGACTACGTTTGATGTCATATCGCCGGAGGGAGATTTTTTGGGTGGTGCGATTGCTCCTGGTCTCGTGATTTCTGCTGAGGCATTAAGTAGTGCGGCATCACGCCTGTATAGAGTAGACCTGACGCCACCATCCTCGCCGCTTGGCAAAAACACGATTGAAAATATGCAGTCGGGCATTATCTATGGACATGTAGGGCTGGTACAGGGTTTGATCGCTCGCTTGCGCCGTGAGATACCCAACGTTCCAGAAGACAAAGACGTAAAAATAATTGCACATGGCGGCTTAGCCCAATTAATGGCACCCATTATTCCTGAAATACAATACGTCAACCAATTTCTTCCCTTGGAAGGTCTGCGCCTGGCCTATGCGCATTTACATGCATGACTGTAACGTAACTGCACTGCTAATCGTGCAATAAAGAGAATACTCTTCTCTTCCTAGAACATAATGGAGAGGGTATAAAGGAGAAATTGCATGTTAGAAGACGCCCTCATTGGTGCTGTTGCTGGTGCGCTGGGAACGGTTGCACTCAATATTACGACATACGCAGATATGGTTATTCGTGGTCGCGCTTCAAGTGAGGCCCCATCAAAGCTTGTCGGCACAATTGCCGAAAAAGCCAATATTCCTCTTTCATCGAAAGGTGTGGGAGCCGATGATGAAACGGCTCAGAACCGTGAAAGTGGTATCGGTGCCCTCTTAGGCTTCGTGAACGGATTAGGTGTAGGCGCGATCTATGGTCTGGTGCGCTCACAGCTTGACGAAGATGCTCTCTCTCTTCCATTAGCAGGCGCAGTTATTGGCTTAGCGGCTATGGCTGCGAGCGATGTTCCTCTTATAACCTCTGGTGTGAGCGATCCCAAGAGTTGGGGTGTCTCAGGCTGGGTTTCTGATGCTGTACCTCATTTCATCTATGGTCTTGTAACAGCCCTTGCGTTCGACGCGCTGAGGAATGCCGATTAATAACCAAAGTGTTTTCAACAGCAGGTTTTTTTAAGAAATGAGATGGCTGTAGGGGCCTAATTCTATTACACCCTGTGGGCAATTGATTCTGTCCCCAGGATTGGTGAGATGTTTCAACATCCTCCAACATAGTCAATTGTCACGAGGGTGTAATAGAATTAGACCCCTACACGTTTTGAATCAAGGAAGGTGAGTTTACGATGGCTGATACAGTCAGTGATTTTCTTTTAAAACGTCTTTCGGAATGGGGCATAAAGCTTATCTATGGCTATCCGGGTGATGGTATCAATGGTCTTTTAGGAGGACTTGAACGGCATCCAGACCTTATAAAGTTTGTGCAGGTGCGTCATGAAGAGGAAGCGGCATTCATGGCATGTGCCCATGCCAAATATACACATGAAGTGGGCGTGTGTATGGCGACCTCTGGCCCTGGCGCGATTCACCTTCTGAATGGCTTGTATGATGCAAAAGCTGACCATCAACCTGTCGTTGCCATTGTCGGGCAAGCCGCTCGTGCTGCCATTGGTGGGCAATACCAGCAAGAGGCCGACCTGCAAAATCTGTTCAAGGATGTGGCAGGCGAGTATGTACAGACCGTTACCGATGCGGTACAGGCACGTCAGGTCATCGACCGTGCGGTACGCATTGCGCTTGCTGAACGTACTGTTACCTGCGTCATCTTACCGAAAGATGTACAAGAGCTAGATGCGGTGACACAGCCACCACACAAGCATAATACCGTACACACAGGCACAGGTTTCTTCACACCGTATATTGTTCCCGCTCAGGACGATCTGCAAAAAGCGGCAGACATCCTTAATGAAGGCAAAAAAGTAGCGATTCTCGTTGGTGCGGGCGCGAAAAATGCCACCGATGAAATTACTCAAGTTGCTGACCTGCTTGGCTGCGGTGTCGCTAAAGCACTGCTAGGCAAAGAGGTGCTTGCTGACGAACTGCCTTTTGTGACAGGCTCCATCGGTCTGCTCGGTACAAAACCGAGTTGGGATATGATGATGGAGTGCGATACATTCCTTATGGTCGGTTCCAGCTTCCCCTATTCAGAATTTTTGCCAAAAGAGGGGCAAGCGCGCGGTATTCAGATTGACATTGATGGGCGCATGTTGAGCCTGCGCTATCCAATGGAACTAGCCTTGATCGGTGATAGTAAGCAATCGTTACGCGCACTGATGCCCCTGCTGAAACGCAAGGAAGATCGTTCGTGGCGCGAGAAGCTTGAGTCGGAAATTCAGGAGTGGTGGAAGGTCGTGGAGAGTCAAGCGATGCAGAGTGCTGACCCTATCAATCCACAACGAGTGGCTTGGGAATTGTCGGCTCGTCTGCCCGATAACTGTTTGTTCAGTGCCGACTCTGGTACGACCGCGAACTGGTATGGGCGCGTTATCAGACTGAAAAAGGGGATGCAAGGTTCGCTCTCCGGTGGCTTAGCAACGATGGCGGCTGCCGTTCCCTATGCAATCGCGGCGAAATTTGCCTATCCAGAGCGTCCCGTGATTTCAATGACTGGTGACGGTGCCGTACAGATGCTTGGCATCAATGGGTTTATCACGGTTGCTAAGTATTGGCGTGAATGGAGCGATCCGCGTCTGGTCTTCGTCGTCTTCAACAACCGTGACCTGAATCAAGTGACGTGGGAGATGCGTATTGAAGGTGGAAATCCAAAACTAGATGCAACACAGTCTCTGCCCGACTTCCCCTATGACACCTATGCGGAGTCTATTGGTTTGATAGGTATTCGTGTTGACAAACCTGAGGACCTTGGCCCAGCGTTCGATAGAGCACTATCTGCGGATAGACCTGTCGTCATGAACGTCTATACAGATCCAAATGTGCCAACGCTTCCACCACATATTACGGTAGAGCAAGCACAAAAGTATACCTCTGCACTTTTAAAGGGTGATCCAGAGGAGGGGAATATTGTTGTGCAGTCGATTAAGGGCGTTGTTCAAAGTGTCTTACCCCATAAGGAGTAGTTGAAGCAAAGCACACAGGGAATATTCCTCTCGATGGAATACTCCCTGTGTGCTTTGCTCTTCATCTCTTTTGTCTCTTAAAGTAATCCCTCTTCGCTTTTTTCAATTCCATTGTTGATTTTTTTGGATGAAATCCTTCAGCGTGTAGAAGCTGGGGAGCACTCCTTGAGGTTGGGTGATACTCATGCCATCAGCACCTCTATCTATGGTGTACCAAAACACGTGTTGAATAACATGTGAATTCATTGACTCGCTAAGCACATAGCTCATGTACTTTGCTTGTACCGCAGGAGTAACAATACATTTAGTAGCTTGATCAACTCCACTAATATTCCATCCAGTTTCAGTGACCCATATGGGTTTATTTTCATCATGATACTGTTGCATTACTTGATAGATAGCTTGCCATTCGCCGTCAAAAGTAGGATGGTCATCTGAAAGTGCAGATGGGTTATCATTGCAAATGTAGTAATGGTAGTTGGCAAAATCGAAATAAGCACCATAACCGTTCTGATACAACTGCTGCATATAGGAAACGATATGCGCTGTATTAGCCCACCAGAGACCAAACATACCTACCAATGCTTTTGGAGAGACCTGTTTAATAGCAGTGTATACAGATTTCAATGTTGGTCCATAGAAACTAGGCTGACGACATGCAATAGAAGTGTTCCAATTTCCTGTCCAGGTATTATCATACTCTTCATTACCCACTTCGTAACTGTCAATATAACCATGACCAGACTGACCATTATAGCGTTGTGCGAGAGTCATTGCGAATTGTGTAATTTCACTTACTCCCGGTAGAAAGCGAATGTTCGCACATGTTTGAGTTTTTGCCCAATAGGGTGCTTGCTGGATAGGAAAGGTAATGTGAAAACCGTTCGCGTTTGCTAATGCGACAGTAGCATCAAGAGTAGACCACCTAAACTGATTAGGTTGTGACTCAATATTTTGCCAATCTATCTGAAAGCGTATCCAAACAACGCCGAGTTGTTTAAGATAACTCACCGTTTGAGGAGTAAAACTATTGTAAATTGAAAAACCGTATGGACTGGTATACGAGGTTCGGGGAGCTTTTTGACTACTATGACGCGGAAATGATAATTCCTCTATGCGAAAATGAGGACTTGAGCTACTCGCTGTAGATTGAGAGTCTTGATACTCTTTATAGCTATAAAGAAAAACGGAGGAAAGCACTAAAACGGTTAATAAAGCAACAATGGTGAGCGTTCTCACATTGGACGAAGAAGTGTGTGCAGACATCTTACATATTTCTCATTTCTTTTGCAGAGCAACTCTATCTTCATGGTTTGCACCTTATTCGTTTGCTTCCAGCATTATTTACTAATCGTTATGCAGCCATACTCGTTAAAACTATGTAGGACCATGTATAGAAACCAAATATATCTCTATTATATCAACGTTAGCTAAATTTTCTATACGATATAGTACATTTGTATTTGTTAAATCGTTTTAGACTAGTAGTATCTAAAAAAGTATTACAATAGGTTAAGAAAACATACATGCGCCTAAGTAATATTCACCAACTCTTAACCTCTATTATACCTCTGAAACAATAAGAAATTAGTAAGATAGGTGGAAAGAGCTAATTTGATATGTACTGTACTTTGAAGGAAAGGTGCTGAGACAAAAGGAATCGAAAAATAAAAGTGTTTTCTCTTCTATAGATTTATCAGAATAGCCTTTTTATCTATATTTGTTACGAGGAATAGACAAATTTGTATTGATGCAATATATTTACTTATAATTATAAATCTTCTGTATGCAACACGGAAGTAAGATAGAAGGAGCGAAATATGCAAATGTGGGGTACGGGGCTGAGGCACTATATCTGGGTCATTCGTCATTGGCTATGGCTCATTCTTCTTGGAATGTTCATTACGACCGGCATAACTTACTTTGTCAATAAACATATTACACCAGTTTATCAAGCGAATGCATTGATACAGGTCAATGGAACAGGTAATCCTAATAGTGATGATGTATTTAGCCGACAGGCTGTAGCATTAACGTATTCCTTGCTTGTTACCGATACTGATGTGTTGCAAGCGGCTACACAGAAAGTGCCGGGCGTGAGCGTTAGCCAACTTAAAAAGACAGTAAGCGATTCGCCGCTAGACAACTCTCAAATTATTGAGATTAGATCGCAGTCAGACAATCCGCAGAAGGCAGCAGATATCGCTAATGCAGTGGCTACGACATTCATACAAATTGAGAGTACACAAACGCATACACGCCTTAAGAATACAGAAAGTCAGCTTGCTAAAAGTTTAGCAACAACAAAACAAACGATAAACGCTGACGAGGCATTACTTGCTAGTCTACAGCAAGCTCACACTTCGCAGGATCAGATAACACATCAACAAGACGTACTTGCGACAGACCAAGCGAACTATAACTCTTTGTTGACAAGCTATAATACTGTGCAGCAGGAGGACATTCAGTCTGCTGGTATTCTTGGTATTGCTCAAACGGCAACAGCACCAGAGACGCCAACAAGTCCACAGACAGTGCTGAATACTGTTATTGCTGCACTTATGAGTCTGCTCCTCATGTTAGTACTCGTGTTGCTATTAGATTGGCTGGATGCAACTATACAAACGCCAGAGGATGTAGCTCATTTGGCGATGTTGGAAGCTCTAGGTACTGTACCATTTAGCGCACATCCACAACTTCTTGATGGCTCAACACAGCAAGGAGTTGTGAGAGATAGCGCAGTAGAGGAAACGTTCACTATTCTTGGCACAAGCTTTGACACGTTGAGTAAAGGGCAACATGCTGTAATGGTTACGGGAGTGCGACCAGGGGCAGGAACTAGTACTATCGCCGCCAATCTAGCTCTCTCTCTTGCATGGGCAGGTAAGCGTGTGTTGCTTATCGATGCGAATTTAAGGCGGCCTACGCTGCACACAATGTTCCATCAGTCTAACACGAAGGGATTAACAACTAGCTTAGGAGATGTGAATCGCTTTCGTAAAGATGTAGTGCTTCCGTGGCTTAATCAATGGTCTACAACTACTCCCAATCTCTGGTTATTACCAGCAGGGCCGATAACGAATGACCCTACAATGGTAATGCGTTCACCAGAGTTACAACGGCTGGTAGGATGGGTGCTGAGAAAAAATCAGAGTTACATCGATAACGATACATCAGGTGTTGTAGACTTTATAATCTTTGATGCCCCGACACTTAAAGAAAGTGCTGATGCAGTTGCTCTTTCTAATGTTACCAATGGAACAGTACTGGTTGTCGAGGCTGGCAAAGAGCGAAAAGAAACACTGGATAACGCAGTCGCAGTGCTTCAACGGCTTTCCTCTCCCTTGCTAGGTGTGATAGTAAACCGCCAGAAAGCTAAACATCGCTCCTACTTCTATGTAAATCGTCGTCGCCAAGATGTAGTGGCTACGGAAAATCCGCTTGTAGTAGCAGAATTTCCTTCATCGGCAAAACCAACATCATTGCTCGATATGCCATCTGTACCAACGACTCCACCTTTAGATATGAGTCAACAGAATGGCGGGTCTTATGTACCAATAACACCATTTATTGGCATTGATCAACAAAACACTGCAACAGTACGAATAGGTCCTCTTAAGAATTATGCAAGACCGGGGAGCAATGGTCAGGTAGGGGAACAAACAAGTGATAGTATCTGAAGCAAGAGCGAAGCATGAGGTAGAACCGCACTTGTTGAGAGGCAACGCCGATCTGTGGAAGTGGTACCTTACAATTGCAAATCAATCCGAAAAAAAGAAGACGTGGTTGAAACCTTTATTGTTTTTCGTATTCGTTTTGTTACTTGGTTTTGTGCTACTCGACTGTACTATAAGTCCAACACCTTTTGTTGCGGTTGCACTGCTTGTGGTTGCTGTTGTTGTTATCCTTACTATACGCTATCCACAACTTGCGTTGTTGTTTGTCTTTATGGGTGCCTGTCTACCGTCATTGCAGGCATCACTACCTGGTCATGTTCATCTTGTTGAACCTGCGTTGCTCCTGTGTTTGCTGGCTATGATTGTGCGACGACCAGGTATATCTATACGTTTACCACAGATATTAGCTCTGCTTTTTGTCGCTATAGCTATTATCTCCTTTATTCACGCACCAGAAATCTCGGAGGGAAGTGTTTATGGAGCTGATAAACGTTTAACTATGATACTGGTAGTGTTTATCGGTTTCTTTTGTGGTATGGCACTTCTACGCTACATCAAGAACATGTCAACTTTCCTTGTACTTGTTTTACTTGCTAACATACCTTTGTACTTAGTTGGTTTAGGGCAGGCTATAGGTGTTCATCTTCCATCCTTTCTTGAGTTCCCTGGTGCTCAAGACCCGAAGGTATCATTGGATCGCCTCTGGGGAACAACTCCCTGGTCGTCGGTCTTTGGCATGTACCTTGTTAACCTTTTTGCTATTGCTGTAGTTTGCTGGTTGCTAGGTACACGCCGTAGAGATCGTATCATTGGGATGCTTATGACGGTTGCAACGGTACTGGAGATGGTTGGCTCTGGCACTCGTAGTGTTATATTTGCTGCTGGAGTCATAATCCTCTGCGCACTCATCGTTACACGCCGTTTTAAGACACTTTTCGCCTCGCTATTAGCGGTTGTGCTAACGACAGTTGTCTTTGCCAATAAAATTTTGCCTAAATTCACTCATGACGATACCTCGACTACTAATCGCCTTTTACTTTGGAATGAGTCAATCAAGCTAATAAACTCGAATCCCTGGATGGGTATTGGCTTGCAACATTTCCGTCTCTATTACGCGCAACTTATTGTTAGCAAGGATGCCGGCCTGAATCTGAATGGTGCTGTTCCTCATCAGCAGTTCCTTGAATGGGCGGTCGAAAGTGGAATTCTTTGGGCTGTTGTTGGCATACTTCTTCTGCTCAGTATTGTCATTTCTTGTGCTCGCGTCTATAACATTGCAAAACGTGAACAAAAAGGCATTCTGTTGGCAGCAATACTCATGGTGTTAGCAAATAGTATGATTGGTTTTCTTGACGTACCATTGGATCAGGTAGAGGGAGCTGTCTTTCTTTTTCTGTTTGCTGGATTAGCGTTGAGTTGTGCTGATCGTATTTATCAAGCTGATGTAGAGCAACGGACTAGCAGATATATTCTATCAATGCCTCTTCTACCATTTGTAGGTACAACAGGTATTGGTGGTTGTCTATCTCCACAACCTTTTAGACGGACAACTTCAGATGTAATATTGCTACCGAGTACTCCTGTACCCAGTCCTATGGTATCTTCGAGTGATAGTTCAGTATCAGAGGCGTCTACCGAGCAGGATGCTGCTCCCGATATGCAGAAGACCGGTCGCTCCGTTATCATTCGCTTATTATCCTGGGGCATTGCTGTACCTATAATATTTCCAATGACAGCACTACTGACACGCTATCTCGGTCCCGCCAAGTATGGGGAATACAGTTTCACCTTCTCTTACTTTGCGGTCATCGCTTTGTTTTCTGGAACAGGCATGGACCCACTCGTCATTCGTCTTTTGAGTCGAAAGCCACGTGAGGAATGGTCTGCCATTCTCAGTTATGCTGCCGGAACACGTCTATTCTCTACCGCAGTAAGTGCTATCCTATCAGTTGTAATAGCGTTTGTGATGCCCATTGGTCCTGAACAGCGCACTCTGCTTTTGTTGGGAAGCGTCGCGTTATTCTTTAGTTTCTCGTTCAATTGTTTGCGTATGATCTATACATATGGCTTTGGAGCGGAGCAGCAGGTAGCTATTCCTTCTATAATCGAAGCTTCGGATCGCGTATTAACAGCTGTATTGGTAGCAGTTGTCGTGCTATTTCACCTCTCTCTAGTATCCGGTTATATGCTTATTATGTACTCCGACTTACCTTTCTTTCTTATTTTAGCATTGCTGGCACGACGACGCTATGGGGTACACATACGCTTCAGTGCAGCTCGCGCACGTGAACATCTGCTCGGTAGTCTATCTCTTACTGGCTATGACGCTCTAGCACTTCTTTCTGGACAAGCTGGTGTTCTCTTACTCTTATTGCTGACGGGACCATCAAATGTAGGTATTTACGCTCTCGCAATGCGGATTACCAATCCACTTCTGGCTATTGTGTATGCATATATGACTGGTCTCTATCCCCTGCTTTGCAGCACCTTTGAACTAGGGCGCCAACAATTCAACAAGGTCTACCAGGAAGCAACTCGTGTGCTAGCACTTGGCATTGTTCCACTAGCAATCTTTATCAGTGTAGAGGCAAACGTCATTGTTTCACTCCTTGGGGGCCAGCATTTTACAGAAGCAGCTATTGCACTGCAACTGCTGATGTGGGCTATGGTTATGACCTTTTTTAGCCAGTTAGCAGTGCGAGGCTGTATGGCGGCTAACATGGAACGTCAAATTCCATATGTGACTGCTGCCTCAGTTATTATTAACCTGGCAGCAAACTTTGTGTTAATTCCTCATTGGCAGTTTGTAGGGGCTGGTGTAGCTGCATTGTTAGGCGAGTTTCTCTCACTCTGCTTGTTCTCTATATTGCTCAGACGTCACATTAGTGCATTTGCAACTATGGGAATGATACTACGAGTGCTTCTGGGTAATGTGCCGATGTTGGCGTTCATGCTTTGGCAGCAGCACACACTGCTACTACTGACAGCACCAGTTGCTTTGTTGCTAACTATCGTTGGTTGTTTCGCAACTGGTACACTTTCGTTGAAAGATATTCACTCTGTACAATCTATGCTCATGAAACGGCGTAGCAAGAAAGTATCGAGCGATATCTATGAGCAACTCACTGTAAAAACTCCAGCAATTGAAGCAGGTGCTATTGACGAAGCACCAACCTTGATTCTAGCGAGCGTTCAAGATATCTCTGATGGACCAACTGTAAGATTACCACGAATGCATATCTAGGAAAGAGAGTATGATGCTTTAGTGCTCTTATAGCATACAGTGATACAGAAATTTCTATGAAATATGAATTTTAGGGGGAATACTTTTATGAAGCTGTTGAATAAAACATTGATAAGGTCGAATACAACTATGAGTACTTCGTATTCTAAGGTCGGTCCTGATGCAGGACCTTATGCGGGTAATGTGCTTAATTCTCCACGTAAAGGATTTGTCGAACTTTCTTTGCGACTACGTGCGAAACGTATGGCTCTTTTCCAATCGCTTATTGCCTCGCTTCCAAGACCACTTTCCATTCTTGATGTAGGGGGAACACAAATATTTTGGAATACTATGGGACCACTTGATGATGTCAGTATTGTATTGTACAACCTGGAAGCTTTCGAGGTGACAGCACCTAACATAATTAGCATGGTTGGTGACGCGAGAGACATGCATGAATTTGAGGACAAGAAATTCGATGTGGTGTTCTCGAACTCAGTTATTGATCACCTTGGCACACTTGCAAATCAGCGTAAAATGGCGAAAGAGATACAACGTGTTGCTGACCACTATTTTGTGCAAGTGCCGAATCGCTATTTTCCCATTGAGCCTCATTTCATCCTGCCCTTTTTCCAGTTCCTTCCTTTGAACGTGCGTATTTTTCTAGCCTCTCACGTCAATGGATGGGGAAAGGCATATGAGATTAAAGATAAGAAAGTGGCAACCGAATTTGTGAGTGGCATTCGACTCATGTCGGAAAAAGAATTGAGAGAAGCCTTCCCAGGTGCCAAGATATATAAAGAGAAATTTCTTGGCCTTACTAAATCCTTGATAGTCTACAAATTCTAACTACTAAAAAATAGTAAGGTCTAGCTCCACTCACTACTATTCCAAAGGAGTCGGAAGGTACTGTATGACGCGCCCTTCCGTCTTCTTTGGTTCGCTTCTCATTAGTTCTTAGGGTCGTTGAAATCGAAGGAAAGATAAAATGACAATATTTTCTCTTGAGCCTGCATCACAAGCCGAAGTTTGTACTTTTCCTGTCTCTTTTACACAAGAACGTTTCTGGTACTTCGATCAACTAGAATCTAATAACACTGCTCACAATTTAATAATGACTCTTCATATCAATGCTTCACTTAATGTAAGTGTCTTCAAACACAGTCTAAACCTACTTATACAGCACCATGCAATTTTACGCACTACCTTTATATTAGTGGAGGAACAACTTACTCAGGTCATTAATCCTACTTTAATCGTGCCTTTACCTGTAGTGAATTTGTACGATCTCCCTAAGAGTATGCAAGATGCTGAGTTGCTACGGTTAGCAAAACTAGAGGCACAACATCATTTCGATTTAGCTCAAGGACCACTCATACGCACTACACTACTGAGATTAGGAACAAATGAGTATGTCTTGCTAATGAACATACATCATATCATAGCTGATGGTCGATCTTTGATTATGTTCTACCAAGAACTTGCAACACTCTATAGTACATCTTCTAATGGTGAATGTGCATCTTTACCCGTTTTATCTACTCAATATGCAGAATTTTCAATTCAGCAACGAGAGTTAGTGCAAAAGGGCATATTTGCTGACCAGCTAGCTTACTGGAAGCAGCAGCTAATGGGAGCACCCACTACACTAGATTTGCCAGTAGATCGCTCATATGCGACTGTTTCAACGTATCGTGGTGCGATACATGAATTTGTATTTTCCAAACATCTAACTCAAGCACTTAGAGCGTTGCATCGTCAAGAGGGGGTTACGCTTTACAGAGTATTAGTGGCAGCATTCCAAGCTCTACTCTACCGATATACTGGTCAAGAGGATATAGTGATAGGTTCTCCGGTTGCTGGGCGTGTGAAGGCGGAGACAAAACAAGTGTTTGGTCCTTTTATTAACACGGTGGCGATACGCACCGATCTCTCTAACAATCCTACTTTTCGAGAATTGCTAGCTCGCGTTAATACTGTTGTTACCTCCGCTTTGGCTCATCAGGATATACCCTTTGAGTATCTTGTTAGGGAATTGCAACCAGAGCGGAATGCAGGACGCAATCCGCTTTTTCAGGTACTGCTTAACATGCGTCCTGGGCTTCCCGCTCTTCCATTAGGATGGGTTCTTGAAGCAATAAATCTCACTGGTAGTTCAACTATGTTTGATTTATCTCTCGAACTTACTGAGCGACCAGAGGAACTTATCGGTCTTTTTCAGTATAATGCTGAACTATTTGATGTAGCAACAATTCAGCGCATGATAGGCCATTGGCAAACATTACTTGAAGGAGTCATAGCTGATCCATCTCAGCGTATTGCAGAATTACCTCTTTTGACAGAGCAGGAGCGTAGACAGATTTTAATAGAGTTGAACGATACTCAGAAGACTTATCCTGCAAATCAATGTATTCATCAACTCTTTGAAACTCAGGTTGAACGTACTCCTAATGCCATCGCTGTGATTTACGAAGACGTGCAGTTGACGTATCGAGAACTGAACGTAAGAGCGAACCAGCTTGCCCATTACCTCCAGCGCATAGGAGTAGGTCCTGAAGTGCTTGTTGCTCTTTGTATTGAGCGTTCCTTAGAAATGATGATAGGACTGTTGGGTATTCTTAAGGCTGGAGGAACGTATATGCCTTTAGACCCTACCTATCCGTCTGAACGTCTTGCCTTTATGATGACTGATGCTGAGCCGCTCGTGCTGGTAACACAACAGCATCTTGTTGCATATCTTCCTACTCACGAAACTAAGGTGATTTGCTTGGATAGCGATGTAGCTTTACTGGAACAGCAAAGTCAGGCGAATCTAACTTCTACCGTTACGCCTGATAACCTTGCCTATGTCATCTATACTTCCGGGTCTACTGGTCGGCCTAAAGGAGTGCAGATACTCCAACGAGCTGTAGTAAATTTTCTTACCTCAATGCAATCTCAACCTGGACTGACGGAGCAAGATACGTTGCTCGCAGTGACCACGTTATCTTTCGATATCGCAGCACTCGAACTCTTCCTGCCTTTGACTGTTGGAGCACGATTAGTTATTGCTGGTCGTGAGGTAGTCACGAACGGACTCGCTTTACTGGAAACTTTAGCTCGTTCTCAGGCCACAGTTATGCAAGCAACCCCTATCACTTGGCGTATTCTTCTCACGTCAGGATGGCAAGGTGGGAGTCATTTGAAGATGCTTTGCGGAGGAGAAGCCCTCTCTCAGGAACTGGCGAAGCAGTTACTTCTAAAAGGCGGCACTCTTTGGAATCTGTACGGCCCTACTGAGACAACTATCTGGTCAGCGGCATGTAAGATCGAGCCAGAAGATGAAGTGATATCTATTGGGAGTCCGATTGCGAACACTCAAATTTATCTTCTTGACAAGCAGTTACAGCTTGTTCCAATTGGTGTACCTGGTGAACTGTATATTGGTGGTGACGGAGTGGCTCGTGGCTATCTTAACCGTCCAGAATTGACCTCCGAACGGTTTATCTCAAATCCCTTTAGCACAAAGTACGGAGAGCGTCTGTATAAGACAGGCGACCTCGCTCGCTATCGAGCCGATGGGACTATCGAGGTACTTGGGCGACTTGACCATCAGGTAAAGCTGCGTGGTTTCCGCATAGAGTTAGGGGAGATTGAGGCACTGATCAGACAGCATCAAGCTGTGCAAGATGTCGTAGTTATTGCTCGTGAGGATGTTCCAGGAGATAAACGTTTAGTTGCTTATGTGATTCTTCAGAAGAAGCAGAGTGCGACAGTCAATGAACTGCGAAGTCATACTATGAAACATCTACCGGCTTACATGATTCCTTCTACCTTTGTGTTGCTGGAAGTATTTCCAGCAACACCCAACGGTAAAGTTGATAGACGTATGCTTCCTGCTCCTGAAGCAACGAAGAATGTTATAAGCGATGAATTTGTAGCTCCGACACTTTTAGAACATGAGCAATTGATACAGGTATGGGAAGAACTATTGGGCGTAAGACCTATAGGAATAAGAGACAATTTTTTCGATCTGGGAGGACATTCTTTACTCGCAGTTCGCCTCGTCAATCGAATCGAGCAGGCTTGCAGTATGAAAATATCGCTCGCTACCTTGTTTGCGGAACCGACTATAGAACAACTTGTTGACACTTTCCATAAACAAGAGGAGATACATTCGCGAACTTCTATAGTAAAGGTACAGGCTGGAGAGTCTCGGCAACCATTCTTCTTTTTACATGGTGACTATGTAAACGGAGGCGCTTTCTATTGTTTTCCTGTAGCACGAGGTCTAGGAATGGATCAACCATTTTACGCACTAACACCTTATAAATTTGATGGTTTGCAGGTTCCACCTACATTGAAAGCTATAGCGGCAGAACATATAAAGTTAATGCGTGCAATTCAGCCGCAAGGTCCATATCTGTTAGGTGGTTTTTGCAATGGAGGTATTGTTGCTTATGAGATGGCTTGTCAACTTCATGCAATTGGTCAAACTGTGGACCTACTTGCTTTGATAGACCCAACAAATCTTTCCCATCCTCTACATCTGAAAGCTCTTCACCGTGTTTTAAAGTATCTTGGTACACTCCTACATATGAGCGATGATAAGCCACTTGAGCTATTTCTTGGCCTACGTCATATATACAACTATGTTCGCTATTCACACTATAGAGAAGGTTTTGAAGGTACTGAACACATGAAAGCTGAAAAGCAAACTGGATTAGTGCTTAAACAAGATAAGACAGTGCTTAAGACCTTAAAACATATTGCTCTTGTTATGAAGCATGACGTTCTTCGGCGAGATTGGTGGGGCATATTTCAATGGCTGAGTGCGGAGTATACGCCCAGTAACTACCTTGGTAAGATAACGCTCTTTTGGGCGAGTGAGGTACCGCATAGTATGAGATCAAAATATAGTAAAGCTAGTGAAAAAGTAGAAACATATGTTATACAAGGTACGCATTTAGGTTGTAGAACAAGTCCTCTTCTAATTGATATTTTACATTCGTGTTTGGACAGAGTACAAGAGCAGAAGGCGATCAAACAATAGTTAATAAGGAGCAACGTGTTTTAAAATAAGTACCCTAGAATAAGTATATAGAACACGACAATAGATTCAGGTTAAGAAGTTACAACCAATTTGTGCAATATTTTACTTATTCTACACAATAGTCAATAGATTATCATAGAGAAGTTTGTATATACTATGCATATTGAAAATCTTTGTGGGAAGCACAAGAAGTTGAGAAAAAGGATTTCTCAGTATGCATATTCTTTTTATAGCGCCTTATCCACCGTCACGAATTCGTATTCGTAGTTACGGCTTTCTGAGCCATTTGAATAATAACCATAAAGTTACTTTACTTGTGCAGGTTTCATCTGCTCAGGAACTAGCTGATGTGGAGGTATTACAAAAACAGGGATATGAGGTAATCGCTGTTCGTGAGTCACGAAAACGATCTATGCTAAATAGTGGAGTAGCATTATTAAACTCTAACCCTCTACAAGTAGCGTATGCGTTCTCAAAACGGTTCTTGCAAATAGCCTATAAGCTTTGTGAGCAGTATACGTTTGATGTTATACATGTAGAGCACTTACGCGGCATCGCCTCTGTAGGAGAACTTGCACGACATTATCCTCTTGTATGGGACTCTGTAGACTGTATTAGTTTGCTCTTTCAGCAGACTGCTTTGTCTGGGCATAGTGTACCTTTACGTATAATGGCTGCTCTTGAGTATAAGCGTACAAAAAATTATGAAGCGCAAATATTACATTCTCTTCCATATGTTGTTACCATAGCTGAGCGTGATCGTCAAGCTCTGCTGAGCCTTTATTCTGCCTCGGTCAACCCCAAAGATGTCAGCAGCAATGCCGATGTGCATATAGACGTTGTGCCATCGGGAGTTGATTTAGAGTATTTCCATCCATTGCACCAAGAACGAAGACCACACAACGTAGTATTCTTTGGTAAGATGAGCTACCACGCAAATGTTGCAGCAGCACTCTATCTTTATCACAAGATAATGCCTCTTATTTGGAACAAAAAACCCAATGTTACGCTTACTCTTGTAGGAAGTAAGCCACCACGCGCTCTTCAACGTCTTGCAAACGATCCACGAGTCAAAGTCACAGGCTATGTAGAGGACATACGACCATATATTAGAGAAGCTCAAGTGATGGTGAGTCCCACAGTCTATAGCGTTGGACTTCAAAATAAGGTATTGGAGTCGATGGCCTTAGGAACACCAACTGTAGTGGCTTTTGAATCCGCGAAGTCTTTACATGCTACTCATGAGCAGGACTTGTTAGTGGCAAAATCAATTCAAGAATTTGCTGATTACACACTACTTCTTTTAAATGACTCAGCTCTTCATGAGAAGATAAGCCAAAATGGACGGCGATATGTAGAAACGTACCACGATTGGCACATGATAACAGAGCAGCTAGTTGCTATTTATCAACAGTCTATATCTGCATTCGCCAATCATCACTCCTCAATAGTTGCTACAGAAAAAAACGTGTCTTATCCATTCGCTACGATCAGCGAATAAAACTATTATAGTTTGGCTAGTCCTTATATAGAGAGAAAGCAATGGAACAAACAACACAAAATGTTTTGGAACAAATAGAAACACTTCAGATCTCTCAAGAAGTGGTATACAACGATACTAGCGTCATCTATCAAGCTCCTGCTAACTATGATATTATGAAACGTCTTATGGATATCATTTTTGCTAGCATAGGGATAATAGTGTGCCTACCAATATTTTTACTGATAGCTCTTTGTATTAAACTTGATGACAACGGGAGCATTCTTCACTTCAGGGAAATTATTGGGTTTCATGGTCAGCGTTTCTTCGCACTGAAGTTTCGGACAATGATGCCAAATGCGGATGAGTATCTGGCAAAGCATCCTAAGCTCTTATACAAATACCAACAAAATATGAAATTAGAGAATGATCCTCGTATTACCTATGTAGGAAGGGTGCTTCGTAAGACTAGTTTGGACGAACTGCCGCAGTTATTTAATGTTTTAATCGGGCAAATGTCTCTTGTTGGCCCACGTATTATACATCCAACCGAGCTGCCACGTTTTGGTGAGCATGCGTCAAAACGTCTTTCCGTGAAACCAGGAATCACAGGTTTATGGCAAATTAGTGGTCGTCAGCATACTTCCTATGAGGAGCGTATCTTATTAGATATGCAATATATTGACAGGCGCTCATTATTGACTGATTTCACTATATTGATGAAGACAATAAAAGTCTTTATCGTTCATACTGGTGCTTAATAGAGGAGAAAGACTTACTACAGTAGATAGTCGAAGTGATTGTTCAATCGCTCTCAGTTCAAGAAGGAAAACAATAATGTTAATTGCCAGGTCTCCGATGCGTATCAGCTTCGGAGGTGGAGGAACGGACCTTGAGTCGTACTATGCTACATATGGGGGCATAGTAATCAGCACCACTATTAACAAGTACTTTTACTCAGTGATTACTACAAACGAGTCTGATAATCTCCAAGTTATTTCGGCAGATTATAGTTCTCTTTTTCGCCATTCACCATACAAAGATCTCTTTTGGAGTGGTGATCTTGCGCTACCAAAGGCTGTTCTACATCACTTTGGTATTCGACGCGGAATCAATCTTTTTGTAGCGAGTGAAGTGCCTCCTGGTACAGGTCTTGGGTCATCGAGTGCAGCTGCTGTCACAATGGTACGTGCTATCTCTACATTGATTGATCAACCTATGACTAAGCAGCAGACTGCGGAACTTGCCTCGTACATAGAGATCAATAAAATGGGTATGCCAATTGGTAGGCAAGATCAGTACGCAGCCGCTTTTGGTGGGTTGAACAAGATTACTTTTACGAGTGAGGGAGTCACCGTAGAACCATTGAAGGTTGCTTCCGACGTTCAGCAAACACTAGATCGACGCTTGCTGCTATTCTTTACTGGCAGTTCGCGTGAGTCTACCTCTATCTTAAAGCATCAACGTAAATCAACCGAGGATCAAGATAAAAACGTTCTTCAAGCTTTACATAATATTAAGCAAGTTGCAATAGACGTACAAGCGTGTTTAGAGCGTGGAGACCTAGAGGAGTTCGCTCGTATTTTGCACTATTCCTGGCAGGAAAAGAGACGCCTTGCTCCAGGTCTTTCAACTTCCTTTATAGATGAGTGTTATGAGCTAGCTTTACAGAATGGAGCATCGGCTGGTAAGATCACTGGAGCCGGTGGCGGAGGGTTCATGCTGATCTACTGTCATGAAGATGCTCAAGACACGGTGACGCAGGTTTTGGAGGAACGCGGCCTGAAGCGTATGGATTTTCGCTTCGATCAACAAGGGGCAACAGTGATTCTAAACGTGGCACATTTTGATCCACATTGGATTATGCCTTACACAGACGTGCAATCACATTAAATTCGTAGAAGGAAGAAAAGGATTAGAAAATGAGTTTAGTCAAAACATATTTTATGGAAATAGAACAGATGGTACAAAATATATCACTGCAGCAGCTACAAGCAGTTTTACAAATATTGGAAAACACCTATTCTAATGGACATCGTATCTTCATTATGGGCAATGGTGGCAGCGCAGCGACTGCTTCGCATTTCGCGCTTGATCTTGCTAAAAACACAATTGCACTTGGAGCACCACGATTAAAAGCAATCTCGTTAACAGACCATGTTCCTCTCATTACAGCATGGAGTAATGATACTGCTTACGAGCATATTTTTTCAGAGCAACTGGTGGACCTGATTGAGCCGGGAGATACCGCAATTGGCATTAGTGCAAGTGGGAATTCATCTAACGTAATTAATGCACTTCTGCTCGCACGTAAAATTGGTGCCTCTACGATTGGATTGTTAGGCGCGAATGGTGGCAGGATGAAGTCTATTGTAGATGCCTATGTACTTGCTCCTGGACAAAATATCGAACAAGAGGAAGATGCACATATGATCCTTGCTCATGTCATTACGCGTCATATCCGCGAAGTGGTGCGTTCACATGCTCAATCTTTAATATTCGTAGGTACGAATTCTTAAATGATGGAAGCGGGATCCAGGAAAAGAGTATAGATGAATATGAATAAGCAAATCGAAGAGACTGTCGCTTCTAATAGTACGCAAGTAGTTTTGGACATCAAACGCTATCCAAGTGTAAGTGTTATTGTTCCAGTTGCGCGTGCAGAACTTGGGAGTCGCGCTGTAGAGTCCCTGCTTAACCAGAAATATAATGGGGACATAGAGATTATTGTTGTTGGTGCTGCTGCAGATGAAATAGCCGAGCAGTGGTCAGTTGTGGCTGCTAACCACGGTCCTATACGGGATCCCGGAAAAGCACGTAACCTGGGTGCGACAGTGGCAAAGGGAGAGATATTACTATTTTTGGATGATGACTGTACAGTTAATGAGGATTGGGTTGAACTGAACGTACAGGCACTTCTGCAACCAGAGATTGGGGCGGTTGGGGGACGTATCCGCTGTAAGTCTCGTGCTTTCTTCGCGCGCTCCACTGACTTCACTAACTTTGGCTACTATCAACACGGAAAAGTGAAGGACGGGCCTTTAGCGTCTGCTAGTTTAGGGATGCGTAAAGCAGTATTTCAAGCTGTGGACGGGTTTAATGAAGCTATGCGTTACGGAGAAGACGAAGATGTTGATCTCTGTTTCCGTGTACAAAGGCAGGGATACCGAACGGTATATCAACCAAACATCATAGTTAGTCATGACCATCGCCGTGATACACTGCGCAAACTTGTATATCACAATTATAAGCATGGACTAGCTAGTGGCTTGACGACGAAAGTGCAATATCGAGACCTCAGTTTAAAAAATCGTCTACTCTTTAGTGTACGCTTTCCACCTCTTTTCTTATTGTTGGTACCGTACATTGCGTTAGCAGCCACTCTACGTATTGTGGTAGTAAATGTTCGTGAACACACTGAAGTACTACTGCATGCGCCTTTTATCCTGTTGGCTAAGCTCGCCTATGAGTTTGGTATTTTCCTGTGGCTGTTCCTTCATATGTTTAAGATTGTTAGAAAATAAGGTTGACTGTTCATAAAAATAGAATGTTTTATTTGTTTTGTTAAATTTGCTCTAGCGAGGAGACCCAATATGTCTGTTATTTTTCTTGATCGGGATGGAGTAATCAATGAGAACCGCTCCGACTATGTAAAAAACTTGGATGAGTTTCGTTTCTTGCCGGGTGCCTGTGAAGCTATTGCGAAGCTCACTCACGCGGATTATCGTATATTTGTCTGCACAAATCAAGCGGGTATAGCTCGTGGACATATCGCGTTGGAGACGCTCAACGACATTCACCATTATATGCTGGCTCAGATTGCCAAAGCTGGTGGTATTGTAGAGAAAGTATATTATTGTCCACATAGCAAAGACGAAAGATGTGCATGTCGTAAACCACAACCCGGTATGTTACTCAATGCGCGTGACGAATTTGGCTTAGACTTGAGTAGGGCAATATTTGTTGGTGATAGTATCACTGACGTGAATGCTGGTCTCGCGGCTGGAGTGCAACCTATTTTAGTATTGACAGGCTTAGGTGCAGAGCAAATGGACTCTCATCATCAGGGAACAAAAGCTTCTTTCCCCATCATGGAAAGTTTGACACATGTTGCAAATACTTTAGTAAGAAGTAAGCGTTGGACAGAATCTATGGCTGCTGTACAAATCTCGTCTTCAAAGTTCTATCTATCAAATCCTGTTAGTCAATTGAGCGGGCCTCACATCTAAGGAATTTTACCTATAAGAGCATAACTAAAGGAGAGACGTATAGCAAAGTCTCTCCTTTAATCATTTAAAAGGTGCAATTTTAGGAAAATTGTTACAGTCTACTATAGTCTACCAAAGAGACACAAAAAGACCCGCCTATACAGGCGGGTGGAATGGCAATGTCTTATTTTCCCGTAGGGCTGCCCCTAAAGTATCGTCGGAGCTGAAAGGCTTGACTTCCGTGTTCGGGATGGGAACGGGTATTTCCCCTTCGCTATAATCACCACACCACCTGCATGTACAAGCGGCTCTTTTTTTAACTCTATCAGGAGTGCTAGGTCATTACTGACTTAAGCTTCCCTGGTGGAGATGAGGAGACTCGAACTCCTGACCTCCGCCGTGCAAAGGCGGCGCTCTACCAACTAAGCTACATCCCCTCGTATGGGGTAAGTGGGCCATCCTGGACTCGAACCAGGGACCTCAGTCTTATCAGGACTGCGCTCTAACCACCTGAGCTAATAGCCCGTAGGATACGAAAGCAGTTGTTTTAACTCAAAAAACTCAAGAGTGGTAAGGTTTGACAGAAGATTGGATGCCTGTATGTTTGGTAATAAGCTTATAACTCATCTTGCCTCATCCGAGAATGAGGACCGACCTGGAAGTGACTGATAAAACAGTCAAAGCTCCCTAGAAAGGAGGTGATCCAGCCGCACCTTCCGGTACGGCTACCTTGTTAC
>CAXUHF010000038.1:39084-42274 GCA_964250765.1 uncultured Ktedonobacteraceae bacterium | reverse complement strand
TACCTAGATTAAGGCTATATACCTCCGTTGGGTAAGAGATCGACAGGTACACCGTTGCTCCAGTATTAGCATCCACAGCTACGTTGCTATAGCTGCCCGCACTGCTATTATTGGTTTTGAGTGCTGGAAGGTCTGTCCATGTTTTACCGCCATCAGAACTACGCGTTATATGGAGGTAGGAGTGGCTGTAGAGCACTTGTTGTTGTGAAGGCGAGGCTACCAACTGAGGATGATAGTCCTGGTTCACTTGCGTAAAGGTTTTCCCTTCGTCCTTCGATACATAGGTTCCTTCATCACCAGAGGCGTAAATGGGGCTATGTGGACCAGAGAGAGCCATTGTGAAGATGCTACTGGTAATTGCTTGCAGAACTTGCCAGTGCTTACCACTATCGGTACTACGCGCCATACCATCACTTCCGTAAATGAGCAACTGTCCAGGTGCGCCAGGAATTGCAAGCATGTTCGTGATGTTCCCGAAGGGAAGTGTACCTGTATTCGTGAAGTGTTGCCCATTATCGTGACTGACCTTGAGGCCATTTGTGCCCAAAGTACGCACATAGATGTAAACCTCGTTGGGATCATCATTACCCGCAACTGTGAAGGGGATACCGTCAAGGGCGGCGGTGAAGTTTGCTGTCTTATTGACAAGCTGCCAGGTGCGTCCCTGATCTGCACTCGTATAGAGTCCAAGTACGCCTGATGGATGACCAGTGACGGATGGCTGTGTGAGCAAATACATGCGCTGTGAATTGAACGGACTTACAACCAGCGAAAGATTCATAACTCCCTGCATAAGCTGATTGGGACCGCCTGATACCTGCGTCCACGTTTTGCCGCTATCTTCTGAACGGAACGAGCCATAGTGCGTTGCCAATACCAGCACATGATTTGGCAGAGCCAGCAACGAGTGTACATGGTTCGATGCTATCCCAAAACCATTGACAGGTACTTGTGTTGGAGTAGCAGATTGCACATTGCTACCAGAGCTATCACAGGCGGCTAGCAGCAACGCAAAAATACTCAGTGTGAGCCATATATACCGTTGTACATTGTGTTTATTTCTCATCGTTATCACAATCTATATGTATCTCTGTAGGGGTCTCATTCTATTACACTCTTGTGGGCAATTGAGATGTCCCAGGATTGGGGCAACTTTACAACATTTCCTTTAACATGGTTCATTGCCCACAAGAGTGTAATAGAATGAGACCCCTACATTTGTTTCATTACCGTAGAACATTGTTCTTATCGTATCATAGAGATCAACTGTCTGCGGCGGGTGTACTGAAATACACGGTGGCGTGGCTTGTGCCTCCACTGGGTGTACGAACATCTATGCGAACTCCCCAGTGACCGCTCATATCGAGCTGATCGCTGCCCTTGAAATGACCTTTCCCATCGGGCTGTAAGTTGACATGGCGCGTACCCATATCCATATCCAGCATTGTATTGTAGAGCGACACACCCACATTAGTATCTGGCTGCCCTTTACTATTTAGTACGCTTACCGTGAACTCATTGTTGCCAAACTGATTGGGCGTGACGTTAAAGGTGAGGCTGAATTGTTTATCAGTCGTCTTGACCGTTGTCGTAAAGGGATTTGATGGTGTCGTAGGTACGGGTTGCACTGGCTGTTGTACAGGAGTCGTTGTCGCTGGTACAAGCGTACCTGAGAAAACGGTGAGCAATCCTGTACAGAGCAGCACGGCAACACCTAGCAATGGCTCCCAACGGAGCGTATTTATGAGCCTTCTCCCTTGTCGCTCGATATTTGCTTCAGCAATATTTACATCCTGTTTAGGAAGCGTTGCTACACTTCCAATGCTCAGTGTCGCGACTTCTGCTTTCGTGCTCCCTTTGTACTTCTTATAGTCTTTAGCAAGCCTAGGACGAAGTATACCGACATGATAGGCACTTGTTAGCAACAGACCTCCAACAAGCAACACTTTGACGATCAAAACACGTCCATATGTTGTTGAGATTAGTTGTGCTATTGAGTCCATGCGCGTTGTGGCATTGAGTGGACCTGTTACCGACATAATGATGACCCCTGCGATTGCCAATGGCGAATAGCGAGGTAGCACCGAGAGCAGGGAACGAATGCGCTCTTGCGATGGAACACGCATTATGACTGGTAGGTATGTTGTTGCAATGTACATCATGCCACCAATCCAGAGCGAAGCGGCTAGTAGATGGAGCCAATCGGACAAGACAGCAAGAACAATGATATTCCCGCTCACAGCTGCCGCGTGACCAGAAAGTGTGAGCGCAATCAGCAACGCGAGGCCGAGCAGCAAATTGACCCATGAAAAAATTTCCGTAAACACTTTTGTCCGACGTTTAGCGAAAAGTGCGTATGCGGTAACAAGTAGGGCCAAAAGAACGACAATTTGGCGCATAATCCAGTACTTCCCAAATTGTCCGCTACTGACAAGGCCGAATAGAACAGAGGGCGAAAATGCTTGTGCCAGTTGCCCGTTTGTAAGGGATAGAGCTTGCCCGACGAGTACGCCAATGTCTGTGAAGAAAATGAGGAGTAGCGCGGGAAGTGAGAAGAGACGGTCAAAGCGTTGCTCCGTCTGGTGCAGAATAGTTTGTTGCCCTGTATCCTGCGACTCCGTAAGCTGTAAGACGAAGGCACGCCAGAGCTGTGCACCTACCCAAAAGACTGCTCCTAGCTCGACCAGTGTCACCATAATTAGGCTGAATAGTGTAGGACCGTCAAGTTGTCCTGTTGCAGAACCATTTGAGCTATTGCCGAGTTGGTCTTGTCCTGGAATTGTACCAGTGAGTTTTTGTGTGCTTCCATCGGGATTAGCAACTGTAAAGATAAATGAGCCTGTTAAAACATGCCCATCGTCAGCAGACTGTGTGCGCCATATTACAACGTACACGGCAGGAGGTAGATTTGGAGGCAGGTTCACATCCATTTCGGTCTGGTCATTAGAGGCTACATGCGCGTTATTCTGATCGACGCGCTTCTTTGAGCCATTAAGAACGCGGGCCGTACTGTACGTGGGATTTAAGGACTCAGTGAACCACATACGTACCACTGTCGGTGCTGTATTCAGTACGGCTCCCTTGGCTGGATCGGAGCGCAACAGAATGGCGTGTGCTTCACTGACGTTCGGAAAAAGGAACAGCAAACAGAACGCAAGCGGCAATGCTCTATATAATAATACACGTCGCA
>CAXUHF010000038.1:24005-38984 GCA_964250765.1 uncultured Ktedonobacteraceae bacterium | reverse complement strand
AGGAACAGCAAACAGAACGCAAGCGGCAATGCTCTATATAATAATACACGTCGCATAATGCGTATACGCGAGAAGTTTCTCATAGATATTATCCTAGACCTAGTGTGAACCTGTCCTGTAGGGACCGATGTATCGCGTCCTGGGGTGGTGGGGCAACGTGTCGGCGACGATTCATTCCCCACCGTGTTCCCCCCAGCCTCACCCCCAGGATGCGATACATCGGTCCCTACCAATTACTTCCCTCTAATAGTAGCACGATCTCCCTGATTGTGCATCAGGTCATGTACGTATTTTCTATCCCTACCATGCCTATAACGCGTTGAGATATAATAAGATGAGTATGGAAGAAACCAGCGAGACTATAGACAACCTTGCGGCACTGGAAGCATTGCTTGGAGTGAAGTTTCACGATATTTCGTTGTTGCAACGAGCTGTGACACATCATACCTGTTGCCCAGAAACTGCTATTCGTGACTCGTACGACACACTTGAATTTTTAGGTGATGCCATCATCAGTGCGCATGTGGTCGAATATATCTATCGCACCCGACCCACCGCGTCCGAAGGCGAAATGACGGCCCTGAAATCAGAGGTTGTCAGTCGTCGTGTCTTCGCACGTATTGGTCAAAGCCTCGGTCTTTTTCCCTTCATTCGGGTCGATATCACGAATCTACGTACATTCAACGATCGGTCTCGTGACTCGCTCTGTGCTGATGTGTTGGAGTCGCTGGTGGGCGCGATTCAAATTGACCAGGGACCAGAGGTTGCACGTGCTTTCATTGCTCGCGTCGTATTTCCAATGGTGGAAGAGATAAGTCATCAGGCACTCGATACAAATCCAAAGGGACGGCTACAGAAAATTGTATTGCGTCGCTCTGGAAGCCTGCCACGATACCGCGTACTAGAGCAGAGTGGGCGCAACAATGACCGTGTATTTGTTGTTGGAGTCTTTGAGCGTGACGCTCTCCTGGGAATGGGAAAAGCCTCGAGCATCAAAGAAGCTGGACGGATAGCCGCCCACGATGCGCTGGACATCTTAGCCAGCAAGGATGAACTATAGTGAATGTAGGAGTAGACAATGCAAGGTGAAATTTACTCTGGAAACGCGACGGACGCCCCTTGTGGGCAAGACTGTTTAAAAACGCGCAATTGGGGTAGTATTCACGGACGCCCACAAGGGGCTACCCTACTATACTCTTATACGCGCTCCGCGTCGTGTATAGTAGGGTAGCCCCTTGTGGGCGTCCGTCGTGCATTTATAGAGCGTTCTCCTTACTTGAATAGTATTGCCCCCTTGCGGGCGTCCGTCGATCTAGAAACGGTGAGAAACGTGCCACGCAACAAGACGTTAAACTGGTATGAGACCAGCCTATCAGCACACGAACGCAAGAAGCGCGGTCACTTCTCTACGCCCCCTCCCCTGGTCAACGCAATTCTCGATGCCTGTGGCTATACGGTCGAGGCCAATCTTGCTTCACTTCGTGTCCTCGATCCTGCCTGCGGTAGTGGCAATTTTCTTGTGGGTGCCGCACGACGTCTACTGGCTTATGGCAAGCAAACGGAGATGCTACCTCATCAACTATTCGCAACATTACAGCGCAATCTCTGGGGTTTCGATCCTGATCCCATTGCCTGTTTTTTGGCTGAGATGCAACTACGAACTCTTCTCGTAGAGCCAGAAACGGCATATTCTGCACATGCCAAACAACGCCTTCACATTCATCAAGCCGATGGCTTAGCGTTACCGTGGGAACAAGAACAACGTGAGTCGGTTGATCTTTTTCTCGCAAATCCACCATACCTTGCCGCGAAGAATACGGATTTAAGCGGCTATCGTTCAATGCAAGAATTTGGACAAGCAGATAGCTATTTATTCTTTCTCAGACTGGCGTTACAGATTGTGCGACCGGATGGTTGGATAGGACTTGTGTTACCTGACTCGGTATTAGCTCGCGCGAATGCTACACGCGAGCGACAACATCTCTTGCGAGAGATGACCGTACATCATCTCTGGCATCTCTCGAATGTCTTTCCTGCATATGTTGGAGCGGTTATTCTCATTGCACAAAAACGTCCACCAACAAGTATTCATCAAATCGCATGGATGCGTGAAAAGTGGAGCAAGCGTCAAGAGAGGACTGTAAACGCCAGCTATGAGCGTTCGACATCGTGCATTCCGCAACGACTTCTCTACGCCCAAGAGGGGGCAGAGCTACGTTATCTGCTCGGCAACGAACGTGAGACGTTAATAGAACGTCTACATATGCGTATGACGAAGGGAAATGAGTCCTATGTGATCACGCCTTTGGATAGCATTGTCTCCATTCGACGTGGCGAGGAACTTGGCAAGAAGAGCGCGCTACTCACAAACAAACCGCCCAAAGAGGAAGGATGGCATCCGTTGCTCCTGGGAGGCGTTGATGTGCGCTCTTACGCAACACCGCAAGCACAATATTGGATAGCGGAGAAGGCACTTGGGAAGCCGCTAGAAAGATATGCAACTCCGAAATTGCTTGTGGTCAAGAGTACGAACATGTTGCAAGCCGTACTTGATACACGGGGACATGTGGCATTGCAGACATTGTATTTGCTGACCCTAAAGCGTGACACAAACGAACAAAAGTTGCACACGGGCATGACAGGGTATGATGGGAGCATGACAGGGGCAAGCCCTGTCACTACCATACAACCATTATCGCCGCGTCGCGGCGAAACCAGTAGTGACAGGGCTTGCCCCTGTCATGCTCCCGATGTACATAACTCTGACTCACATAACGTTAGTTCACATGACCTTTCATCACAAGATACACTGTATTTCCTCCTCGCGCTTCTCAACTCGCGCCTTCTCCAACGCTATGTATATGTATTGCACACCGCATATAAGCTTGTGCAGCCACAGATAGAGCAACATGTACTGGCACGCTTGCCCATTCCAATAGTCGCATCAGAGAGGCAACATGACATTGCTATGCGAGCGAAGCAAATTATGCTTGCTTGCAGCGATGCCACGCTCGTTGTAGAATTGAAGCAACAGATTGCTATATTACGAGAAGAGCAAGAGCGTGCGATCTGTGCGCTCTATGAATATGCGCTGAGCCTGTAAGGACCGATTTATCGCGTCCTCGTTTAAGAAGCCGACAAAGGAGTTGACTAGATATGTCTACTGATGCTCGACCGATACGCGTCCTGGTGGCTAAGCCAGGCTTGGATGGACATGATCGCGGGGCGAAGGTGATTGCTCGTGCATTGCGCGATGCGGGTATGGAGGTGATCTATACAGGTATTCGTCAGACGCCGGAAATGATTGTTGAAGCGGCTATCCAGGAGGACGTGGATGCAATTCTTATGAGTATTCTTTCCGGTGCGCACATGGCAATTTTTCCTAAAGTGATGGACCTGCTGAAACAAAATGACGTTGACGATGTGCTGGTCGCGGCTGGCGGTATCCTACCCGATGAGGATATTCCGGCGATCAAGGCAATGGGCATCAAGGGTTGTTTTGGCCCTGGCACCTCTACGGAAGAGATCATCAAATTTGTGCGCGAGAACGTGCAGACCGACCGTCTGACCGTCGAAGTATAGGTGTAGCGTGCAAAATATTGTGGAACGTCTTCTTCTGGGTGATCGTCGCGCCCTCGCCCGTATGGTGACATTGATTGAAAGCGAGTCACCTGTGGCGCATCGCTATCTCGCTGAGCTGCATCGAGCTGCGGGTCATGCACATATCGTAGGTGTGACAGGCTCGCCAGGTGCTGGTAAAAGTACATTAGTGACGCGCCTCGTGCGCGAATTGCGTAAGCGTGAACACAAGGTGGGTGTCGTAGCGGTTGACCCGACGAGTCCCTTCACGGGTGGTGCTATTCTAGGTGATCGCATTCGCATGATGGAACTCTCTGGCGACCCCAATGTGTTTATTCGCAGCATGGCGAGTCGGGGCAATCTTGGTGGTCTCGCTTCCTCAACACGTGATGTCGTGCGTGCCATGGATGCCGCAGGCTATGATCCCATCATCATCGAAACGGTTGGTACAGGTCAAGCCGAGGTCGAGGTGATGCGTACCGCGCAAACTGTGCTCGTGGTGAGTGCTCCTGGCATGGGTGACGATATTCAGGCAATCAAGGCAGGTATTCTGGAGATTGCGGATATCTTTGTGGTGAGCAAAGCCGACAAGCCTGGCGCGGACCAAACCGTCGCGGAACTGGCGATGATGCTTAGCCTCGACTCGAATCGACGTAAAGCATCATGGCGTATTCCAATTCTCAAAACGTCGGCCTTGAAAGATGAAGGGGTCGCGCAGGTCGTTGATGCGATGCAACAGCACCAAGAATATCTCAATACAAGCGGTATGCTTCTACAACGTGCGCAACGTCAAGTACGAAGCGAACTGCATGCTCTGATTCTGCATACCGTCATGGACACACTTAAGGAGAAGGTCAGCGAGGAAGAGTGGAATACGCTTGTTGATGATATTGCCAAACGTGAACGTGACCCCTATAGCGTTGCCGACGAGCTAGAGGCGAGGATTGGGTTGACATAATCAGGAATGCAAGCTAATCGTGCGCGGCAGTTTGCCGCGCACAATTAGCTTGCATTCCTGATTATGTCAATTTTCGAGAAGCTACACGTACCGGACGATTAATCAACGCAATACCTGCCGCGACTGCAACCAATCCAAATGCGTCACGTAGCCCAAAGGGTTCGCCTAGTAGGAGCGCGGCAAGGGCAAGGCCGAAGATCGGCGTGAGAAAATAATAGGAACTCACGGTGCTTGCCTCACCTTGCTTCAAGAGCCAGAACCAGAGTAATGATGCTCCAATACTAATGACCAGGACTAGATAAAGAAATGATTCGATGAGTGGCGTATCAATGTGAACTTGTGTTGGATGCTCAAAGAGAAACGCTGGAATAAGTAATGCGAGACCTGCCGCACCTAGTTGTACCGCGTTGACGACAAACGCATGTTCACGGGGTGGATAGCGTTTATACAACACTGTTGCCCCAACGAGACATGCGTTACCAAGAAATGAGACGAACATACCACCAATCGTGTCAAGATGGCTGTTCCCACTGAGTCTTGCACCCATCACAAAAAGTACTCCACCAAAGCCAAGAATCAGGCCAAGTACGCGCCACCATGTCAATCGTTCGCGCAAGACTATTGGAGCGATAAGAGTGAGCAGAAGCGGATTGGTAGCCGAGATAATCGACCCCATTCCGGCAGAGAGATAGCGCAGAGCTTCATAATTACAGCCAAGATAGAGACCGGAATTGAGAAGTCCGAATAAGGCTAAGCGTCCCCATGCCGCACGTCCCTGTGGTAATGGTAATTTCAATATCCATGCAAGTAGTGCCATTATGAGGGCGGCTGTGAGAAAGCGTACGGCGAGGAGTGTGAGTGGTGGACTGTGTGTAACTCCGACTTTTGTAGCGATGAAGGCTGAACTCCACAGCAAAATATAGAAGAGAGCCACTATTGTAATCAACGGAGAACGCTTGAGAAGCGATGGAATACTTTTTGCTACTGCTGGTTGCGTCTCACTTATAAGAATATCTTTGTCTACCGTCTCCATTAAAAAGTGTCTCCGTCCTTATTATGTGAAAAAAAGTTATTATAAGAAAGAAATTTAGTTTACTGGTATGCCGCGTAGTTGTGTAAGGCAATCATCGTAGACTGCTAACTGTTTGCGTTGCTCAATGCGTGTCGCAATATCCTCTGTGCGCTGTATTTCTGCTAACTTCTCGCGGTTCATGCCGCGTACAGTTGACTTGATCTCCTGAATATTGTCAGTCTCATCAAGCAGCATCAATATCGAGACTACCGCTTCGATATATGAACTACCTTCATGTGTGCGCTGACTCTTCTCCGCAAAATAATCTATGAGTTCTTGCTTGGTTGTAATTTTCGGCATAGGGCATACAACTCCTTTTTGTTTAGCTAATTGATCCAGAATCATCCTCACAAGCACCTTTAAGTCTTTAAAATATGTTATAAGCATAACACATTATCAGTTATAGAACTGAGAGCAAGTGTAAGAGGAGGAGTTATTCATGATTGAGTCTTTACGAAAAGCTTTTGAACTTGCACAGCAACAACCTGAAGCAGAGCAAGAGTTGATTGCACAGTTTATCCTTGAGGAGCTTAAAATCGAGGAAGTTTGGAATGAACTTCTTATTCATCCCAAGTCTGAAACCTTTTTGGAGCATTTAGCTGAGCAAGCTCGTAAGGAGCATAGCGCGAGACTAACTCATGATCTTGATGAGCTACTGTGAAATCACATAATCATTGACATCTGCTCTAATCTCAACTACAATATGCCTCGACATGTGAGCATCTATCGCTACATGTCAATCTACACAAACTGTTTGAAGGGTTATGGTGTATGGCTGTAACAGTGCCGAGCGTGACGTGGCAGGGATGTCCACCTGAAAAGCTGTTGCAAGAGCGTTTCCATATTGCAACAGACTTTCATCCAGGGCAGCGCGAGATTATCGAACAGCTTGTACAAGGGCAGCGTATCCTGGCAATTCAGCGTACAGGGTGGGGAAAATCAGTTCTCTATCAGCTCAGTAGTTTGTACTATCCTCATCTCACCATTATCTTCTCACCACTCAAAGCATTGATGCGCGATCAGTGCCAGCGTTGCAACACCGTGTATGCGATCCCCTCGGCTATCCTTAGTTCCGATTTCACGACACAAGAAAACCGAGAAACACTTGCAAGAGCTGAAGCCGGCGAATTCAAACTCCTCTTTATCACACCCGAACGTTTGGGCAGCTTATCCTGGCAACGGCTTCTTCCTACACTACGCATCAGCATGGTTGTTATCGACGAGGCACATTGCATCTCGCTGTGGGGTCATGATTTCCGCCCTTACTATCGACGTATTATCGACTTGATTGCGCCCTTACCAGAAAATACTCCAGTGTTAGCTTTGACAGCTACCGCGAATAAGCGTGTTGAAGAAGATATCCTGCTGCAAATAGGGAAGGCACGAGTGGTACGTGGCACGATGCAACGCCCGAACCTCTACGTTCATGTTGTTCGTATGTATAGTGATTGGGAGAAGTTGTGTTACTTGGAAACCGTGTTGCGAGGTCGTTCGGATACAGGCATCATCTATACGGCAACACATCATGATGCCGAAATGGTTGCGGCATTTCTGAATGCACGTAGTATCCCTTCTGAATACTATCATGCAGGCCGTGAAGACAGTGCGCGTCAACGTGTTGAGCAAGGACTAATGGCAAATGCATACCGCGTTGTGTGTTCGACAAACGCGTTAGGTATGGGCATAGACAAGCCTGACCTGCGCTTTGTCATTCACTATCACATTCCTGCTTCACTCATGCACTATTATCAGGAGATAGGGCGCGCCGGACGTGCAGGTAATACAGCATGGTGTATCTTGTTGTACGATCCTACTGACATTGAAATACAGGAGCGTCTTATCGAGAGTGATAGACCAAAGGAACGACAGTATAAAGCGGTATGGTCCCAACTTGCTTACAATCCTAGAGGAGTAGACGAGTATACGTTGCTGCTGGAAACAGGGCTGTCGCAAACGCAACTGCGAGTCATTCTGACAGACTTCGAGGAGCAGCACTATATCACATCCAATAGTATGAAGCACATGTATTGTATAAGTGCAACGACGGCCCCACTTGTCACACAGAATGCAAACTTTTATCCTCAACTAAATTTTTCTTCTCATGAGGCAGTACAACAAAAAAAGTTGCGAGAATTACATGATATGCAGCAGTACGCGCAAACCGAGTATTGTTACATGAGCTATATGACGGCATATATGGGTGATGCTGATACACAGAAGTGTGGTGTCTGCGGAACGTGTCGGCGCGAAAACTTTCCACTTGTGAGACCTGCGGAAAGAATACAAGCATCAGTGACACGTTTTCTCGAACAAGAGCATCTTCCACTTATAGAGGCATGTATCCTCAACAATGTTTCTGTGTATGAAGCTGGCTGGGCCTTGTCATATCATGGCACAAGCCACATTGGAAAACTTGTCGCATTGAGCAAGTATGAAAACGGCGGTCCTTTCTCGTTGAGCATTGTTCAACGTACTATGGAAATTATACACGAAAGGTATCCTATACACTTGTTGCAAGCTGTTGTGAGTGTACCATCGACAACGCAAGGGAATATGCTTGTTGATTTGTTTGCACGGCAAGTCGCTAATACGCTAGGATTGCTATACCTGCCAGTTCTGAAGAAGACGCGTACCACGCGCAAACAAAAAAGCCTGACAAACCGCGTGCAGAAAGAAGAAAACGTAAGAGGTGCTTTCTGTCTACAGCCAGAAACATCACTGGTTGGTCTCGTAGTATTGTTAATTGATGATATTTATGATTCTAGTTACACCTTGCGAGAGTCGGGAAAAATGCTCATGCAAGCTGGAGCAAAAGCAGTATACCCTTTTACAATCACACGCACTTATCACTCGGATAATCAATAATGAGGAGTGTATAACGAATGGATAACGAGGAGCAGGGATGCTGGTTGCTCTTGACGTTCAAGAGCGGATTATCCCATCGTGTTGTTCATGACATTCTTCAACGATGGTGCATTCACCAAAAGCGAACGCTGAAAGCTTTTTTTGCTACCGACTCACGGGAGTGGGTTGCTGTATGTCATCTCAACGAAAAGACGGTTACACAGCTTGAGCAGGCAAAAGAGCAGCTAGCAGGGCAACGTGTTGTTGCTGAGAAACTAATGGCACATGCTATCACGATGACAACTGCGCTTGATGCACACTATCCACGCGTGTTAAAAGCGACGCTACCAACAGCATACTTGCCACCAGTGCTTTTTCATAGAGGTAACTTGCAATTGCTTGAACGTACCACTATTGCTATTATTGGTTCGCGTAAAGCGGGAGAACTTAGTCTCGCGTTTACCCGTGTCGCGGCTTCTTATTTGGCGGAGCATGGCGCGAATATAATTAGTGGCTATGCTCGTGGTGTTGACCATGCAGCCTATGATGGAGCGACGAGTACGGATGGCTGTACTACAATAGTATTGCCGCACGGAATACACGGCGTAAGCAATGTTCATATGACTGAGATAGTGCCAAAAATTGAGCGCGGAAATGTATTACTACTCAGTCAATTTCATCCCGATGCTAGTTGGCTCGTCAGTCGAGCAATGGCGCGAAACAAGGTTGTAACGGGTTTGGCACAAATTGTCATTGTTGCCGAATCAAATATGCAGGGTGGAACATGGGACGCTGTAAATGGCGCGTTGGCTCAAAAACGCCCAGTCTATGTATGTCAGGCTGTAGATGCTGAACTACTTGCAGGTAATGCTGCCCTGATTGAACGAGGTGGACGCTCGCTCTACTGGTCAGCAGAAGAGGCAAAAGGGCGTAGTATGACGGACGTTGTGCTTTCGCCCTTATTAGATGAGAGCAACAGATTGCGCCAAAAACAAGAGTCTACGCTTAAACTATCACATCAACTTTCGCATATGCTGAAAGAGTATACAGTACTTGAGGCATGGCACCCGTAAAGGGTGCCACTATATACTGACTACAATTGCGTGGCTTGCCATGCGAGTTCCGTATATAGTAGTGACAGGGCTTGCCCCTGTCATGCCCTCTACAAAAGGCATGATATGGCTACCATAACAACACTCGACCTGCGTGGGCGTGACCTCACGATCACGCCACCTGACGAATATGTATCTCTCTCTTTTTCGGCGTTGCTGACAACACTTTTTGGCTCATATCTTCCTGCGCTAATTAGCAGGGATATCGAGCAGGACAAGCGTTACTCCTTTTTGCGCACCTATCCTATTCATTTCACTGCTATAAAGCAGGCTCTGCAACAACAAGGGACACTCTTTACGGTGGCGTTTGAGGAACGACCGATGTTGCCTTTTGAGACGACACTTGCGTTATCTTCGCGTCCCTATCAGGATGAAGCGTTGGCAAATTGGTTAGCGGAGTCTAGTGCAGGTGTGATTGTGTTACCAACGGGTGCGGGCAAGACGTTTGTTGCAGCGATGGCTATTTCCGAGACGGGTTTATGGACGCTAGCGGTGGTGCCAACAATTGACCTGTTGCAGCAGTGGCGTGTCGCGTTGTCTGCCTCGCTTTCTCTACCTCTCGACGAGATTGGTATCTTTGGCGGGGGCGAAAAAGAGATTAAGCCAATCACAATTATCACGTATGACTCCGCCGCCCTCTATCCTCGTGAACTGCGTTCCTTTGGTCTACTCATTTTTGATGAGTGCCATCATCTTCCTGCTCCCACCTATCGTTTGATTGCGGAAAGCGCATTTACTCCACTTCGTTTAGGTTTAAGTGCCACACCCGAACGTAGCGATATGGCACATACCGATCTGGATGCATTGATTGGGCCAGAGGTCTACCGACGTTCACCCACCGAATTGACTGAAGGCAACTATCTCGCGCAGTATGTCGAGGAACATGTTCCCATCGCGCTTTCGGCTGAAGATGAGGCACGCTATGCAGAGCAACGCCGTATCTATCGAGCGTTTCTGCAAAGACGACGGATTGTGATTCGTACGCCAGAAGACTTTCAGCAGAAGGTTATCTACATGAGTGCGCGTGACCCGGAGGCGCGAACTGCAATGTTGGCATGGCGTGAAGCGCGTAATATCTCAATGAACGCACCCGCGAAATATAGCGAAATCGAGCGTTTGTTGCGGCTCCATGCTGACGATCAAGTTATTCTTTTCTCTGAATATAATCCAATCGTCGATGAAATTAGTCGGCGTTTTTGCCTGCCAAGTATTACCTACAAAACTCCGACTGAGGAGCGTCGGGCTATTCTGGATCGTTTCCGCTCTGGACAGTATAGCAAGCTTGTCACTGGACGTGTGCTGAACGAAGGTGTCGATGTGCCTGACTGTCGTATTGCGATCATCGTGAGCGGCAACAGTACGAAACGTGAATATATTCAACGGCTTGGGCGTATTCTTCGTCCCAAACAAGGACAGGCCACACTGTACGAACTGGTCACAAGTGGTACGACTGAGGAAGGGATAGCGCAAAGAAGAAAATAGGCTAGAACAATGAACGGGTGCAACCCAATTGGGTTGCACCCGTTCATTGTTCTAGCCTATTTTCTTGATGTCTAGGGTGGCTAGATACTGGCACTCTGTGTATGCTTGATAGGCACCTGCTGAGCCGAGAGTCGGACTTGGTTCAGCGTTAGGTGGAATAATACGACCTGTATAGGCATCGCTGGCAAGCTGTCTCACCTGTAATGCGTTATTGGTAAGGGCAGGACTGGCTATGTGAGTCGTTTGTACAAGAGGCACATCATAGGTTCGTAGCTTTTGTAGCCAATCGCGTAAATCAGTAATTGCGCTTTTGACATTCTGAATGTGTTGTTGCAAGGAAGTATTATTCGGTGTAGTCTGCTGTAGTTTATCCAGTTGTGTTGCTAACGTGTCAATGTATCCAGGCTGTGTTGGCGAAGAGAGTAAGCCTACTTTCGCATAGACTTCGCTCTGCATCCCCTTTGGCAGATCACCGGATACCTTTGCATATTGTGTGCCATCGATCAACTCTATAATGCGTGTAGCCTGACGTTTTGCAAGCGCATTATCATGAGTGCCCTGTATGCTATCGACCAGACTACCCGCCTTGTCGTTGATAGATTTAATTGTCTCGAACATACCCACAATAACATTGTTGTTGTCTGTTGGGAAATTAGGCGTCTCGTACAAAATATTTTTTATATATTGAAAGGAAGCTGTATCAAGGGTAGCCTTGTACACCGCGTTGCCTGTTGGCGCGGCAGGTGTTTGCCCTGCATTCTCGGTCGTTACAAGAATTCCTTGCGTTATAGACAGCAGGTTTGTATGCTTTGCATTTCCGGGATAGAGGAGCGTTGCATGATCGTTGTCTAGTGTAAGTGAGCCAAGCGGTAGTGTATGATGGTTATTGTCCTGTAACCATGCATCATATACTGTATTTTGTGCAGGCGCACCCACATTTTGTATGTCGAGGCGTAGCTCATCGGCATGTCCCAGTGCATCATCTTGAAAAAATACGTGACCCACTACCGCTGATGAATCAGCACTTTTTGAATTTAGCAAGACACTACCGATAATCCCTGTCGCGATAAGCAAAATAATGGCGAAGATCGCAAGTACGGCATATATCGGCACATCTGTAATGCGTGAACGCTTGCCTCGTGTTTTCGATGAAAACGATGTAGTAGACTGTACTTGTGATGGCTCAACAGGAGCGAATGCCTGTGTTACTATAGATGGTTGAGTTGCTTTTTCTGTTGTAAATGATGTCTGAGCTAGTTGTGGTACTGTACGCGTCGTTGGCAATGTGCTATTTGGCAGTGGTGTTGCTATTTTCTTCGTAATTGGAGCGGACGTGGGTTGAACAACGTGCTGTTTTCCTGAAGCATTGGATACTGAAGGTGTATTTGTTAAAGCAGGAAAAGGCGTACTTGGTTTCGCATAGATACTTGGGCTTGGTTGTGTCAATGGTTTGGTTGGTCCAGTAGGTTGTGAGACGCCAAGAAACGAACCGTATTTACCACTTGCTGCGTGATAGGGACTTTCTTCCTCTGCAATGACTGTATGATGGAGAGGAATGGTTGAACGAATAGAACATGCATCAGCGATAGCGGTAGCTAGCAAGGAGGCCATTGCGTAACGCGTAGCTGTATCCTTCGCCATCGCTCGGAGAATAACTTCTGAGAGTGCTGATGGAAGCTGTGCATTAATCAGCGTTGGAGGCGTCGGCAGTGTATTCAGATGCTGCATCATTACAGCAACCGAGCTTTCATCGCGGAATGGCTTTGTTCCTGTACATAACTCGTAGAGAATGACGCCTAGCGCATAAATGTCACTACGGTTATTGGGGGCATCACCCCTTGCTTGCTCAGGCGACATATAATGAGGCGTACCAATGGCGGCTGTATCACCAAGCAAGAGAGGAAGACCAAAATCGGTGAGCATCGGCTCTCCAGGAGTGAAACGCTCTGTAGCGTGTTGGTCGAGAAGAATGTTGCCTGGCTTGATATTGCCGTGAACGATACCTTTCTGATGTGCATAATCGATGGCGACACCCAAACTCGTGAAGAGATAAACGATGTCTGGCAGTGAGAGCAACGTGCCTTTTTTATGTGCCCCCGCTATATACTTCTCTAGTGTTTGTCCCTCTATAAAGGCCGATGCAATATACGCAGTGGTGCTTGTCGATTGTTCTTGATGTGCAATGGCAACATCATAAACAGGCACAATATTATCGTGACGGAGAGAGGCGATTTTCTGACCTTCTGTCGTGAACCGCTTCATAAAGTTTGGGTCAGATTGTAGATCGGTGTGAAGTACTTTTACCGCAACATCACGCTTATCTTGCAGGTCGTAGCCTTGCCATACTTCACCAATGTTGCCCCGACCCAACGATTGTTGCAGTTCGTATTTCCCTAGTTTTTGTGGAACCGTACTCATCACGTCCTCCAATGCATAAATAGAGAATTGGTCGGGCCTTCCATAGTCTTCCTACCCTACAATACCAGAAATAAGGCATATGTTCAATGCTTTAGGAGGGATATCCTACGTATATATATGGTGTTGACAGAGTTTCCACATTTATACTAGTAATGTAGAATACTAAAAAAGAAAGAACACCAGAACGAAGGTATACCATTGCGTTTCAGTCTACAAGATATCAAAAAGTCAATACGACGGCAACAGGGCGGACTCGCTGTCTCGCTTCACTTCTTGCAACCAGACGAGCTAACACATGAGATAACACAACTCATTGTATATTATGAACGCTTGCTTGGTCAACCACAACGCCAGTTTTCACTTGATGATGCACGCGCTTGTATCGGTGACTATCGCCTTGCTCATTGTCTTCTTGCTACAATGAGTCACTGGTACGTATGGCGACAACGAGAGTGGACCGAGGCTATACAGGCGTTGAGCACGAAAGCAGACCTTGCAGAGATCGCCTCACCAATTCAACTTCGTCTAGCCCTGTACGATTACGTCAATGAACATCATCACGGCTTCCTTGATGCCTCCACACGCAACAACACGTTAGCAGAGTTTGCGAAGCAGTACGCACTTTCTACACGCGAATTGGAGTATCTGCTGACAATGGATACCGATGATGAGGCTTCTCTGGTACGCACGATATCAACATCGCCTACGCCACAAGAGGTTGTGACACTATATAACCAATGGGTGTTTGAGGCGGCTTTATGTAGCGCGTCAAGTGTTCGCTTTTTGATTGACTGTAACGCATTTAGTAACAATCAGCTTTCCCCGTCCACTGGCGTGGGTGCTGTGATCAAGCGACTATGCTATATCGCACGCAAGATGGGCGTCTATTACGATCTGGCCTATGAACAAACGCTCTCCGGCATGTCACCACTATTGTCTTTGACTCTGTATGGGCCGCAGGAGGTAACGGGAGCCGCGCAACAGTATGGAATACGGTTGGCGCGTCTTTGTCGCATCTTGATGGGCTATGGTATTGCTCATGCCGAGACACCACGAAAGGCAAAGAAACCATCGCTTGCCAATGCTATTGTAGAGGCACACGCCACCATACATTTTTTGCAACGTTCCTATGTATTCAAAATGGATGCACCACTTTTGAACTTGCTACCACAGATTGAGCATAAGAATGAGGAAGAGCAGCAGACGCGTGAGCCAATTGAAGAAACGACAATTTTTGATAGCAGTATAGAGCAGTCGTTCGCGGAAGCATTTACCGCACTTGCAAGAAGTCATGGTGTCGATGGTTGGCAATTAGAACGTGAGCCTGAGCCTCTGTTGCTGGATTCCAGTATTTTCATTCCCGATTTTGCAGTAACGCGTTCACAACATCGTATCTATGTTGAAATACTCGGCTTTTGGACACCCGCCTATCGAGAGCGCAAACTGCAAAAGTTATTGCAGCTACAGGACCGTCACGACCTTGTGCTTGCTCTACCGAAAGAAGCCAAAGAAGC
>CAXUHF010000038.1:10165-23905 GCA_964250765.1 uncultured Ktedonobacteraceae bacterium | reverse complement strand
ATACAACAATCTTTTCTGACATGGATGCGCGCCATGCGTTCAGTAGCACTTTTAGACGCACTACAAGAACTGAGAACATATGAGAACGTGCTGCAAACATGTGAAGATGAGGTGCTCGAAGCGATGATAAACATGTGGTCAGAAGTACAGGTGCATCGCACTTCTATTTTTGATGCATCTGTTGAACTGGTCGAAGAGCAACAGTACTATGGAGAAGAGCAAACGCAAGCAGGAGGAGTGACCTCTATTGGGAAGCCAGTGAAACTTCGTGAAAAGCGAAGCATGCTACGGAAACAGCCAAAAAGTGTGGGAATAACAACTACACAAGGAGATTTGTGGACCTAAACTACCCATTCTTCTCATTTTCCACTACAAGAAAAACTGAATGTTACAAACCTACAAAATAGTACGTTTTGATGAATGTAGTGGTCAAATGAGTAGTGTCCCTTTTCCTCATTTTCTTCAAATAGTAAGGGATACAAAACAAGAAATCCTCTATGCGTGACGCACCCTTCTATAGGCAATACTACTATATTATCGCGTCATATTCCAAGAGACTAGGACCAATTACTATTAATAACCAGTGGAAAGTAGGGAGTTTTTGTAACGAACAACGGTAGACGTATGATGGGTGGTAGCAATTATCGCCTTCCGCGCGTAGCACAAAATATATGGCTTACGGAATGGCTTATTCTTCCAATACGAAATTTTTATTAGCATGAAACATTTGTTCTAAAACTCATTGACAGATACGTTTGTTCTAGTGTATGATTGAACACAGTAATCCACTAGAACATAGGTTCTAAAAACTCTCAAAAATCCCCCTTTAGAGAGGACGGTGACAATGTGGATCAACAGAGTCACACACAAGGCGTAAGGCAAAACTATTCGCAGCGTCGTTCAGGAGACGTTGCAAACACGCGAAACCCACGAGCAGACGAAGATGAAGAGTATGATGACGTTTGGCCTTCGCGCATGCCAACTAGTGCACGGCGTTATCAGAGCGATGTGAAAACGGAAACCGGACGTACAGCAGATGTACAAATGTCGTCTCAACGCGAACATCGTACATCATCAAATCCAGGACGAACTGGTGGAAACACTGTTCCGCCACGGCGTACTGCAACGCAGAGTATGCCAGCGATGCAAACCCCAAGACGTGCTGTGACACAAAGTGTCCCTGTAGTGCAAGCACAACCGTCACGTCGTATGGTGACACAGAATATTCCTGCGGTGCAGCCAACAAGAAGACGGCCTCTTGAAGACTTTGAGGACGATGTGCCTTCTCGTACATCAGGTTTGTTAAAGCAGCCGAAGCCTTCAGGTGGGAGGCGTTTTCACTGGCTGGTCTATGTTGGGCTTGCCATGATTGGTATGCTTCTATGCTGGATGTTGTTAACAACATTTCTTGGCTGGTGGCAAGTCGAACAAGACGATTTGCACTATGGTCGTCCACGTACATCACAGTACGACTATGTTGTTGGGCACGGCGACTCTACTACGAACAAAAGCCATTTTATAGCCATTAATCTCAGGCGACATGTTCAGGTCATCGAGTGCCCTGCGGGTGATTGTGCCAAAGCGAGAATCTTGATTGGTCCTGTCCTTATTGGACCAAACCAGGATTTAGCACCAGTGACGCTTACATTTAAAGACGTGAACGGGGACGGCAAACCTGATGTTATTGTCAACGTTCAGGACAGTCACTTCGTGTTTATTAATGATAATGGTACATTCCGTCCAACACGCCCCGGAGACAGTATTCATTTATAATATGTATAATATGCTTGTACATGAGAAAAGGGTGGTCCCTGGACATATTCCAGGGACCACCCTTTTCGCTCATCGGTTGGGTAAGTTATACGAAAGGAGCAGCCTCGCTCATCGGTTCATACATATGGGCGTGTGTCTGCACTGACACTGTAGGTTGTGCAATGTGTGTTGCTGATGTTTGAGGTGTAAATAAAGTATTAGGTTCTTCAGCCACTTCAACCGTCTTTTTTACATCTGGGCGGAGCGATAGGAACGCGAAAAGAAGTATCCAAACAAGAAGAACACTCAGAAGTGTCCAGATAATGAGCAGGTGTGTAAATGTCATTGTTGTGCTAGAGGTGTCCATGAATTAAATATTCTCTTTCAGACTGTTTTTATAAAAGGGCAACCTATGTATATAATTTCCGTACTTATCATAGTAGACGAAATGACCATACGAAAATAACATAGGAGCAGAATGTGAAAGTGCCTATTGTTCTTTTTATTGAAATCTGTCACAATAGCAATTAATGGCTATTGATATATGTACGAAACGTATAGAGTAAGTTTGTCCAAAGGATATAACGCATGGACCATACAAATTGGCAACGGACACGTGATATTCTTATCAGTACTATCTGTATTGGTATCATTCTCTGGGCGGCCTGGATTATTGGAGGCCGATTTGTTGATATTATTGTTATCTTACTCATCTCGATGGCAATAGCATTTTTGCTCACTCCTCTTGTCAACTTGCTTGTAAGATACAAGGTACCACGCCTCGTATCAACAATTGTGATTTTTCTTATTGTTGTCGCAGCGATAGCTGGTGTTGGTTCGGCACTTGTCCTTTCACTCATTCGGCAGATACAAGCGTTTTCAAGCACAGTCATAAGCTATCTTAACAGGTTGCCAGACCTCAACAGCTTCGAGACCTTCCTACAAAAACAAGCCGGTATTCCCGCCTCAACCGTTAATCAAGCTATAGACCAGCTTCGTGGTCAAGCGGTGACGTACGCACAGTTAGCAGCGACGAATGCCATCAATATTGTGTTCTTTGTGACGACTGCCTTCCTGAACGTTTTTCTTGTTGGTGTGCTGAGCTTTTACTTCCTGCTCGACGGAAAGCGTCTTCGTGATAGTATCATTAGCATTGTGCCACAGCGTCAAATGTCGCATGTATTAGTGTTTGAGGACGCTCTGAACCGTGTGGTTGGAAACTATATTCGTGGTCAACTTACGTTAGCCGCGATTGTGGGTGTGCTTGCTGCTGTTGTCTGTGCTATAACTGGCCTAGGACAATTTGCGATCATCATTGGCGTCCTAGCATTTTTGTTTGAGACAATTCCAATGGTTGGTCCTGCTCTAGCTTCTGTACCTGCAATTGCTATTTCCTTACTTACGCCAGACCCTTTTCCGCGTACTCTATGGGTGATTGTTGCGTTCATCGTGATTCAGTTGCTAGAAAGTAACATTCTTGGACCGCGTATTGTGGGACATGCGGTAGGTTTACATCCAGTGGCGTCCATCCTTGCATTGCTTGTGTTTGCTCAATTGTTTGGTCCATTTGGAGCATTGATTGCAACGCCACTTGTAGCGGCAATCTGGGTTGTGATTGCGAGTATCTATCGCTCTGCACGTGGTGAGACACCAGATCAGATGCTGGCAAAGAAACGCGCACCGTGGGAGATGCGTCGTCCCACAATTCCTGGGTTCCGTGGACGGCGTAGAACAAGCATGCTTGGCAGTGATGGAGGTGTAAGCAGTAGTTCTCTGAGACCATCGGCGGATGGCAGTGGTAACGCCAGTGGTGTAGCACAAACGGCTGCTGAAGAGGTAGGGAAAGCAGTTGATGACAGCAAGCGTGTTGTGTCCATTGACCGCTCTTCTGATAGGTGATAATGCACAGTCAACACTTGTGTGTCCATACAAGGGCACTCGCAAGGGGATGCCCCTTGCGGGTGCCCTAACTTTTATACTGTTTAAGCACCAAAGGTGCGTTGAAGTTCTGCCTCTCCATCATGGTTGACGAGCGCATACACATCGTCATCCGCCATCAGTATTGTGCTGGCATCAGGGAAAATAGGTTCTGTACCTCGAATGATTAGTGCGAGGTTTGAACTACGCGGCAGGTGTACATCAGAAAGTCGCTTGCCGACGACTCTTGATTTTGGATCAATGGTCAGTTCTACAATTTCCAGACCAGCCTTCTTGAGCGTCATAAGCATAAGAAATGGAGGGCGCGAAAGTTCAGACTCGATAAGTGCAAGAATTGAACGAGTAGGACTCACTGTGATGTTGATGCCCAACTGCTTGAACAACTCTTCATGCTTTGGATTGTTCACACGCGCAATCGTTCGTTTGACGTTGAAGCGTTGTTTTGCCATTTGACAAATAACCAGATTATCCTCATCTTCACCCGTGACCGCGATTACGACATCGGCACGCCTCGCGCCTGCATCTTCCATCGTCCTGGCTTCACATGCGTCGCCTTTTGCGACGGATGGACCTAACTCTTCAGCAAGTGCTTGTTGACGTATACTCTGCTTCTCAAGCAACAGGACTTCATGCCCAAGATTGAGCAGATTTCGTGCGAGGTAGTAGCCCACGTCGCCGCCACCTCCAATAATAATGTACATAGAATGCGCCTCTTATCCTTTTGCTTGTGGTACTACTTTACCCTGCTGCTTCCCACTGATAGCATCAAATAGCATGTTCGCTCCGAGAAGTGTGGGACAGAAGGTGTCTAGCCCTAGTTCTTTATAGGTACTCTCGCGTAGAGGGTCATAAATACGGCAAACTACTTTATTGACTTTGAAAAGTTGTTTTGCCATCTGGCTTGCCATGATATTTCGGTTATCACCATTGGTCACGGCAATAAATGCGTCGGCATCTTCTACGCGTGCGCGACGCAAAACCTCTTCGTCAACACCGTTGCCTGTCACCTTATCGCCTTTAAACTCAGGATCAAGGCGCTGAAACGCATCGTTACTACTATCCACAACGGTAACGGTATGACCTGCGTTATCTAGCTGCATCGCAAGTAATGCACCGACGCGCCCACATCCAAGAATAACTATGTTCATAAAAAATATGGCCTCCTATTGTTGGTGTTATGTCCAACATCTGCTACTACCGTTGCTCATTGTAACACACGGTTGAAGAGGCGTTTGTTGAACACACTGTTTTACAACGCTAGACAGATAGCGTATCATTGTAGGGACCGATTTATCACGTCCTTGTCGGCCATTGACGAGGCCAAGAGGACGTGATAAATCGGTCCTACAGGCGTACACATTATCATCAAAGAGAGTGTCTATCTACATGTCGTCGCAACCGTTTAGCCCTCATTATGAACTACGCCCTGTACCGAATACACAAAGTAAAGAGTGGGACTGTTTTGTCAACGAGCATCCACAGGGGCATTTTTTGCAAAGTTGGGGCTGGGGCGAGCTAAAGTCTACCTCTGGTTGGCATCCATTACGGCTTGCTCTCTGGGATACCACACGCAATCAGATTGTTGCCTCTGCTCAGGTGTTGAGGCGCACTGCACCTCGTGTTCCGCTACAATTGGGCTATCTCGCATACATTCCGAAAGGCCCTGTACTCGATTGGTCGAATAAAACACTTTGTGACACATTCTTTATGCAGTTGCATTCTTATCTTCGTAGAGATGGTGCTATTATGCTTCGCCTGGAACCAGGCCAGGAAGCGGATAAAGATGAAATGCTTCATCGTCTAACACAACAGAACATGCATCCCACGCAGGCAGTACAGCCGTTACGCACGATTATCCTCGATATAACTCCTGACGAGGCAACACTGCTGGCACAGATGAAGGAAAAGTGGCGTTATAATGTGCGACTTGCGGGTCGTAAGGGCGTAACTATTCGTGTTGCGGAAACAATAGAGGATGTGCAAGCGTGGTATAAGTTGTTAGAGACGACCGGAGAACGCGACCAGTTTGGTATTCACACGCTTGCATACTATATACAGGTGTGGCGTACATTTACGCCAGATGATACTGTTCGACTGCTGTTAGCAGAGTTTCATGGACAACTTTTAGCAGGTATCTTTGTGAGTGTATTCGCGCAACAGGCAATTTACCTCTATGGAGCATCGAGCAACGAACAGAGGCAACTTATGCCCAATTATCTGCTACAATGGGAGGCAATACGCTGGGCAAAAAGTCGTGGGGCATCCTCCTATGATTTTTGGGGCATTCCAGAAACAGAGGCAGAAGATGAGGCGATGGCGGGTGTCTATCGTTTCAAGCGTGGTTGGGGTGGACGCGTTGTGCAGTTTCCTGGCTGTTATGAGTATATCTATCGCCCACTGACCATAAGAATCGCGGAGAAATTTTTACCAACATGAACGAACATGAAATGCAATTACCCTTTACTCTGGAAACTGACCTGGAACGTACCATTGCATCTGACCCCGCATGGCAGCAAGGCGTTGTGTGGGGCAAACCCCGTTATGGACATCTCGAAGGCGCGATACAATTTCATATCGCCGACGTGCTCGCAAACATTGAGCGACAACATGCATCACCAGAGGAGCGCAGGAAATTACGCTTAATTGCCCTGATCCATGACACTTTCAAGTATCGCGTCAACGAACTCAAGCCCAAGATGGGCAACAACCATCACGCCCACATCGCCCGTGTCTTCGCCGAAAAATACATTTCCGATCCCGTTATCCTCGACCTCATCGAATTGCACGACGAAGCGTATAATAGCTGGCGTCTCGGAGCCTACAAAGGTCGCTGGCAACATGCCGAGGAGCGCATCAATAACCTGCTCAGCCGCCTAGGTTCATCGTTACCTCTGTATGTACGCTTCTTCCTTGCTGATAGCCAAACAGACTCAAAAGATCAAGCGCCTGTAGAATGGTTTACACACTTGTTAGAGTCGAGAGGATATGTGTTGCCTCAAATGCATTCAGCCTAACCTAAGGGAAACAACTTGAGGATAGTAACATGGAACTGTAAACAAGGGTTCCATAAGAAAATAGAACATATCGCAATTCTCTCTCCTGATATTGCTGTAATTCCTGAATGTGGAAATATAGCTATGACTCACCCTGCTATACTACCTGCTTCTTATAGGTGGATTGGTCGCAACCAGCACAAAGGGCTTGCTATTTGCTCATTTACTGGCCTGAAACTAGAAGTGGATAATGTGTATGACGCGTCAATAGAATGGGTGGTGCCGCTTCGCGTGACTGGACAGAAACAGTTCAACGTACTAGCAATTTGGGCTATGAATGGTCCTAATAGGAAAAATAGCTATGTTGGACGAGTTCACCGCGCTCTCGATCATTATGCCGACTTCATTACTGAGCGTGAGACGATTGTTGTCGGTGACTTTAATAGCAGTGCTGTTTGGGATAGGCAATATCGGCAGGAGAATCACTCTCAAGTAGTACAGCGACTAGCAGAGTATGGTCTGATAAGTACCTATCACGCTTTCTATAATGAGGAACAAGGTCAAGAGATGCACCCTACTTTTTATTTGTATCACCACCAGCACCGCCACTATCATATTGATTACTGTTTTGTGCCACAAGTATGGCTTGAGAATATAGCTTATGTCGAGGTTGGGCGTTATGAAGATTGGCGTCAATATAGCGATCACTGCCCCTTGATTGTTGATATCTGTTAAGGTATTAATGCCTTCCTTTCTACGTCAAGAAACACGTAATTGGTAGAGGCACAATTCATTACGCCTAAAGATGGGGCACTAGATCAAACTTCCTCAATACATATCTAGTGGCAACGCGAACCCCTCCTGACCCATCATTGGACGCAATGAATTGCGCCCCTACCGCATACATTCATCGTATTCTTGTTATTTGTTGTAGAGGACCTTTGTCCTTTTTTCTCTTATGCATCCAACTTCGTCTACCTCATTTTTAGAACGTTCCGATAGAGAGGAGTAGGAAACGTGGACGTGCTAATGTGATTCGAGTCAGAGAGGCACCTCCATTAAAAAATATTTGGATGAATGGAGTTATTGTATGCGATGGAAACCGTCACTCTCACTCACTGCATCACTTGTTTTCCTACTGCTCTTACTGACAGGCGTAGTAACCGCAATTGGGGTGCAAGGGAGGCAACAGGAGGCGCACTCGCAAACCCGGATACAAAGTGCCTCACCCTTCTCATATCTTTATTATACACTCAAGGATGCAAGAGGTTTTGTTATCGCACGTGCCCGTAAAGGAAGCAATAATCAGCCTGTGGGCACACCTGAAACGCTGGCGGTGTTGGGCAACGAATTCGGACTGGTTGACTCTGATAGCGTCGCCACAATTCAGCTTTCACCCGATGGCAAATATGTAGCCATCGACGGTGTGCGCGATCATGGTGAGCAAGTGTGGGTCTATGATACACAGCACATGACTGTGAGTTTTGTGCCAGCAAATGTAATGGGAAATTTTCTACATTGGCTTCCCGGTGGTAACGGGCATAGTTTTCTGTATCGTCCCATGTTGCCGCTTGGTCCCAATGCACCGATGGATGGCAACAACGGCTGGAATCCTGGTTTATGGATTGTAGACGCTGCCACAAACACTCACATCAACATAAATATTAACGTGCCTTCGGCATACCTCATTGATGCTGCCGCTTCGCCCGACAACACTCATATCATCTACTCAACCACGCTTGGCTTGGGTATGGGCAGTGACACATGGATGATGAACCGCGATGGGAGTGCACGTACTCATTTGCTCAGGAGCACAGGTGAAGCACAGTCGATTATGGGTCTATTCACATGGTCACCTGACGGTTCACAAATTGCCTACGAGCGGCTTTCGGATAGCGCAACGCCTTTCTTGAACGCAGGCTTATGGGTTATGAATAGTCGCGGTGGACAATCACGTCACCTCACCGATACCGATGGCGGTCATGGCTTTATGCCAGTCTGGTCCCCTGATAGCCACAAGATCGCTTTTATTGCTCGTACAAATACAGGAGATCGACTCGCCGATTCACAAGCGCAGGCCCTTCAATGCACGATTGGCGTTGTGAATGTACAAAGCAATCAATCCTGGCACATTGTTTCCGCGCAACAAACGGGGATGATGCTAAACCTCAACCCAACGTGGATAGCCGATAGCGCAAGCATTACCTTCACTGCGCTGAATCCCATTAACCGTGTTGTTGGTGGTACACCACGTTACTGGTCCGCCCGTGTGATTGGCCCAAACACGCGACCTGCTGCAACACAGCTGACACCCGCAATGTCACATGTTATTGCTGTCGGGTAACAGGTACGTCGTAGTGGACTGTCAAATTTTATGTGTCTGAACGAAACGGGTAGAGATATTACATCCCTGTACGGGTCTGCTTTAGCACACCCTGTTAGCGTTCGAGCCGAAAGGGTGTGCTAAAGCAGACCCGTACAGGGATACGTTGCTACACATTTGAACGTTGCTTTAATGATAGAGGAGAGACAAACAACATCATGAAATTCCACACTTGGCGATATCGTATTACGCTTGTAATTGTGTTTACCTTACTGACAAATGTGTTTGCATTATCTTTGCCTACTCCTTCGACGCTTGCTCGAAAGCAAGACACAATGCAGCAGCATACAGTAGCAAAAGTGGCTACGGCTCCCACGCCGTTTATGCATCGCCCATATTATGGAAACCGCTCTATCTCATCTCGCACAGTATCTTTTGTCGATCACGATCATCCGTGGTATGACAACGATGGAACCTTCGTGCGTTACGACGGCTCGAAGTGGACGAATGTATCAATTGGCTCCTGTACTGGTGGCGTTAACTGCTATGATGGGCACAATGGCTATGACCTGAACTTATGGTATGAACCAGTACTTAGTACCGCTGCTGGCACGGTGACGCGTGCGGGTTGGTACAATCCTTTGGATCATAATAGCTCGCTCGGTTTGTGGGTTGCTATCGATCATGGTAATGGTATGACAACAGCGTATGGACATTTGAGTGCGATTACTGTTGCCGTTGGCGATCAGGTTGGAACACAATGGCAAATCGGTACAAGTGGCACAACGGGTTCATCAACAGGTCCACATCTGCATATGGCGACCTATTATCTTCCCAACTGGCAGGCAACTGATCCCTTTGGCTGGACTGGCAACTATGCCGACCCAAACGTGGTGCCAGATAACTACCTTTGGGTGAACGATCCCGTCAATAGTACACCTGTTCCAACATTAAGCAGTAATGGCAGCGCAACCTATCCGGGTGCAGTTATAGTTGATGATAGTAGTGCTGGTTGGAGTGGTACAGGTTCCTGGACGACCGCTACAGAGAGTACAGATATCAAGGGGAGTCTGCATTGGACAACAACCTCAAATGGTGCTGCAACTGCCAATGCGACATGGCATCCAACTATTCCAGCCGATGGTTATTATGAGGTCGGCGTCTATGTCGATGATACTCATGCTAGCAGTAGTTGGGTACCATACACTGTGTATAGTGCTGACCCAAATCATCCAGGGGCCGAGATTGCACATAATGTCAGGGTTGATGAGTCTCATATTGGGGCATTTCAGGGGCCATTCAGTCAGGAAAATACGGGACCACAGTGGATAGGACTCGGTACCTACTACTTTAGAGCTTCGATGAACGGGCGTCTCGTAATGAGTAATGCAACAGGTGAAAGTGGTATGCAGATTGCTGCTGATGCTGCTGAATTCGTGTCAGTCTCGGTACAGGCAACACCGCAAACACCTAGCTATCGTTTCCAGGTGACAAGCGATAATTCACCTACAACGTTACTCCCTGGCGGTTCGGCACAGGTGAAACTGACTCTGAAAAATACCAGCAACTTCACATGGAGTGCCAGTGGTTCGACCAATGTACAGGTGCTCTATCGTTGGGTCAATGCACGAGGTCAGACGGTTGCTACAAGTAGTCCTTTTGCATTAACGCAAAATGTTGAGGCTAGTAACGCGCTTTCGTTTACCACAACCATACAAGCACCAATGCAATTTGGAACCTACACGCTCCAATGGGATATGCAGCAAGGCACGACGATTTTCTCACAGCAAGGAGCGCAGGTAAAGAGTGATAGCGTGCAAATTGTGCCGATATCTCGTGAAGGCTCTCCACATACAGGACTACGAGGAGTATAAGCAAGAGAAAAATTATGACACACTCTGTACACTAGAGTCAGAAGAGGAAGAGAAATTATGGGAAAAGCCTGATGAGTTTCAACAACTAGATGTGATAAGAACACTTGTAGGGGCCATAATTCATTACGTCCTCGTCCTTGTCAACATTCGACGAGGGCGTAATGAATTATGGCCCCTACAAATGACATTTCCTAGTCTCGTGTGTAAACGATATCGTTAGGCTCCTATTGATGTTTGATAGACAGAGAGAAGTCGGGAATGAGTAACGATATTGAGCGGCAGGTGGATACAGCTTTAGCCGCGCTACTTGTCGAGTGCGAAAAGGCGCAATGCGAACGCGATCATGCTATTGAGGCATTGCAAGAAGCAAAGAAGCAGTTAGAGCATATGCATAAAAGCAAAAGTGAGTTTGTCTCGGTCATCAGCCACGAGTTTCGCTCTGTGCTCACCACCATTCAGGGCTTTAGTGAGATGATGTGCCAAAGGGACCTGAGTGTGGCAGAGATGAAAGAATTTGCTGTTGACATTTATCAAGACGCACAGCATCTTTCACGGGTCATCAACGATATGCTTGAGACCGAACGTATAGACATGGAGTGCATGCAACTGCGCTATGGCTGGCTTGACCTCAATGCCGTTATCATGGAGATTGTCAACCACATGCAACTAACCGCAGGGCAACATACGATTCATGTGAAGCTTGCCAACGCTCTGCCTGTGTTGATGGGTGATGCCGAAAAACTGGCTTACGTCATAGAAAATCTGCTCGATAACGCGTTAAAGTATTCTCATGAAGATGGAGATGTGTACATTAGTAGTGCTGTAGAGGGCAGTGTTGTCCATGTTTGTGTGCAAGATAACGGTATTGGCATTCCAGCCGAGTCAATCAATCGCATTTTTGAACCGTATGAACGTGTCGAGACGAACATAAACAAAAGCATACCTGGTCTGGGCTTAGGGCTTGCGCATGTGTGCCAAATAGTACGAATGCATGGTGGGCAAGTGTGGGCAGAAAGCATTCTCGACGAAGGATCACGCTTTCACTTCACTGTACAGTTCGTGAAACGTCCTATGAATATTCTTGGTTTGTTAAGCTGAAGCATTATATGCAACAATATGTTCCTTAATGCGTATAATTCTATGGTTATGGATATAACCAGATAAAAATATATTAAGGAGTATATATACAATGTCTAGCAATAGAGGCTGTTTTTTTAACTCGTTCCTGTTTCTCGTTATCGTGTTTGTGCCACTTGTAGGTCATGTTATTGAAACATTTATGGTACTTGAGGACGATCATTCTGTTGCTGGCAAAGTGCTCTGGCTAGCCGTCATCTGGCTCATGCCAATTCCTGTAATTGTTGGACCATTGTTGTACCTGCTCTTTGGGCAAAATCGCCGACAGCGTATAGCATTTGGACGCCCAAGTTATTAAAAAGAGAAAAGAAATGAAGCATGGTCTCACTATGGCTGAAGCCATATTGAGACCATTCTTAATTTATTTTATCTTTTGTTGTTGAGTTTGCCTGTTAAACATGCCTTACTAGAGAGAAGACAAGACAACTTTGTATCTATACATGGCAACCGTTTCTTTGCAGGAGGATTTTCATGGCTACAATGAGGGAAGCCGTCATCGTAGAGGCTGTTCGGACACCCGTAGGGCGTAGAGGTGGAAAACTCAAGGACTGGCATCCGGTAGACCTGCTGGCCCAGACACTTGCAACACTCGTACAACGTACAGGCATTGACGCCAACCTGATTGAAGATGTTATTGTAGGCTGTGTGAGTCAGGTGGGTGAGCAGGGCCTGAATGTAGGTCGTAATGCCGCCCTTGCCGCAGGCTTTCCCGAATCTGTACCAGGGACAACCGTTGACCGTCAATGTGGTTCAAGTCAGCAAGCGATTCACTTCGCGGCACAAGGGGTGATCAGTGGTGCGTATGATGTTGTAATCGCGGGCGGCGTCGAGGCGATGACACGTGTGCCAATGGGTTCCACATCAAAGGGACCTGGCGAACCTTTTGGACCACGAATGGTTGAACGCTATCACGATGGCTTGGTCCATCAAGGTATCAGTGCCGATCTGATCGCGCACAAATGGGAGATGAGCCGCGAGGACCTCGACAAGTATAGTTTAGAGAGCCACCGACGTGCCGCACAAGCGACAGCAGAGGGACGTTTCACCTCACAGATTGTGCCGATTCAGGTCAAGAATGAAGATGGCACAACCAGCGAGTTTTCACGTGACGAGGGCATTCGACCCGATACGAGCCTTGAAAAACTTGCAAGCTTGAAACCAGCCTTTAAGCCCGATGGTCTGATCACGGCTGGTAACTCATCGCAGATTAGCGATGGTGCTGCTGCCGTCTTGATTATGGACCGTGAGACTGCCGAAAAGCTTGGCTTCAAGCCGCGTGCGCGCTTTGTCTCATTCTCCGTTGCAGGCGCGGACCCCATCTTTATGCTTACTGGCCCTATTCCCGCCACACAAAAAGCTCTAGCAAAGGCCGGTTTGACTATCGATCAGATTGACCTTGTAGAGATTAACGAGGCGTTTGCAAGTGTTGTGCTAGCATGGCAACACGATATTGGGGCTGACCTCAGTAAGGTCAACGTCAATGGTGGCGCGATTGCTATTGGGCATCCCCTTGGCGCATCCGGCGCACGTCTTACCACTGTGTTGCTACACGAGTTAGAGCGCACTGGTGGACGCTATGGTCTGCAAACCATCTGCGAAGGTGGCGGTATGGCAAATGGCATGGTTATCGAGCTAATATAAGCATGTTGTAGGGACTAGATTTATCGCGTCCAATTACAAATAATTTTGTATTGGACGCATAAATATAGTGCCGAAAACAAGG
>CAXUHF010000038.1:3030-10155 GCA_964250765.1 uncultured Ktedonobacteraceae bacterium | reverse complement strand
TCCATAGACAATTAATTGTCTATGGACGCGATAAATCTAGTCCCTATAACATGCTTATATGTTTTAATGGCAGTAGAACTGTAGAGGTGTTCTGTGAAGTACGTTCTAAGTATTGGCGAGATGCTGATAGACTTTATTCCTACTGCTCCCCTGCATACGCTTGAAGGCGGCGATAGCTGCTATCGTCCACACCCAGGAGGTGCACCTGCGAATGCCGCCGTTGCGGTTGCACGCTTGGGTGGAGCATCGCGCTTCATTGGCAAGTTTTCGCATGACGCCTTTGGTCAATTACTTATTCAGGTGTTGCAAAACAACAACGTCGATAGTCAGTATGTACGAAGGACCGATGAGGGCACTACAGCACTTGCCCTCGTCTCATTGCAAGACGACGGACAGAGGCAATTCTTTTTTTATCGGCATCGTACTGCTGATACGTTGCTAGATGTGTCGGACCTGGATTGGAATGCGTGGCGCGATGTTGCTCTTTGTCATACCTGTTCCATCACGTTATCGACCGAGCCTTCGCGTACCGCGACCCTCGCGGCTATGGACCATACGCGTCAGCTAGGTGCACTTGTCTCGTTCGATGTCAACATGCGTCCCGCGTTTTGGCCTTCTGAGCAAGCGATGCACGATGCGATAGTCGAAGTTGTGCCGCGTACGGATGTTCTCAAACTCAGTGTGGAAGAGGCCCACTTATTTGATGCGACTCTACAGTTTGCCACACCCGAACAAGGAGACGTGACGCGACTTGTTCAGCTAGGGAAGCAACTACTACAACAAGGGCCACGTTTCGTCATTATCACATTTGGGAGCAAAGGTGCCCTTTTGATGACAGCAACGAATCACGTCGAGGTGCCAACGGTCCCTGTTCGAGCTATTGACACAACAGGTGCAGGCGATGCCTTCATGGGTGCTATTCTCTATTCATTAGCGGAACGCGGCTATGCATTGCCTGCCGACCTTGCTCGTCTGTCTCAAGACGATCTGCAGCAAATGGGTGTGTTTGCTAACAAAGTAGCAGCCATTAGCTGTACGCGCTATGGTGGTATCGAGGCACTACCATATATGCGCGAGGTTGAGGCAGTGTAACAAATTTATACTAACTGAACAGGTTCTTTCTATACAATCCAGCGTCCCATCAGGAATTGGAGCAGCATAAACGCTAATAGACTGACTGATATAGTCAGGTAGTATAGGTTAAACGTTGGTCGCTTGCCCATCGAGGCAAGCGCGATAAAGGCTGGGAATAACTCTATCACGAGGCGCGAGAGCGATTGAAACGGAAACGTGCTCGCCGAAGGAAAGAGTATCAGGAAGAGGTAGAAGACGACTCCGTAGAGTCCGTAGACCAGACGGTCACGACCAAATTTCCAGGGACCGACAAAGCAGAATACCAGGATAACTAGCATAAAGAGGCCCGCACTCACATCTATCACATTGTGTATGGCGTCAAACGTCAGCACCTCATGTTTTGAGATGATCGTAAAGGCATCAATAAAGCCTTGCCATGGTGTCGTGAGACGACGATCCCAAATTGCTTGCGCGTGCGAAAAGGCCAGCAAATCATGAAATTTGTAGTAACAATAGAGCGCGAAGAGTCCAAGACCAAAAGGGATGAGAGTCCCGGCTACAACATCGAAACGTATTTTTCTCAGCTTGAAATCATGCTGGCGCACATATTCGTAGCAGAAGGGGATAAGTAGGAACACACCCGCCGAACGTGTTAAACTCGCTAGCAGGCCAAACGAACCTGCTAACCACCAATTTCCACGTCGTATACAATAGAAACTGGATACAGCTAGAAAGAGAAAAAGTGATTCGTTGTACGCTGCTGAGAGAAAGAAAGCCGTTGGAAATACCGCGAGATACAACACTGTACGTCCCGCTTGCTCTGCATCGAAGTCTTGATAAACAAGACGATAAAGGACAGTAAAGAGACTTAGTGTAGCAAGGTTAGAGATAAATAAACCTGCATAGTATGGTTGATGCAAGATTGATGTAAGCACTGCTTCGAGTATTGGATATAGTGGGAAAAAAGCTGTACGCCACGCTACACTGTATCCTCCTTGCGCTATCGCAGTGAACTGACTCGTATCCCAATGATCCCAATATTCCAGCGTGTCAGATATATTTAATGCTTGCTGAGAGAAATTGCTGAGAAAGAAGAGATTTACCAAATAAGTCAGCAGAAAGAACGCTATGTGTGTTGCCAAATAGATAGGAAAGATACGCCGAAACGCCTCAAACCACCCACGCCAGTTACCGCGCTTCTGTATCCGCTGAACTTCTTGTTGTGTATGTGTGTTCTCGATAGAGGCACTCTGTATTGTGCTTTCATCACTTACAACTCTATCTTGAACTGTATCAGGCGTCTGATTTGTAGATGATTGCATAGACGTTTTCAATATTTCTGTAGGGACCGATGTATCACGTCATTGTTGGAGATGTTACCCACTACGAGGACGCGATACATCGGTCTTTACAAAACCCAGTGCCCTGTGAGGAACTGTGTGAGCAAGAAAAAGAGTAGTGCACCAGAGATCACCAGATAATTCATGTGGAACATCCGGTACTTGCCTAGTGTCGCTAGTACTATAAAAGCTGGAAAAAGCTCCAGCAGATAGCGTCCAACAGACTGTAAGGGAAAGAGTCCTGTACCGCCAACCGGAAACAGTTGCAAGAATATATACACGACCGCCGCATAGATACCATACGACCACATTGAGCGCGGAAACCGCCACGGTCCCACGAAAATCAATATAATCATGACAAGCATTATTATATCTGGCACAAGGTCGAGCAGGTTGCGCATAGCTTGGAAACCAATCAATCCTCCACTCTCGCTAATAGCAGTGAACGAGCCAATTATGCCATACCACGGCGGTTCCAAATGGTGATTCCATACTGCTTGCACATGGGAGAATGCGAGAAAATCATGAAACTTGTAATAGCAATAAAGCGCGTATACACCCATACCTGCCGCGATAAGTCCGCCTCCTATGACATCAAAACGAATATGCCTTACACTAAAGTCGTGTTGTCGCAAATATTCGTAGCAAAAAGGAACTAGCAGGAAGATACCAGCAGAGCGTGTCAGGCTGGCGAAAAATCCGAACAAGCCAGCTAGCCACCATTGACCGTGCCGCATATTGTAAAAACTGAGCACCGCCAGACATATAAAGAGTGCTTCATTATAGCCAGATGCGAGGAAAAAGGCAGTGGGAAAGAGTGATAGATAAAGAACGACACGATTTGCACGTTCCTCACCGAAATCTTCGCGTACGAGTTGATAGAGCACGACTAGTAGAAAAAAGCCAGCAACATCGGAGATGAGAAGTCCTGCGACAAGTGGATCATGAGTGATGGGTAATAGTGCGCGTTCGAGTAGTCCATAGAGTGGGAAGAAGGCGGTCTGCTCAACCTTTTGATAGCCAAACTTAGCGATGACCATGTAAAATCCTGTATCCCAGTGATGCCATGCCTGTGGTAGAGCACTTAGGGGAACCCATGTTCCATCGAAATCTCTATGTGTGAATAAAAAGGAAAGGCACGTTGTTAAAAAAAATCCAATATGGACAGCGATGTAGACTGGGAGTATACTCAGTGTTGCAGACAACCATGTGTGGCGAATGCGCTGTAGTGTCGAAGCGGGTGTTTCTAGTATTGCAGCCTCAGTCGAAGCTTCTGGAGTGGAAGCTTGTATCTGTTCCTCTATCTTTGAGGTATGTGTTGAGGCACGTTTCGCGTCCAGGGTATCCATCAGTTACTCCTATAAGTACATGCACCGACCTACATTTCCTAGTATATGACGTTCTTATAAAAGAGGGGTAACAAACTACGTATTAGTCCCACAACGTCAAGATGATAGGATAACAAGCACATAATTTTGGAGGAGAAGAGGACCTGGAAGATGCAAGAACAACCTGTACAGGTGAAAGAACAAAGAATGAGTATTGCTTATAGTCTTTCAATCATTATGCCCGCTCATGATGAGGAAGTCGCTATTGAGGGCACAATGCGCTCAGTGATTGATGCGGTGACAGCATGGACACAGGACTTCGAGGTGATTGTGGTGAATGATGGCAGTAAGGACGCGACAGGTGCCATCTTGGAGGAGATAGCAACAGAGGAGCCGCGCGTACGTGTTATCAACCATGAGGTCAACAAAGGCTATGGAGCAGCTCTTGTTAGTGGTTTTGAGGCAACGAGTAAAGACCTTGTGTTTTTCATGGACTCTGATGGGCAGTTCGATATCTGCGATCTGGAACGCTTCTTTCCCTTGATTGGGCAATATGACGCTGTACTTGGCTATCGCATCCATCGTCAGGATACGTGGTTGCGTAAACTCAATGCGTGGGGATGGAAGATGCTTGTGCAGTCGGTATTTAAGTTGCATGTGCGCGATATTGATTGTGCCTTCAAACTTTACAAAGCTAGCTTCTTTCAGCACAATCATTTAGAGACGCGTGGTGCGATGATTAACACAGAAATGCTTTACAAGTTCACACGTGAGGGCTATACCTATACTGAGGTTGGTGTTCATCATCTTCCACGTCGTGGAGGTCGTGCAACGGGGGCGAAACTTTCCGTTATCACCCGTGCCTTCCGCGAACTCTTCGTCTATGCGCAGAAATGGCACCGCGAAGAGCAACAGCAACGTGTGGGAAAACGTGGTACGATATAGGAACCGATGATATAAATTGACAAATAAATGGGATGTGTGGCGATTGTAGGGGGCTAATTCTATTACACCCTGTTGGCAATTGACCATGTTAGGAGATATATGAAACATTTCATCAATCCTATGGAAAGAATCAATTGCTAACAGGGTGTAATAGAATTAGACCCCTACAGATTGTTTATATGCACATACAGGAGCCTGACCATGCCTACAGATTTTGCGGAGATGTATAGTCGATTACTTAAGGATGTCTTTATTGAGCAGGCTCGTAAACAAATCGAAGAGGGAGCAGATGCACTAGCGCTTGCAGATGCGTATGCCGAGCAGGGGAAGCCAGAATTTACGTTGGCTTATCTCTTCCTGACAAATCTCTCTGATGATGCCAAACGCGATATCTTCGCCCGTTCTTATGAGCGACGCGCGGTGCTCTCGGAAGAAAAGGCTGAGTTCTTTGATCGAAAATTTAACCGCCCATTTCCGCTCATCAAGCTTGAAGCCCAGAAAGACCGCACCGCCGCTCAACAGATACGACAAGGCAAACGTGTACGCCGCGAAGTCAAACCATTGCGTGTGAACTAAAGTTTTTTGCATTCTAAGCTGCGTAGGAATTTAGGACCCAGAGAGCAGTTTTTTCGTCTTCAGCAGTGGCAATTTGCTTTGTCAGCTGTTTAAGCATTTCTACGCTCTGAATATTCGTGACCTTTTGCTGCGCAACTTCTACCAGTTGAGGAAAACGTACTTCAACAAGCGTAGTTAACACTTCTTGTGCGCCCCTAGTTTCTCCCTTGGCAACCCTTTTCTGTATATCAGGATTGTCATCTATGAGGCTATCGTATTCAATAAGATTGTCATGCATCGTTTGTTTCTCCTGCTCTGATAACGTTTTCGATCTTTGTAAAATTCGTATGAACCGTGCAAGATGATTACCAAAGCGTACTTTAGGATAGTACTGGTTCATCTCTTTAACTGCTTGCATCAGCAACGGAATGCTGACATTCTTCATTGCTGGTAATAACGTATACATTGCTACCGTATGGTCTCGTACAAATTGTAGAGCGTCAAGAGTTGATAACACGATTGCTCTGTACTGAAATTTTAGAAGTTCTTCATCTCCGCTCATCTCTTGATATGGGGACATTGAAATTGTTGTCTCAAATGGATAAAGAATTATTGAGAGTACTGGTAAGCGATGCTTAACATGTAAGCCTACGTGATAGGAAAGCATTCGCAATGCCATATCGCTATCAGCACCCGTTTGAAGCTCCATATTTGCAATATGCGGTCTTCCTCTATACATCACATTGTACACCAAATCAGCTCTTAGTGTAGACCTGTCAATCTCAACGTTTTGTTCACCAATCAGTTCCACGCCTTCTACAAGTCTTGGTAGTATTTCTGCTGCTTCGTCACCAAATAGAGATTTTAATGCGCGGTCGTATGGTTGTGACTCGCGTTGTGTCATAAAAAATAGTCCGCCCTTCCCATATTCTACGACACATTATAACACATCAATGAGAGTAAAATAAGCTCTGTAACATAATTGTCGTAAGGCTTACCACTAGAGTATCTTCCTATATAAAACCTGTGCATTGGATACATCCTTGTATCATATCTGCTTGTATCATAACCTCATGCAAGAGACGAAAATGCAGATGCAAAAGTTTCCTGTCTCTCTTACTCTTTTTCCGCATTGACAGGACCCATCGGTTAGGCATATTATTGGCAAAGTGACGAAGAGAACGTATACTAGATGTACGCCAACTATTGCATAAGGATACAGTATTATGGCACAGATGCACGATGACCGACATATGCTTCCCAACGGTGAGCCTGAGGAAGACTTAGAACAACTTCTTTTGCACGAGGTCACGCTTGATGAGGACACACAAGCAATTATCACGCACACAACATCACGTGCTCAGGAAGAGAACGAGGATGCCATCTCTTCTAACTCCTTGCAAGATGATATACAAGGGTCGTTGGCGGTCTTCGCTGAGGCGGCCCAGGATATGGCAACTGCGAGCGTTGAGTTGAGCTTGGGACGACATTTTGCCTGTGCGGACTTCTGCAACCAAGCGGTTGAAAAGGCGGCACAAGCGGTCAGCGTATTACGCTTTGGTCGTCGTTCGCCTTATGACCATGACCTACGTACATTAGCTATTGCAGTGGGTGCACCACCTAACATTCAAGATGAGATGGCGGTGCTTACTCCATTTCACCCGGAAGCCTTCTACGTTGATACGCCACCAGAAGAGGCCGATGAAGTAATCAGTGCGGAGCAGGCAAGTGACTATATAGGACACGCTCGTGCTATACTACGTTGGGCGAGAAATATTGTTTTGAGTGCGTAGAGTCAGGGTGTCCGTTGCCTTCATCGTTCTACCAAGCCCCGTTGGGGGGACGATGAAGGCAACGGCAGCCCGAGTGTGAAGTTTCTCGTT
>CAXUHF010000038.1:0-3020 GCA_964250765.1 uncultured Ktedonobacteraceae bacterium | reverse complement strand
TGTGGTTTTTGTATGGGTGTCGTTTGCTTTCTTGTTTCTCCTAAGCCGCGTTCGGTTAAGTTTTAAGGCAACGGATGCCCTAGTGTGAAGTTACTCTTATTTTAGCGACCTAGAACTTTATGTTGGAGGGATACCGAATATGACACAACAAATTACTCGTTCAGGGTTGGACGAGGCAGTCAAACAATCCCCACGAAAATGGGTGTACCTTTTTAGTGAAGGCAACGCCAAAATGCGTGACCTGCTTGGCGGTAAAGGCGCGGGCGTCTCCGAAATGACAAATGCAGGTTTGCCTGTGCCTCCTGGCTTTACAATCACAACCGAAGCCTGCAATGCCTACTACGATGATGACAAACATTTTCCGCAAGGTATGTGGGAGCAGGCATTAGCGGCCCTCAAAATTGTGGAGCAGCAGACGGGCAAAGGCTTTGGCAAGCAAGAGAATCCTTTGCTTGTCTCTGTACGCTCTGGCGCGAAATTCTCAATGCCAGGCATGATGGATACCGTGCTCAATCTTGGTATCAACGATGAGACGGTAAAGGGGCTGGTTGCACTTACGGGTGATGAGCGTTTTGCCTATGATGCCTACCGTCGCTTCATCCAAATGTTCAGCAAGATCGTTCTCGATACTAACCCACAGGATTTCGAGCGTGTTCTTGAGAAGTACAAAGAACAGGCACACGTCAAGACCGATGCTGAGATTCCTGCCAACGAACTGAAACAGCTCGTGGTTGAGTTCAAGCAAATTGCCGAAAAGCAGTCTGGTGAGCCGTTCCCCACGGATGTGTACAAGCAGTTGGAAAAGGCTATCGAGGCCGTATTCTCTTCCTGGAACAACAAGCGCGCCATCGACTACCGCAATTTCAACAAAATAGAGCATACGCTTGGTACCGCCGTCAACGTGCAAAGCATGGTCTTCGGCAACATGGGAAGCGATAGCGGTACTGGTGTAGCCTTCACACGTGACCCCGGCACTGGCGAGAAGCAGTTGTATGGTGAGTATCTGCTGAACGCACAGGGAGAGGACGTAGTAGCGGGTATCCGCACACCCTCGAAGATTAGCAAACTGCAACAGGATTTACCGCATGTCTTCCAGGAGTTCCAGGAGATTGCGAATCGCCTTGAGCAACACTACAAGGATATGCAGGATCTGGAATTTACCGTTGAGAAGGGCCACCTCTATATGCTTCAGACGCGCTCCGCGAAGCGCAATGCTGGTGCTGCTGTTAAGGTTGCCGTGAACATGGTTTCGGAAGGTCTCATCACCAAGCAGGATGCGATCAAGCGTGTTGAGCCAAATCATGTTTATCAACTCCTGTTGCCACGTTTCGATGAGGCGGAGAAAAAACAGGCTGAAAAAGAGGGTCGTTTGCTGGCGAAGGGCTTAAACGCTTCCCCCGGTGCTGCCTTTGGTAAAGCCATTTTCGATGCTGATCGTGCTGAAGAACTCGGCAAGGCCGGTACACCTGTGGTACTGGTACGCCCTGAGACAAGCCCTGACGACGTACATGGTATGCTTGTGGCAAAGGGTATTCTTACCGCTCGTGGTGGTGCGACCAGTCACGCGGCTGTGGTTGCGCGTGGTCTTGGGCTTCCCTGTGTTGCTGGCTGTGAAGGTATTCGTGTCAGCGATTCCGAGCGTCTCTTCCGCGTTGTTGGTTCTGATATGGTTATCAAGGAAGGCGACGACATCTCTATCGACGGTGCAACTGGCGAAGTCTTCGCTGGCATCATCAAGACCGTTGAGGCCGATTATGATAAAGAGGAAGACTTAAAGACCTTGCTCACATGGGCCGACGAAGAGCGCAGACTTGGTGTTTGGGCCAACGCTGACTACCCACGCGATGCTGAACGCGCCATCAAGTACGGTGCCGAGGGCATTGGTCTGTGTCGCACAGAGCATATGTTCATGGAGCAGGAACGCTTGCCCATTGTACAAAAGATGATTTTGTCTGAGACAACACAAGAGCGTCAGGCCGCGCTTGACCAGTTGCTGCCCTTCCAGCGTAGCGATTTCAAAGGCATCTTCGAGTCGATGGTCAATCCAAAGACAGGTGAGGGTTATCCTGTTGTCATTCGTTTAATCGATCCACCTCTGCACGAGTTCTTGCCTTCTTATGAGGAACTTCTTGTCGAGGTGACACGTCTTGAGACAAAGGGTGACAATCCACAAGAACTGGCAGAGAAACGCAAGATGCTAGAGGCTGTTGGCAACATGCGTGAGATGAACCCCATGCTTGGTCTACGTGGCTGTCGTCTAGGCTTGCTCTTCCCTGAGATCAATGTTATGCAGACACGCGCCATTCTTGAGGCGGCACGTGAACTGGCACAGGAAGGCAAGAAGATTCAACCCAAGATCATGATTCCATTGGTTGGGCATGTCAACGAGTTGAAAGAGGTTCGTCGCCAGCTAGAGGTTGTTGCACACGAGATCGCCGACGAGGTTGGTGGTGCTATCGAGTATAAGTTTGGTACGATGATCGAACTGCCACGTGCAGCCCTAACTGCCGATCAGATCGCGCCAGTCGCTGACTTCTTCAGCTTCGGCACGAACGACCTGACGCAGACTACCTTTGGTATTAGCCGTGACGATGCCGAGGGCAAATTCTTGTTGCGTTATATTGATGGCCTCGACGAACCCGGTTTGAACCACAAGGTCAAAATTTTGGCGACCAATCCGTTCCAGACCATTGACCGTGAGGGCGTTGGGCAATTGGTGCGTATGGCAGCCGAGAAGGGGCGTCAGGCAAATGCACACCTTGAACTAGGCATTTGTGGTGAGCATGGTGGCGATCCCGATAGCGTGGAATTCTTCCACATGATCGGCCTAGACTACGTAAGCTGTTCGCCGTTCCGTGTTCCCGTTGCGCGCCTGGCAGCCGCACAAGCTGCATTGACGACGCAGGAACGAGACCGCTAAAGAATAATTTGGTGAATAAATGAATGACAGATGGCTGGGAGGCACTGCCTCCCAGCCATCTGTCATTCATTTATTCACCTGTGTTACAACTTTGCCTATT